>CAZMAP010000067.1:0-1713 GCA_964564385.1 uncultured Candidatus Saccharibacteria bacterium | reverse complement strand
GCTAGAAAATGGCTCTAAATCGAAGATGTTTCTTGTGAAACCACGATATAAGGAGGTTTTGAGGGTCATTCACTTTGTGGAGGTAAAGACGGTTTCATGTGTAACGAGTATGGGAGGTGTTTCACGTGAAAATATTAGACCTGAGGAAAACATGCATTACCACAAGATACGGCGTTTTTCTCGAGCTATCCAAACATATATGGACGAGAGGCGTGTTTCTTGTGAAACCCCGTTTCAGGTCGATTTGGTGACGGTGAGGATTGATTATAAGAAAAGGATGGGGAGGGTAGAGATGCTCGGGAAGATCTTCTAGAAATTGACTTTGAATCTAGTGTGGTTATAATTTTGTTATAACATTATAACTTGGTTATAACATAAACATATGGCACAAAAGGTAATCAAAGTAGGGAACTCGGCGGCCATCACGCTTTCACAGAGCGTTCTTGATGCATTGGGAGTTTCTGTGGGTGGTGAAGTCGAAATCGAGCGCTCGCGCGGAGATGCGTCGGTGGTCGTTCGTCCAAAAGAGAAAATCGAAGAGAGTCGGAGAGATCGAGTTGCACATCTTACTGCAGACTTTGTTGAGCGGTATAAGGATGACCTCAAAGCCTTGGCTGATAAATAGTACCCATGAATATCATCTATTTATCAGCAGAAGATATTCTTCAGATTCACGCTTTTGTTGTGAGTGAGACCGGTGGAAGTCATGGCCTGCGTGATAGGGCGGGACTTTTGGCATTGGTGGCGTTGCCCGAACAAAATGTGTTCGGTAAGGAACTCCATCCGACGGTTTATGAAAAAGCCGCTGTCTGTATTCGCAATATCATCGCAACACACCCTTTTGTTGATGGAAACAAACGAACCGCCATGACGACGGCGGGTATCTTTTTGGAAGACAACGACTTTTCTTTTAATGCTCAAAAGGGCGAGATCGAAACATTTGCGCTTCGTGTGATATCAGAAAAGCTTGATATACAAACCATTGCAATGTGGCTGAGGAAACACTCGCAAAAACGCTCGACGCAATAGCTTGCAAGGGTTGAGAGGAACGCGTAGTGTAATTTCACAAGTATGGATAAACAATCTTTAGTGCGGTTGGTTTTAGACGAGATTCGTAGTCGTATCGAAGGCTCAAGACATCAATTGGCAGAGATTCTCAGAAGGGCCAATGATGCCCCTGGAGCGATGCAGTCACATTCAGATACCGATAAGAACCTTTATGGTCGCCAGGCTGCTGGTCAAAAGGAGTCCATTGAAACCATGGAGCAAGAATATACTTCTACACAAATGCTCGCGCTCGGTCAGAATACCGAAGTGACACTTGGTTCACTTGTTGTAGTGGAGGATGAACAGGGGACTCACCGGTACTTTCTTCTTCCTGGTGGTGGAGCAATCACAGTTGAATGTTCCGAAGGGCCTGTTACTGTCATCACGCCGCACACACCTCTTGGATCGATGTTTCTTGGCAGAAAAAGTGGGGAGACAATCATTGTTGGTAAGCGCACACTCACGATTGTTGATGTGCTTTGAGTCTGATGTCATACCAAAAATCTTTGCGGTGAGGTTTTGGTGCGGTATCTCCACAAAGATGGCTTTGGTGTGCTATTCTGCTCTTCGTGCCGGGTCGGGTTTTGATGGATATCATTTGTTCGTCGGGGATAGTACTTCGTGCTATTCTGGGTCTCGCATCGGGCCGTAGTATAGTGGTAGTAC
>CAZMAP010000066.1:0-1934 GCA_964564385.1 uncultured Candidatus Saccharibacteria bacterium | reverse complement strand
CTTCCAAAAGAATGTAAGTGCTTCCTTTTTCTGTCCATCGATGTACATGCGGAGCGGTTCGCCAACGAACAGATAACCCATGAGCGCTGCTGAGAGCACGAGGAGGGAGAGCATGACCATAGGAGCCATGATCGTATCTGGCATATTTCCGAACGTCGATTCGAAGAAACTGATGAGCGAAACGATCCCAGCGATATAGAGCGCCGCAAAGAGTGCGTTGCGGAGAGGCGTGGGTGTTTTCATATTGTTGGATTATTGATTAACCCTGCGTAGCTTCGCCTTCAGGAGGCTTTTCTTCGGTGTTTGGCTGAGCAGCATCGGGTGCTGGTTCTGAAGCATTGGCTTTCTGCATCGCCTCCCCTATCTTTTGCATCTCTGCTGAGAGCGCGTCAGATGTTTTCTTGAGGGATTCGATATCAGATCCTGCCTGTGCGGTCTTTACGTCATTGATCTTGGCTTCGATGCTACCTCGTACATCAGCAGGAACTTTGTCTCCTGCGTCAGCAAGCGCTTTTTCGGCAACGTGAATCAACTGCTCGCTTGTGTTACGTGCATCAACCATTTCCTTTTTCTTGAGGTCATCAGCCGCGTGCGTTTCTGCTTCGGTCTTCATGCGATTGATCTCGGCTTCCGAGAGTGTTGAGCTTCCCTCGATACGGACAGACTGCTCTTTGCCCGATGTCTTGTCCTTTGCTTTGACAGTGAGGATGCCGTTGGCATCGAGGTCAAACGAGACTTCGACCTGCGGAGTGCCGCGAGGCGCAGGCGGGATGCCGTCGAGGACAAAGCGGCCGAGCGTACGGTTGTCGGCTGCCATTGGGCGTTCGCCTTGGACGACGTGAATCTCGACAGATGTTTGGTTGTCGGCCGCTGTCGAGAATGTCTGTGACTTGCTTGCGGGAATCGTGGTGTTCTTGTCGATGAGTTTTGTTGCGACACCACCAAGGGTTTCGATACCCAATGAAAGTGGTGTGACATCGAGGAGAAGCACGTCGCGCACGTCACCCTGGAGGATACCTCCTTGGATTGCTGCACCGAGCGCCACGACTTCATCGGGGTTGATGGAGCGGTTTGGTTCTTTGCCAAAGAGCTCTTTGACTGCCGCTTGGATAGCGGGCATGCGCGTCTGACCACCAACGAGCACAACTTCGTTGATTTCGCTCATGCTAAACGATGAGTCGCCCATGACCTGCTTCGTGATGGTGATGGCACGATCGATGTATTCCTTGGCAATATTCTCGAGCGTTGCGCGTGAGAGCTTCATGACCAAGTGCTGAGGACCTGCTGCGCTTGATGTGATGAACGGGAGGTTGATTTCTGTCTCGTTGGTTGTTGAAAGCTCAATCTTTGCCTTTTCAGCTGCTTCGTCGAGACGCTGGAGCGCGAGTGCGTCGTTTGAGATGTCGAGGCCGCTCTCCTTTTTGTATTCAGCAAGAATGTACTTGATGATCTGCTGGTCGATGTCGCGTCCACCAAGGTGGCTGTCACCGCCGGTCGCTTTGACCTCGATGCTCTTGTCATCATCAGCTGCGCTCACTTCCAAGACCGAGATGTCGAACGTGCCACCACCAAAGTCGAAGACAACGATTTTTTCGTTGGTCTTTTTGTTGAATCCGTATGCAAGCGCTGCGGCAGTTGGTTCGTTGATGATGCGTTCAACCTCGAGTCCTGCGATCTTGCCGGCGTCCTTGGTAGCCTTGCGCTGTGAATCATTGAAATATGCAGGAACAGTGATGACCGCCTTGGTGATGGTCTCACCGAGCTTTGCTTCTGCGTCGGCCTTGAGTTTGCCCAAGATCATTGCTGAGACTTCCTCGGGACGGTAGAGCTTGTCGTTCATTTTTACGGCTGCACCGCCGTCATCTGCACGAACAATCTCAAACGGGACGGCCTTTGACTCTTTTTGGACTGATTCCTCATCAAAACGGTGGCCC
>CAZMAP010000065.1:0-1942 GCA_964564385.1 uncultured Candidatus Saccharibacteria bacterium | reverse complement strand
GGATAATCTGCATATCATTCTTTCCCCGGCAGGAACAGGCAACGTCGGCATCGGTACTACGTCCCCGTATGCAAAATTGTCTGTTGTTGGTCCGGTTGTGGCTGAATCATTTAATGCAACATTAACAACGGCGACGAGCACGTTTGCGGGTGTTTTGTATACTGCGGGTTCTTTTGCGGACAGTACGGGGAGTAAGGGGGTAAATGGCATGGTTCTTCAATCAACAAACACTGGTGTGCAATGGGTGGCCACATCATCACTCGGGATCTCGTTCTTGATGGTTCTGCCGCAACGGCGGGAAGCGTGACCGTGAGCGAAGACGGAGATATCAATGTGGGTGGATTATTGAGTGTTCGACATAGTAATGTTTCTGCCCCGTACTATTCTCTTGCGACGTTTGGATCTGCAAGTACTGGCTATTTGAGTATTTCGCAAGGGGATTCGGTCGGTAGGATTCTCAACTTTTTTTACGGATCTGATATGGGGCTTTCGAATGGAAGTAGCCTCTTGTGGTCAGACAGTACAGACGGAGCATTGGGAACAGTAGATACCGGCCTCTCCCGTATCTCTGCCGGAATCCTCGGTGTTACAAACGGTTCTTCTGGTGGTGGTGCGCTTATGGCGGACTATCTCTCTGCAACATCAACAACGGCGACGAGCACGTTTGCGGGTGGCATGTCTGTTGCAGGGTCGTCTGGTTTGACCGTGTTACAAAATGGAAAAGTGGGTATCGGTACTACTTCCCCCGAAGTTATATTCCAAATTGCAAGCACGACAGCAACTGATCTGTATGCGCAGATAAAAACACCGGTCGGCACTCTCAACTGGGGCTTGTGGAACAATGCTTCAAATGACGTAAATTACTACCAAGGCAATCACGCTTTTATTGGTACGGGTGGTGCTGCGAATATCCCATTTGGAATTCGTGCGGGTGGTGCAGAACGTATAACAATTCTTAACACTGGTAATGTCGGTGTTGGCACCACGTCTCCATGGCGCAACTTCTCGACCGTTGGCACTGTTGGTTTTTCGAGCACGCTCTCTGCTGAAGCTGGGAGTGACAACTATCTTTGTATCGACCCGGTGACGTATGAAGTAACGAATGGCGGGGCAAACTGTGGTGCGTCGTCGGAGCGTTTCAAAGAGAACATCGTCGATCTTGCCTATGGGCTTGATGAAGTAAAGGCACTGCGCCCCGTCAATTTCACCTATAAGAGAGAGATTACGCCGGATGGTTCCACACATATCGGACTTATTGCCGAAGAGGTTGCTCAGATTGTTCCGGAGGTTGTTGAATTTGATGAGGACGGAAAGCCCGAATCGGTGTCGTATGACAACCTCGTTGCGCTTCTCATTAAGGCGGTGCAGGAGCTCTCTGATAAGGTTGATGTGCTCCTCGCGTCGGCGGGACAATCAATTTCTGGTGGTGTGGCACGCTTTGTTGATGCGGTTGTTGACCGACTTACCGTGGGAAGTGCTGAGGAACCATCGGGGATCACGCTTTTTGATGATGTAACGGGCGAACCGTATTGGTTGTCGGTGCACAACGGTGCCACGGTGACCCGGGCGGGTGCGTGTGACACGCAACCTTTGGATGAACCAAACGGTGACGGCTCGGGTGCTGTTTCGGCTTCTGGATCTACCACAAGTGATCCTGTTGTTGACGAACCGACTACCGATGAACCAGGCGGTGATGAACCGGTCGTCGATGCCACGACGCCAGAGAATCCTCCCGCCGAGGAAGCCCCGGTGGTCGTTGAGCCTCCCAACGAGACTCCTGCCGAGAGTGTTGGAGATATGGCCCCGGAGGAACCTGCGGTCGAAGTGGGCGCTTAGGGCTGGTCAAGCGCGCGGGATGCATTTATAGTATCTCTAGTTCTTCTCAAACACGGCCGGCATTCTGCACTCACATAGAACATATAGTTTGGAGCTTGCACGTGCC
>CAZMAP010000064.1:0-2053 GCA_964564385.1 uncultured Candidatus Saccharibacteria bacterium | reverse complement strand
AGGAAGCCCTGTCACAAGCACGAGCGCAAACGCAACCGGAACACCACCAGAGTACTCAATCGAAAGTGTTGACCAAAGCCTCGGAAAGAATTCTGAGCTGGTAGATCTTTGGATAGACGGTGGAACATTGCAGGGCGGTCCAGTTTCCACAATCGTTAGGATGATCAACCGCCCTTTCGAGATTCAGCGCGAAGGAGCCATCTCTGGAGCAGATATCAAAAAAGTGTTAGAATAGGCCGTCAATCGATGGAGACCCGCCTACGCTAAAGCTTCGGCAGGGCGAGAGGGGGTATAGTATCGATGTTGGTAGTTGGAGATGTGGCTGAGTGGTTGAAGGCACCACACTCGAAATGTGGCATGGGGGAAACCCCATCAGAGGTTCGAATCCTCTCATCTCCGCAATGATTCACGAATCCCGCCAGTGGCGGGGTGAGTGAAGCGTCATTGCGCGAGAATGAGTGATGAGAAAGCCGGAGGCCGGCGGGCCGAGGCGGGGTCGCAGGTCTGGCCAGCAGGCCGGAACCTGTGACCGAATCCTCTCATCTCCGCACTAAGAACCTGTTATCGGCATGACCCATATGCCTAAGTAAGCAAGGCGACTCGAGTACTTTCGCTACACAAAGGTCTGAATCTAAGTCATTATGAAGTCATGAATCGACCAGAAACAACATTATTTATGCTCACGTCAGTAGACGGAAAAATCTCAACTGGAGATACCGATGCTCTTGACGTTGATCAGGATTACAAAAATATCCCTGGTCTCAAAGAAGGGTTGCAGCAATATTACGATCTGGAAATGCAAACTGATCTGTTCTCGCTGAATACTGGCAGAGTTTTTGCAAAGATCGGATTTAATGAGAAAACCGACGAGCCAGAGAAATTGCCTGTGAGTTTTGTTGTCATTGATAACGAACCGCACCTAAAAGCTGGCGGCGTCGAATACCTTGCCAAAAAGGCCTCTAAGCTCTTCATTGTTACGACAAACCAATCACATCCTGCTGTTGCTCTTAAAGAGAAGTATCCGAATGTAGAAATCATCTCATACAAGCAAAATATAGATTTTAAAGATTTGTTTGCAAAACTCCACAGTGATTACCAAGTTAGCAAACTAACCATTCAATCTGGCGGAACACTCAATGCTACTTTAGTTAGAGAAGGATTGGTTGATCGCGTTTTACTTGTTGTAGCGCCAGCCCTCATCGGTGGAAAAGATACTTCGACGCTCATGGATGGCGAGTCTCTGCATGCAAAAGACGATCTCTCGAAAGTCAAAACTCTTGAATTCGTCCAAGCCAAGCCTCTAAATAATTCTTACCTCCTTTTGGAGTACAAAGTTAGAAACTGACCCCCGACCCACACACCTCATTTCAACTCCTGAAATGATGCTAAACTATCCTTACAGTATCTCACAGCTCTGGTACTGAACCCACGATGCCCGCAACAGTTTCTTCTAGACAGTTTTCCTTTTAAATCAAGATCTCTGGAGCTTTGAATTGGGCCACATAAAGTGGAAGAACTTTGTCTTCCCATGACCAAAGAAGATGAAGAGTATCGCTGCCGCGTATACCACCAAATCTTCTACTTCCCACATGTTGAAATAGGCAAGCATGGTGACCACTGAGAGTGCAAAGAATATGGCGATGAGGACCGTGGTCGTGCGCGTGAGGTATCCCATGATGAACAAGATGCCGAAGATCATCTCTGCGAAGCCGGTGGAGAGGACGAAGAGGTTGTTGGTGAACCACGGAAAAAGCTGTTGCATGAAATTCCAGTGATGGACATCGAGGAACGATAGGCTCAATTCGGGGTAGAGAATCTTTTCGGTGAAGGCGAGCACAATGAGAGAGATGCCGGTTCCGATTCGTACAATCTCAACGGAGTGCTTTTCGAGTCGAGTGGAGACAAACGAGTCTTTGGGCGCGTGGATGATGAAAAAATAGAGCGCGAGCGATAGTAGGAGTGCATTCTCGAGAAGTGTTCCTATACCGAACGAAAGTGTTGTGCCGAACGTGAGTAAAAAGAGAATAGTCGATGCAATCTGGGGTTTCCAATT
>CAZMAP010000063.1:0-2122 GCA_964564385.1 uncultured Candidatus Saccharibacteria bacterium | reverse complement strand
GCAGGCAGGCGAAGGCAGCCACTCACTCGTCGACTTCAACCGCGCAGGCGTTCCACTCATGGAGCTTGTTACTGAGCCGGTGATTCATTCTGCAAAAGAGGCGGGTGACTTTGGTCGCGAATTCCAATTGCTTCTCCGTACGCTTGGCGTATCGGATGCCGATATGGAAAAGGGGCATCTTCGCATGGAGGTGAATCTCTCAGTCTCAAAAGATCCAAATACGCTCGGCACAAAGACTGAGGTAAAGAACATTAACTCATTTAGCTATGCCGAGAAAGCAATCGAATACGAGATTGCACGACAAATCGCCGCGCTCGAAGCTGGTGAAGAGATTGTCCAAGAGACGCGCGGATGGGATTCGGTGAAGAATCAGACGTACTCTCAACGAAAGAAAGAATCTTCCCACGACTATCGTTATTTCCCCGAGCCGGATCTTCCCAAGCTCAAGATCAGTGAGATTCCTGAGTTCTCGCATGATGCGCTCAAAGCAAGTCTCCCTGAGCTTCCGTGGGAAAAGCGTGCTCGCTATATGGCGATGGGACTCAAAGAAGAAGACGCTCGCATGTTCACATCGGATGCGATTTTTGCCTCGTTCTTCGAGTCAGTTCTTGAGGCAATTGGCGATAATACAAACCTGGTTCGTCTCGCAACAAACTACATCGCAGCAGACCTTGCTGGTCTCATCGAGGCGGGCTCGGCCATCACGCTCAATCCGAGCGACTTTGCCGATCTCATGAAGATGATTGATGAGAATCTCATCTCATCTCGCGGAGCAAAGGATATCCTCAAGATCATGGTAGAGAGCGGTGGTGCACCTGCAGACATCGCCGAGAAGGAGGGATTGCTTCAACAGAGTGATGAGGGTGCGCTCGGAACGATTGTTGACCAAATCATTGTCGACAATCCGAAAGTTGTAGCCGACTACAAGGGCGGCAAAGAGAACCTTCTCCAATTTTTTGTAGGACAGGGAATGAAAGCATCAAAAGGCTCTGCAAACCCGGCAATGCTTCAGAAGCTTTTCAAAGAAAAACTCGGATAGAGCGGTTTTTGGTGTGGTATCATTTCTTCATATCTCCTAATCGCTAAAAGCCAAAAGCTCCTATGACCAAGATCGCAATCAACGGATTCGGACGAATCGGACGGGCATTCTTCAAAAAGTCGCTCGCGCACAAAGAGCTCGAGGTCGTCGCAGTGAACGATTTGGGTGACGTCGCCAACTTGGCATATCTCCTTCGACACGACACGGCCTACGGCCCGAGCGGTCTCGAGATCGTCGCCGCTGATGGCATGCTCATCGTCAACGGCAAAAAGATCAAGGTCTTTGCTGAAAAAGACCCAACAACGCTTCCATGGAAAGATTTGGATATCGACGTCGTTGTTGAATCGACAGGATTCTTCACGAATGCTCCTGATGCCAAGAAACACCTCGATGCTGGCGCAAAGCGTGTGGTCATTACAGCTCCGATGAAGGGCGAGGCTGAGGGTGTCGAGAGCGGCACGGTGCTTATGGGTATCAATGAGGACAAGCTCGAGACGTGCCAGATTACGTCGAATGCATCGTGCACCACGAACGCGGCGAGCCCGGTGATCCAAGTGCTTCACGAAACCATCGGTATCGAAAAGGCAATCCTCAACACGGTTCATGCATACACCCAATCACAGAGCATCCAAGACGGTCCCAACAAAAAAGACTGGCGTGAAGGCCGTGCAGCGGCAGCAAACATTGTTCCAACATCGACCGGCGCTGCGATTGCTGTTACCAAGGCAATCACTGATCTCGAAGGAAAGTTTGATGGTATCTCGATTCGTGTCCCTGTCACTGTTGGTTCTATCGCTGATGTCACATTCATTACGAAGCGCGACACTACCGTTGAAGAAGTGAACGATATCCTTCGCAAAGCAGCAGGAGAGAAGCGTTGGGAAGGCATCCTCAAGGTAACCGATGAGGAACTTGTATCATCCGATATCATTGGCGAACCATTCGGCGCCATCGTCGACAGCAAACTCACGCGTGTGGTTGGCGGCAATCTCGTCAAAGTTCTTTCGTGGTATGACAACGAAGGTGGATACACTCACACGTTGGTTGAGCACGTTCGCAGGATGGCAAAGTTTCTTTAGTTTG
>CAZMAP010000062.1:0-2251 GCA_964564385.1 uncultured Candidatus Saccharibacteria bacterium | reverse complement strand
AATCGAACCTGCGACCTAGGGCTTATGAGTCCCTCGCTCTAACCAACTGAGCTACGCCAGCAAGTGAGGATGGAAAGCAAAAACATGTTATTGCTTTCTCCGAACGCCGCTGGTGTTGGAAGGGTGTAGCCCGACCGCCAGCAAGCGAAAATACTATACAACACAAGCGTGTTCCTTGCCACCGCAGACATTCAGGCACAAAGGGCGCGTGTGGTATACTGCATACATAGCAGTTTATAGCTTTTTATGCATACACTATCGATATCAGAGTCGCTCCGTTTTGGCTGGAATGCCTTCAAACGTGACGCATGGGTCTACATCGGCTCAACGGCGGTAATCCTCATCGTTTCGCTTCTTGTCAACAAAATCGGTCAAGAAGTTGGTGAGAATTTCTTGGGAATGATTGTTTCAATCGCGGGCACGGTGCTTTCGTGGTGGCTCTTTTTGGGTCTTACGCGCATGGCACTCAACTCATATGCGAGCCTTCCGGTGAAATTCGACATGGTTTTCAAGGAGTCTTGGAACGTTCTTTGGCGCTATGCGGTTGTTGCCATTTTGTCGCTCATCATCGTTGTTATCGGACTCATTTTGCTCATCGTTCCGGGTATCATCGCACAGGTCATGATCTGTCTCTCGCTCTTCCTCGTGCTCGAGAAGAACATGCGACCGATTGAAGCGCTCAAGGAAAGTCGTCGCATGACCAAGGGCAAGCGGTGGACGCTCTTCCTCTTTGTTCTCACGACGGTGGTCATCAACCTCATTGGGGCGATTCCTGCGGGACTTGGCCTGCTTGTCACGCTCCCGGTTTCGCTTCTTGCATTCACGCATATCTACAAGGCTATCGACAAGAGTGATGATATGTCTCCTGTTACCGCTACTCAGATGCCTCCGGCGACATCAACCGGCTCAACGGTCTAGCTGACTCAAGGTGGTTGAATAACAAAAGCCCCTCCAGGGGCTTTTGTTATGGGTGGATAGTTACTGAGCCGTTGGCCGGGATTGAACCGGCGACCTCGTCCTTACCATGGACGCGCTCTACCAACTGAGCTACAACGGCATATGAGGATGACGCGCGGCGGTTGGGCGAAGTCATCGAGGTGAGATCAAAAGAAAGCAAGCTTTCTTTTGATTGAAACCGAGAGGACGGGAGCCCACGCTACGCCATGCGGTCCGAGCGCCACCGTTGTATGTATCCATACAACGGCATATGAGGATGACGCGCAGCCACTATACGATATTTTTGTGTTATAGAAAAGTCCTCGATATGTCTGGGGTTGATGTCTGATATACTTATCAAGCTTCGTTGTTTAACAGCATTATTATTTTTTGATCACTATGAAACATACATTATTTAAATCATTCGGTGTGGTGGCTATTGCTGCCATCCTTGTGTTTGGTGGTTTTGCTCTTAGTAAACCAGTGACGGCGTATGCGGTCAGTGGCTCGAGCGCGTCGCTTGAGGAAACGCACATCAAACTTCTCCTCCAAATCATTGAGCTTCTCAAACAGCAACTTGCGGCACTTCAGAACGGGAATAACACCACAAGTGTTGGTGATGACGATCGCTTTCCAGATTCTGGAGATGATGACGACGATGATGACGATGACAACGATAGTGGTGACGACGATGACGACGATGACGATGATGATGACGATGATGATGACTCAGGTGATGCCGAGAAAGCTATTGATGATGCTGACGATGCCATCAATGATGCTGAGGATGAGATTCAAAGCGCCGAGGATGATGGTGAGGAGGTCTCAAAGTCGTGGGATCTTATCGATGAGGCGGGGGACAAGCTCGATGATGCTGAGGCGGCGTTTGATGATGATGAATTTGGTGATGCGGAGGATCTTGCGCGTGACGCCGAGGATCTCGCTGAAGACGCGGTAGATGCTATTGGTGAAGAGAGCAATGGAAATAGCTCTGGCGATGAAGATGACGCCCAGGAGGCGCTCGATGATGCAGAAAACGCTATTGATGACGCCCAGGAGGCGCTCGATGATGCTGAAGACAACGACGAAGATACTGGTGACGCTGAGGATTTTCTCGATGAGGCGAACGATCTCCTCGATGATGCGCACAACGCATTTGATGATGAAGATTTCGATGAGGCAGAAGATCTCGCTCGCGATGCCGAAGACAAGGCCAACGATGCGATGGACGAGCTCGATTAATCTCAATCGAAACACTCCAATCAAAAACTCCCCGGTGTGGGGAGTTTTTGATATGTGGAGCCACTGGTCAGGA
>CAZMAP010000061.1:0-2328 GCA_964564385.1 uncultured Candidatus Saccharibacteria bacterium | reverse complement strand
AACGCCGGTAAAGACGACGGAGAGATCATATGTTTTCCCGAGTGTCACATTGGCCATTGTGGACCAGACAGAAGCCCGCTTTGGTGAGAGCGGGTTCTTTGAGAGACGATTGGTGAAGGAAAGCATAAGCGGTAGCTTCATTAGCTGGTTAGCTTGTAGGAGTACCCTAAAGAAGCTAACGAAGCTACTGGCTCCTAAACTTTGTCGACAATACCAAGCTTGTAGAGGCGCTCGCGCTCTTCCTTTTTGGCAATGGCTTTGAGGCGAGACTTTTGCTGTACATAGGGGGATTTTGCCCGTGTTGCATAGCGAATCGAGCGGAGACGGCGCATGCCACCCCACTCCATAACACGAGTTCGGAACCTGCGGAGCAGGCTCATGTTGTTTTCTTTTTCGTCTCTGTCGACGCGAATGTGGACGTTCATGGGGGAGATAATAACACGCTCGAAACCGCGGGGCAAGTACTGTATCCAAGCGAGAATTCTCAATTGCAATCGGGAATTGCTACTGACAATCAGCTACCGTTTCCTCGTTGCGCAGATTGTTTTGAGGTACGAAGGCAGGCTCGAGAACGGTATTGCTTCCTGGTGGTTTGTGGTGACGTGACGGATGAGCGCCGCACCGTCTTTTACTTCTTTTTGTCCGATGATGACGATGTATGGCGTACCAATTGTTTGTGCATAGTCCATTTGTTCTGCGACGCTTTGTTTGTGGAGTGTGACCGATACTCGAATGCGAGCTTTGCGGAGATCTTCGTTCGTGCGGAGTGTCTGCACTTTTGCAGGGAATCCAACTTGCACGATATATATCTGCGGGGTGTTTGTGGTGGGCGCCTCAAGATAACGCTCTTTGGTTGAGGTGGTGTTGAGATCGATGGTCACATGCACTGCGGGGATTGGTTTCTTTGACCCCAGCTTCTTTGAGAGCTGGTCGAGTCGTTCGCCCCAAGCTAGCGTTCGTGCAAATTGTCGCTGGGGGAGGTTTTCACGAGAGGCGTCCTTTGGTGTCGTTTCAGTGGGTGTGGGTTCGGTGGTGCTTGTGGGTGTTCCAAACGCAAAGACGGTTCGTGTTGTGTAGTGTTCGCTACCAACAAGCGACGGATCGATGATGTAGGGCATCTCGAGCGATTCAAGGTATTCGAGCACTTCCTTGAAATGTTGTTTACTCTGTTCCGAGAGATAGTTGAGTGATTGGGGGGCCGCTGTACGCACATCGATGCAGGCCTGGTGTGAGCATCGCAGGGGAGCAAACAAGCTTTTGCGGATGTTGTTGCGACATTCTGGATCGAGGTCGCCGATGCGCCCGCGCAGGAATGTGTTGACTGCTTGCGCGAAGCTCGATGTTGTTTCGCGTCCGCCAACGCTGTTTACAGCAACAAGCGTGTCGGTGTGTCCATAATCGCGCAGAATTTCTTTGGTTGCTTGGAAGAGTAGTCCTTCTGCCGAACTTTCTTTGTCACCAATAACGTCGAGATGGAGCTCAAGCTTGTTTTTGTAGGGAACCTTGCGCGTGTGTGCGAGTAAGAGTGTGTCGAGACCTCGATACGATTCGTCGGAGGTCACCATGCGCATGATGGCCGCTTGTTCGTGGAGACATCCGTGTCGATCGGCGATGTCGCGGTCCTCTTTTTCTATTGCAAAGGGGTTGATGAGTTTGAAACCGTAGTGATCGGCGATATCGACGGCCTTTTTGAGTTCACCGTCATATGCGCATCGACGTGGGGACGAGAGTGCTGTCCTGATGTGGAGCGTTGTCATGATGGTGTCGATTAGTTGGTGATGGTGGTGGTTGTGTAGGTGTGCTCTCCGGGGAAGATGCTGATGCGATTAACTGGCAGGAGTCGCGTGAGGACACGGCCGATGATGAGGTCTCTGTTGAGCGAGCCCCAGATGCGTGAGTCGGAGCTGGCAGGGCGATTGTCACCCATCACAAAGTACTCATCGTCTCCAAGTTTGATACGACTTGCACTCCATGTTGGTCGGGTGAGATAGGTTTCGTCGAGTGTAAACGGTGTCGAAGTACCGTCGGCTTGTTCGATGGTAATCTGAGAATCTTTGATGGTGACAGTTTCGCCAGGTAAACCGATGATGCGTTTGATAAAGAATTTGGTTGTGTCCTGTGGATAGCGAAAAACGATGACATCACCACGTTCGGGTTCCTCGAATCGGTATGAGATTTCGTCGATGATGAGATATTCGCCGTCTTTGAATGTGGGATCCATCGATGAACCACTTACAATGAAAGGTTGTGCGATATAGATGCGAATTGGGAGGACGATGAAGAGTGTGATGAGCGCAAAACGGATGAGCTCGGAGAGGAGATCGTGCT
>CAZMAP010000060.1:0-2360 GCA_964564385.1 uncultured Candidatus Saccharibacteria bacterium | reverse complement strand
AAAGACAAGATGACCGGCCGCTCGAAGGGCTTCGGTTTCGTCCAGATGTCGTCTGAAGCAGACGCACAGAAGGCAATCGAAATGTTCCACGAGAAGGATTTCGATGGTCGTCCTCTCACGGTGAACGTCGCTCGCCCAATGGCAGAGCGTCCTCCTCGCCGCGACAACGGTGGATACGACAGCGGCAACCGCTGGTAATCTCCCGCGATACGCAAGTATCAGAAAAACCTCCCGCGCTGAGCGCGGGAGGTTTTTCGTTCTCAAGTTTTTAAAAGTAAAGTGGTATGACTTTCGCTTCGCGGTCCGTGTTTTGTCCTCGCAGGTTCGGAAAAACACGGATCCGCTCCGCTCTGTGCCGTATATTTCGGGTTTCTCTCGAAGTCTTTATTTTCTCGCATCAACGATTCGTGCCACCGCTTCGACATAACTTGCAGTTCGAAGCGAGATTGTTTCGGTCTTACGTGCCTTCATTCGGTTGAACCCGTCGATGATGAGCTTCTTGAGTTCTTCGTTCACACGCTCTTTTGTCCATGTTTCGTTTTTCTTGTTCTGGAGCCATTCGAAGTACGAGACAATGACGCCGCCCGCGTTTGCGAGGATGTCAGGGATGATCGGAACGTGTTGTGCATCAAGAATCGTATCTGCCTCAGGAGTGATGGGGCCGTTTGCCATCTCGAGGATTGTTGAGGCTTTGATGCGGGGTGCATTCTCTGTGGTGATGACACCACCAAGGGCCGATGGTGCAAGCACATCACAAGGAAGCTCAAGAAGCGCTTCGTTCGTTACCTTTTCAACTCCAGCATAATCACTGAAGCGCTTGCCGGCATCTTTCCATGCAATGAGATCGGGGATGGAGAGGCCGTTTGCATCATAGAGACCCGATGATGAATCGGACACGGCGACAACCCTGTATCCAGCCTCGAAGAGAAGTTGTGCGAGGTTCATGCCGACGTTGCCGAATCCTTGAACCGCGATACGCGTATCACCGGGTGTCTTTCCGTTGAGAAACGCTTCAAGTACATAGAACCCACCTTGGCCTGTTGCTTCGGCGCGTCCGAGCGTTCCACCGTTGTGTACATCCTTGCCGGTGAATGTTGCAGGGGATTTGATGCCGAGAGTTTTTTCGTATTCGTCGAGCATGATACGCATTGTCTCCCCGTCGGTATTTACGTCGGGTGCTGGAATGTCTCGATCTTCGCCGATGAACGGAGCGAGCTGATGCGTGAATGCACGAATGATGCGTTCGAGTTCTTCTTTTGAGTAGTGTTTTGGATCGATTTGAATTGCTCCCTTTGCACCGCCGTAAGGGAGTCCTGCAAGCGATGTTTTGAGTGTCATCAAAAAGGCGAGTTCATGCACTTCGTTGAGGTCGGCGTGCGAATGAATGCGTATACCGCCTTTTGTTGGACCGAGCGTGTCGTCGTAGTGCACACGGTATCCCGTAATCATGCGTTCTTCTCCAGAATCGAGACGAACAGGAACAGTGATGGTAATGCTTCTGCGCGGATACTTGAGAAAATCAACAGACGCATCGGGTATGAGATTTGTTTTTGTGATGGACGTGAGACGTTCTGCGGGGGTAGTGGACATACCTATTGATAGATTTGATTGACCTAATAAAGCCTCACGAGAGTATCAAGGAATCATGAAGATAATGTGAATCCACAGGATTTCCACAGAGTATCAAATAACTATGCCAAAAAAGCCTTATTTTTTGGTCTTTTTTGGCTCAGCCGCTTTGTCCTGCCAAGGGGCGCTCTAAGGCTTTGCGGTGGGGTTGACACCATAAATACGTCTGTATATAATGCCCTCACTCTCGATTATGATTTCACTTCCCAAGAAGCAACGGCGGATGCCCTAAGGCCCTGCACGGAAGTGCTTGTCCAAAGGAACCGCCCGCAAGGCGGGATTTGTTTTTAAGAGAGAGCTGACGTACGTTGACAACTTCATACTGTAGAGAATTAAGCCCTCCGCCGCTCTGCCTTTGGCAGTGCTATGGAGGGCAAGAAAAACAGGTAAGCCTGATGTGCGAAAGTGCATCGGGTAGATTGTAGAAATGTAGGAATAATTGTGGTGGTTTTTAGATTTCCTAACAGGAGATCTAAGGGCGTATGGTGGATGCCTTGGTTCTATGTGGCGATGAAGGACGCCGTCGGCGGCGATACGCTTCGGGGAGGTGCCTAACAACCTTTGATCCGGAGATTTCCGAATGGGGAAACCCCGCATGGTGAACCCATGTGATCTGTTTGAATAATCAAACAGAAGCTTACCCCGGGAAGTGAAACATCTCAGTACCGGGAGGAAAATAAACAAACTTGTATTCCCTGAGTAGCGGCGAGCGAAACGGGAGAAGCCCAAAC
>CAZMAP010000059.1:0-2458 GCA_964564385.1 uncultured Candidatus Saccharibacteria bacterium | reverse complement strand
TAGGCGACGCCGATCCGGCGTGCGAAGCAAAAGCAACGCTCTTCACCCCAGTGCCTGGTGGCATCGGGCCTATCGCCGTGGCGATGATTTTTGTGAACCTTTTGAAGCTTGTGGGTGTTGGTGTGGAGGGAGGGGAGTAACGCTTGATTTTGTATTTTTTGGTGGTATAATCATACCAGAACAGAAGGAGAAGCCCTGTGGCAAGAGTGCAACCGGAAGGAGAAACTCCTTGGGTCGTTACGACCCCGGAGGAGCGCGATCGGGCGGATCGTGAGGCGATCCACCGCGCGTTTGCTGCTGATCTGGAAGGTCGAGGAATCGAACTGACGTTCTCGTCGGCTTCCGGCGCGAAGCTGGCAGAATTTCGGTTTGTTCCTCCACCGGAGCTCCCGGAGGTTTCGATGACGGCCATTCTGGTGGGGAGTCCAGAACTCCCCCCGTCCGTCGTTGAGATTGTGGGGGCGATGGAGCGTTTCACCGGGCGGCACGCCGTTCGTGTCGTTCCCAAGTAGAACTTCTGTTCCTTCGAGGGCTGAGGACCCTCACCCACGAACCCCCGGCTACGGCCTGGGGTTCTTTGCTTTTCGGGGTTTTTGGGCGTATCATGCCCCGCATAAAACCTATATGAAAGCACGCATTGGAGCTTTGCTCATCATCATTATCAGCATTCTCATTGGCTTTTTTGTGTATTCGACCGAAAAAGCCCCTGATTCAAAATATGCCTTCAAGTTGGGGCTCGACCTTGCCGGAGGTACGCTTCTTACCTATCGTGCTGATGTTTCGGGTCTTGCGTCGGGTGATGTCAATGATGCCATGAGCTCGCTCCGCGAAGTCATCGAGCGCCGTGTGAACGTCTTTGGTGTTTCCGAGCCATTGGTTCAGACGGAGAGTGCCTCCATCACTGGTGGCAAAGAAGAGCGTCTTGTTGTGGAGCTTCCAGGTGTTACCGATGTTGATGCTGCGGTGAAGGCGCTTGGTGAGACGCCAGTCTTGGAGTTCAAGCTCGAGAATCCTCCTGTTGCAGGCACGACGACACCAACATACACACCAACAGGTCTTACTGGTCGCTATCTCAAAAATGCGGCGCTTCAGTTCGGCTCAGGAAGTCAGGGTGGCATGATTCAACAGCCGATTGTTGCACTTGAATTCGATGAGGAGGGCACGGCGCTCTTTGCCGATATTACATCGAAACACGTCGGGGAAGTGCTCGCGATATTCCTGGACGGCGAGGTTATCAGTGATCCTGTCGTTCAAACTGCAATCACTGACGGCAAGGCCATCATCACTGGTGCGGGCGATGCACAGGTTGCACGCGATCTTGTCCGCAACCTCAACTTTGGTGCGCTTCCGGTTCCTGTTGAGCTCTTTGGAGCAGAATCAATCGGGGCATCGCTTGGTGCGTCTGTTGTGGATTCTGGTGTCATGGCGGGTGTTTGGGGTCTCATCATCATCGCGCTCTTCATGATTCTTTGGTACCGCCTTCCGGGTGTTGTGGCTGTTGTGTGTCTCTCGATCTACACGCTCATCATGCTCGCGCTCTTCAAATTCATTCCTATCACACTCACTGCATCTGGCATCGCGGGATTCATCATGACATTGGGTATCGCTGTTGACGCCAATATTCTTGTGTTTGAACGCATCAAAGAGGAGGTACGTGCCGGCAAGGAAATTCCGGATGCGCTCAAAGAGGCCTTCGTCCGTGCATGGTTCTCTATCCGTGACGGTCACTTCACTGCGATTTTGACAGCGGTCATCCTCTTCTACACCACAACATCGTTGGTGAAAGGATTTGCACTCACACTTATTCTCGGTGTTGCGGTGTCGCTCCTCACGTCGGTGACACTCTCACGCGTTTTGCTCACCGCAATCGCACCAAAGAAGATGACGCCGCTCGCGCACTTCCTCTTTGGTTCAGGCATCTCAAAATAATTATATGTTTGTCATCAAATATCGAAACTTCTTCTTCGTTCTCTCCGGCATCCTTCTTATTGGATCGTGTATCGGTTTGGGTGTCTGGGGTCTCAAGCCTTCAATTGAGTTCGCTGGTGGTTCAACACTCAGCGTCGATTATGGTACAAGCACTCAGCCGACCATCGATGCTACCAAAACGGCCCTTGCTGCGATTGGATTTGAAGATGTGGTCATTCGTACCGAAGGGGAGAATGGCATCAATATTCGTACGCGCGCCCTCGTTGAGGGTGATCGCGACAAGCTTGCCGGAGCTCTCACCGCTCTCGGTGGTAACCCAACAATCGAACGCTTGAGCTCGATTGGACCATCGGTTGGTCAGGAGCTTCGCCACAAGACTGCTAAGGCGCTCGTCATGGTCATTGTGATGATCATGCTCTACATTGCCTTCGTTTTCCGTAAGGTCTCCAAGCCAATCTCTTCGTGGGTCTATGGATTTGTCACGATTGTCACGCTTGTCCACGATGTTGTCATCCCAGCAGGAGTATTC
>CAZMAP010000058.1:0-2486 GCA_964564385.1 uncultured Candidatus Saccharibacteria bacterium | reverse complement strand
CGGGTGCGAATCCCGCCCCCGCAACAAGAATAAAGAAAGGCGTGCCGCAAGGTGCGCCTTTCTTTATTCTCATGTGGTCGGGATGAGCAGGCCGCCCCCGCAACATTCATTTGACTCTTATAGTATCTGATGTATAATCCACATCGGATTTTGCTGTTTGACAGGAATGGGTAAAACCGAGGCGCGGAATCGTTCTGCGCTTGCGCGTCTCTAGCCAAAGGAGGAGAAGCTGTGCCAAACATGCCGTTCGGTGTGTATCTCGCAGTACTGGTCGTCGGCCTCGTCACCCTCTGCGCTCTTGGCGCCGCGATCTCTCTTTTCATCGAGAGGTGGCGGCACATGAGCACCGCGAGCCAACTCGCTCGGTGGAGGAAGCTCTACAAGAAGGAGTTCGGCATCGAGCTCGGTGACGTCGTCATCCCCAAGCGGATGCGGGGTTTCGGACGTCTCATCGTCATCGCAGCAGGGGTCACGCTAGGGCAGGTGTTTGCCGCCCTCGGCAGGCGGTTCTCGGTCTACTCGTACTACAATGACCCCGACGCCGAGGTCACCAAGAACGAACGGACGAACACTGAGACCTACGCCATCTGGGTGCGCGAGAGAGTGGAGGCCGACAAGCGGCTCAGGAACTTCTCGGCCAACGACATCAAGGCCGCCGGTCTTGCGACCCAGACGCTCCTGGAGCATCTACTCCACATGCTTGTGGTGTTCGACGAGGATGGTACCCATCTCAACGTCGACAACATCACGCTGTGCAGCGGCTCTCGGGACTCGGACGGTCGCGTGCTCTTCGTGGTCGGGCCCGCTGGTGGCCGCAGGCTGCACATCGACTGGTGCTACCCCAGCTACTCCTGCGCCATTCTTCGCGCCCGCCAAGTCATCGCGGCCTGAACCTTCTTCACTCGCCGTCCCGGCTTCCGGGGCGGCGATGTTTGTTGACAGGGATAGTGCCAAAGCCTACTATCCTGGCAGACGTTCAACGAAACGACAGGAGAGGACCCATGCAAACCAGGAGTTGGGATGAGGTGCGTGCCTTCTTTGCCCATGACGGTGTTGGGTTGAAGGTGGTGTCACGATCGAATCTCTCGCGCAACTGCTTCGATGGAACGGTTGCCGCGGTTGAGGTTGAATCGGAGCGCGTGGTGTTTGTGCTTCGCCCGGCTTCGGTTCTGTTGCTGCCTCTCGAGTGCGGCACCACACCTCCAACAACCAATGTTGTTGCGCTGTGGATCGGAGGAGGCGATTTTCGGGTGAGTCTCCCCATGTCTCTGACGTTCTCCTGGAATGGTGTCCTTCACGCAACCGAGAAGGTTGATGGAAGTCTGACCAACATCTCGTTCTTCCCTCCCGTTTCTCCGGTTTCCTAACCCCCCCCCCGCCACAGTAGCACACGATGAACCGCTGCACTGGGCGGGGATTCGTGTTGTCAAAAACAAAACCACCCCGCGGTGCGGGGTGGTTTGTCGTATCTAATGTACTTATTTCGTCTCGTAGTTGAGGCTCACTTCCATGATGATTTCTGAGCTGCCTGCGGGGATACTCATGCTTTGATCCATTCCCATACCGCCACCATAACCGTTGTAGTAGGGAACTGGTTGACCGGGTACAGAGATTGGGTTTTCCCACCAACCGATAACATCGCCGAGTTTCACACCTGCCGCGTCTGCAACTGTTTGTGCGCGTGCGCGTGCGTCGGTGATGGCCGCAAGCACAGCCTGCTGTTTGAGTTCGCTGAGGTTTGAAACATCAAAGGTGACGCTCTGAACCTGGTTGGCACCTTGTGCGCTTGCGGTTTGGATAACCTTGCCGACCATGTCGTTGGACGATGAGGCCATTGCAATTTTGATGGTGAGCTGTTGATCAGCGGTGTAGCCACTGATGGTGCTCGGCGCGTCCGATGGGTAATAGTACTGCGGATAGATACTCAAGTTTTGGGTTGAGATGTCGTCTTTTGCGATACCGAGCGCCTCGATGGCGGGGATTACGCGGTCAGTGATGGCGTTGAGCTGTGCAAGAGCGCTTTGTGCACTCGTGCTGTCGATGTGAACGCCAAGCGTTACATGCGCAGTGTCGGGGACGTACTCGACCTTGCCGGTACCTGTTACCGAGACTTGGTTGTATGAAGGAGTCACGATGCCATCGCGAAGTATCGAAATGACAACGATGCCGGCGAGTAAGATGAGGCCGAGCGCCTTGAGCCAGGGACGGTGTGCGTGCTGTGGTTCCATAGTGTGATGGTGCGTAGTTTGTACGCGCTACTGTTATTAAAATCTCCTTAACCGACGAGATTCGGTTACAAATCACTAAGTCTTTTCTTTTCACCCTCGATACGTTTGGGTTCAAAAAGCCAAAATGTTTGCGACGTTACCTCAGAAAATCTCCGTAGGAGATTTTCTTTTGGCTTTCTCGTCTTGTTCTGTGTCTAGAACAATGGCGGAATCGACGGGACTCGAACCCGCAACCTCCTCCGTGACAGGGAGGCGCTC
>CAZMAP010000057.1:0-2645 GCA_964564385.1 uncultured Candidatus Saccharibacteria bacterium | reverse complement strand
CGCCCGTACGCGCCCGGTGCTTCGTCGCTATCCGCTCACATTTGCGTTCCTCTTTGTGTTTGCCGTCGCTGCCATCATTCACGGGTTTGAGCTTGTTGTTGACCACATCATATTCTTCGACGCTCATCCGTGGGTTCCTCTTGCCGGTGGTATTGTTCTGCTTTTCATCACAGGGTCGCTCTATCGTTGGCTCGATCATAATCCATAATCTCGATCGGAGTATGCGGACGCGGGATGATTATTAGCTTTCATTCAATCAACTATGAACATACCATTCTCTGGATTGCGGGGTATCCTTTTTCGGATAGGGGCGGTCTCTCTTGTGATCGTGGCGCTCATCGTGGCTACGCCGAGAGCAGAGGCATCGACCGTTGCGGAACTCCAGGCTCGCATCGAAGCCCTCCGAGCGGAGCTCGCACGCATCCAGAGCGGTTCCGCTGCAGATTGTTTTGAATTCAATCGGGATATTGCCCTTGGATCCACTGGTTCCGATGTTGTCGCTCTGCAAGAGTATCTCAAGACAGCCGGGTATTTCTCGATGACTGTTGGTGCGAGCGGTAACTTTGGTGAAATTACTCGCACGGCTGTGGCGGCATGGCAGGCAACGAACGGCCTTTCTCCTGCGTCGGGTTACTTTGGAAAGCTGTCGCGGGCGCGCTATGAGGCTTTGTGCCGTCTGAACGGGGTTGTCACAGCTTCCTCCGACGACGATGATGACTTTGGCGCCGCTGTCGCCGATGAGGCGATTGATGCCGCATCAAAGGCCATTGATGATGCTCGTCAACAGATTGATGATGCTGATGACAATGGTGATGACGTCGGCGATGCAAACGATCTTCTCGATAGAGCAGAAGTAAAGCTCGGTGATGCTCGAGAAGCTCTCGATGATGACGATGCTGAGGCTGCAGAAAAGCTTGCCAATGAAGCGGCAGATACCGCCGGTGATGCCGTTGATGCCATCGATGAGGGTACACGTGATACCGACTCGGCGTTTATTCGTGGTACGGCAAGGTCCCCTGTTGGAGATAATCAAGCCGAGGCGGATTTTGAGCTCGAATTCAGATTGACTGCATTCGACGGGTCGTTCTATATCCCACGGAGCCTTGAGCGTGATGATAATCCAAGCGACGGTTCAGATGGCTTCGAGTATGTGATTGATGAGAGTGATGGGACGGTATACACAGGTGGATCGACGATTGGTAATATCTCGGCGAGCGGATCAAATAGCGGAGATACTTCTGGATACTTCAAGATAAGCGACGGTAAGACACGTACTTTCACGATTAAGGTCTTTCTCGACAACGAAGGTGAGACGTCCGGATTCTATGGTCTTCAGCTCAAGGCGATTCGATTTGATGACAACACGACGGCAGGTGGAGAGCAAACACTGTCGACAGGTCTCAGCTCCTACGAGACCGACCATGTTTTTGTTGGCGACACAAACTAAGTAGCCTTCGAATCTCTGTGCATGCACACAACGCCCAAATGGGCGTTGTGTGCGCTCTGGTGTGGGTGATACCGACTGCTAACGTTTGCGAGTACTCTAGATTAAAGTCGATTTTTAATGTATTGTACTGACTCTATGGCAGACGATACGATTGTACGATTCGAGGCCGTTTCGTTTGAACACGGCCCACGTAAACCTATCCTTGATGAGGTGGATTTCAACATTCGCCGTGGCAAGAAGATTGCGCTCATGGGACAAAACGGGGCAGGGAAGTCGACGCTTTTTGGACTTATGACCGGGGCACTCGAACCGCTCGATGGAACGATTATGATCGGACAAGGGGTGACGATTGCAACGGCGCGTCAGGTTATTCCGCGCGATCAGCTGGATCTCACGGTTAGACAATATTTTGAAAAGTCTTTTGACAAAAAGGTCTACGATATTGATCCAAAGATTGATGAAGTCTTGGAGGTGGTGAACCTCAAGGGGCCGAGCCTGTCCGCCGAAGCCTCGGCGAAGGCGGGAAAGCTCCACGACCGCATTGTTCGTTCGTTCTCAGGTGGTCAGCAGGCGCGTCTCTTGCTTGCATCGGCGCTCATCCAAGATCCCGACCTTTTGCTTCTCGATGAGCCAACCAACAATCTCGACACGGCCGGCATCGAGCACCTCACCAAGTTTCTTATTGATTACAAAAAGACCTGTATCGTCATCTCCCACGATGCTGAGTTTTTGAATGCATTTACTCATGGCGTCCTCTATCTCGATGTTTTCACCAAAAAGATTGAGCAGTATGTTGGTGACTACAACGATGTTGTTGAACAGATCAAGGTGCGCCTCGAGAAAGAGAACATGAAGAATGCTCAGCTTGCAAAGAAGATTCAAGAGAACAAAGACAAGGCGAACTTCTTTGCTCACAAGGGAGGAAAAATGCGCTTGGTCGCCAAGAAGATGCGTGAAGAGGCTGAAGAGCTCGAAGAAGAGAAGGTTGATGTGCGTAAAGAAGACAAGACCATCCGTCCGTTCACTATTCCTGTTTCAAGTGAGACCATCGGTCCCGTGCTTGAAATTTCAAGCGTGAGCATTTTGCTTGATCACAAGCCAACAAACAAAAAGGTCAAAGTCTCGCTCAAGAAGCGCGAACATCTTTTGCTCAAAGGCCCCAACGGTATCGGCAAGACCACACTTCTCGAAGCGCTCG
>CAZMAP010000056.1:0-2767 GCA_964564385.1 uncultured Candidatus Saccharibacteria bacterium | reverse complement strand
ATGACATCGTCGATGATGAGGATGTCGCGATTGACGACGCGATGGGGTTCTGGTGCCTCGAACGCGCCGCTGATGTTTTTGGCGCGTTCATCTCGGGTTCGTGCTTTTGTTTGGCTCTGCACAAAAGCCGTGCGGGTGATACAGCGCTCGTCGTAGTCGATGTCGTCTGAGAAGCGTCGCGCGATTGCTTCTGCGATGAGCGCACTCTGGTTGTACCCACGTTCGAGATGTCGTGAGAGGCTCACGGGTATGGGTACTACCAAGAGTTTGTCTCCTTGTGCGCTGCCAATGATGTGTATGATCATGTCTTCCGCCCGGTCCGCAAACCACTGGGCGACGTCTGCGTTTCCATCATATTTGAGCGATTTAATTGCGGCACGAATATGTTCATCTCGATATGCGTAGAATGCTTGTCCGCTCAGTGATTTGAGGATGGTGTCGTGGGTGGCAAGAAGGGGAATGTGGTTGCCGTTCAATAATTCCTCCGTAAGATTCTTTCGGGAAAGAGATTCTGTCGCTGGGAAAGCGATATCGAGGAGTTTTGCCAGCATGGTGCGTATGCGCATGGTGATAGGGTACGCCACCGCTATAAAAAGAGGATAAAAACGCACGGGACACCATTGGTGGTGCGGTGTGTCGCTGGTAGACGTCCGTGGTCGGTTATATACTGAATCAATCATATGTCGCTTTTCTCGGACAAGCTCAAAGGTATGACAGCAGGGATTTTCTCAAAAAAGGAGAAGAGCGTTCTCGGTATCGATATTAGTTCATCAACCATCAAGGTTGTTCAGCTTGGTCGGAGCAAAGGGAAGGCAATTCTCGAGACATACGGAGAGTTGGCGCTCGGTCCATACGCAGGTGTTGATGCTGGCCGTGCCACGAGCCTCCCGTCTCAAAAGCTTGGTGAGGCTGTTGCCGATCTCATTCGCGAAGCAAAAGGCACCGCCACGGCGTGTGGTGTTGCTATCCCACTCTCGGCAAGTCTCATCAATGTGATCGAGATGCCTGATGTTGGCGAAGACAAACTCAAAAACATGGTACCTATCGAGGTGCGCAAATATATTCCGGTGGCTATCAGCGAGGTGATGCTTGATTGGCGCATTGTTCCGCGCATCCTTGCCGATACTGCACGCCCCGATGTGGCGGCAGACGAGAAGAATCGCAAAACCGAGATTCTCACCGTCGCCATTCACAAGGACACCATTACTCGCTATCAAGAGGTGATGAAGACGGCAGGGCTCGAGCCGAGCTTCTATGAAATCGAGGTGTTCAGCACTATTCGCGCGTCACTCGAAGAGGATTTGTCACCGACCATGATTATGGGGCTCGGTGCGGGTAGTACAAAAGTCTATGTTGTTGATCGCAAGGTGTTGCGAGAATCGCATATCATTAATCGTGGATCACAAGAAGTCACACTCGCTATTTCGCGTGCCATGGGTGTCACCGAGGTTCGTGCCGAAGAACTCAAGCGTACCTATGGCGTCATCAAGCAAGGGACTGATACCGACGTGGCCGAAGTTGCTTCGCTCGTGCTCGATTCCATCTTCACTGAAGCGCGGCACATCATGGAGAGCTATCAAAAGAAGCATTCGAGAAACATCGGCAAAGTTTTGCTCACTGGTGGTGGCATTATGCTTCCCGGCATTGTCGAGCGTGCAAAGAGTGTCTTTCAGACCGATGTCTCTATCGCGGATCCGTTTCGCAAGGTTGAGGCGCCGGCATTTCTTGAGGGCGTTCTCAAACAAGTTGGCCCCGACTTCGATGTCGCAATCGGCGTCGCATTGCGTAGGCTCGAAGAGGAGGCATAGGCGCGGAGAGATAAAATAGAGATGCGGATAGTCTATTGACTTTACACGTTTTGCATGGTAATCTTCTATCCAGAAGATCCTTTTTAGTTCAGAACTTAAATGAGGCGAGCATTGTGAAGATTTTCATAAGTCTTTAGAATGCTCGTCTCATCTCAGAGACGACCGCACACTCGAGCGCATCGAGCACACGAAAGGAGAGGCACGCGATGGTTAGCATCGACCGCCTCAACGCCGAAGCTGCAGTATTGACGTCCGCCAGTCGGTTTGTCCGCAACATGGGCAAGGAGGGGGTAAGCTTTTCGGAGCTCGTTCAGGTAGGCGACAGCCGCACCAAGCGGCGTAACCTTGCCGCGTACATTACTCGCGGCTGTCCCAAGGTCGACTTCGACGGTGATACGACGCCCACGCCGGAGTTTCTGGCGCGACTGCTCCTCGGCGCGGACTTCATCACACCGGAGGAGGTCGCCAAGGCCCGCGCGGGCATCGTCTACACCGACGAACAGCTCGAAGGCCTCGAAGCCAGCTTCCCGTCGATCGAGGTCATCGCCTGGTGTTACGGGAACGGCTACATGCTCATCCCCACACCACCAACGGCGATGTCACTCCTCGGCATCCGCGACCTCGACCGCACTCTCTTCTACGCGAAGGAAGGCGACTGGTGCGCGGGCCAGGAGTCCGCCCGCAAGGACAAGACGACCTTCGGATGGCTCGCCATCCGCAAGACGCCGGTCCCGAACTCGACGGGCCGCGCCTGGGACGAGCAGCAGCAGCTCCTGTCGGGCGTCGAGAGCGTGCCGAACGTTGCCGAGATGTCGTGGTTCATCACCACGTGCTTCGCGGTCCATGGCGTCTGGCTCTTCTCGAACGTGTACGTCCGTACGTCAAGCCTCGACTCGGACGGCACCCGCGTGGAGGTCGGCGTCTTCGACGCCGAGGGTCTCCGCGTCAGCGTCTGGGAC
>CAZMAP010000055.1:0-2771 GCA_964564385.1 uncultured Candidatus Saccharibacteria bacterium | reverse complement strand
CCTTTGAAAAAGCTGCTTTCAAGAATACCTTCTCCGTTATCCAGCCACAGCCACGGTGCAAAAAATATCAGAAGAAAAAGAAGACTTAGAATTGATGCATAAAGTTTTTTGTTCATATGTATTTATGCGGGATACGGGAATCGAACCCGTGCCTCAACCTTGGGAAGGTCGCGTCCTGCCACTAAACTAATCCCGCCTAATCATCTCGACCAAACCAATCCTTCACTCTATCCCACCATCCCTGCTCTTCTTCGATACGTTCATGCTCTTCTTCGTCTGACAGAACCACAATAACCGCCTCGCCGGGTTTTGCAACCCCAAACCGTTCCCTCACTTCGGCCTCCACACCAGCACCAGTCGAGAGACTCTTAATTCTGCCGTCAAGAAACGCTTCGCGCTTTTCAAGATTTTCATATGACGCAATAGTCTTCTCGAGCACATCCTCGCTCAAACGCCACTTTTGATACATGTCCCACGTATTCAACCCGGCAATGACACTAAGTACTCCAAGACCCGCAAGAACCCACGGCGATGCCACAAAACGACGAAGACGCTTTTTATCATCAAAATCAACAGGTGTCTGGAAACGTTTCATAGATTATTCACGGCTTACAGCCAACAACTCACAGCAAGATTCGGCATCCATTCTAAGCAGTGAGCTGTTGGCCTTCGGTTGAAATTCCCCTCCGTTCGTACTACTATACCACTACACAAACGCTATGCTATTCAACAAAAACACCCAAAAAGCAGTCAAATATATCTGGGGATTCATCTGTATCCTCGTGATCATCAGCATGGTCCTGCTCTACGCCCCGATCTTCAAGTAGACGCTCCGCAACATCCATAAAAGCTTATCTAAGCGTGGTAGCACTTTCGCTTCCCCCGCTCAGCGGGGTCCGCTCTGCGCCATAGATTTGGAGTTTTTCTAACTAGCCAACAGCTATCCATCACTCCTCACCATCTTGAGGAAGACATCGTTCGGGATATTTACCTTTCCACGCTCGAGCATCTTTTTCTTTCCACGCTTTTGCTTTTCGAGAAGTTTCATTTTTCGTGTGATATCACCTCCATAGAGATACCCCGTGACATCCTTGCGCATCGCTGAGAGCGATTCAGATGCAATGATACGACCTTTGGCTTGTGCTTGAATCTTTGTTGTAAACAACTGACGTGGAAGTATCTTGGCAAGCTTCTCGACTGCTTTCTTTGCTTCTTCATCAACCGTACGAGCAGAAACTACGCGCGCAAACGCGATAACGCGCTCATCAGCAACGAGAACATCAAGGCGGACGACGTCTGCGTCTTTCATATCAGTAAGCTCGTATGAAATGGAAGCATAGCCCGATGTCACGCTCTTGAGACGGTCGAAGAACCCGCGCATGAGCTCGCGAAGTGGCATGAGTACGGTAAACGAAATGCGACCGTCACGGAATGTGTGCGACTCTTCGATATCGGCTTCAAAGTCATAGAACGATTGCATGAGCTGGCTCATGTATTCTGGCGGAGCAATGAGATGCGCACGCACCCATGGCTCACGAATACGCACAGCAACACCATGATCTGGAAAGAGCGCTGGGGAATAAATCATCTCAGTCTCCCCATTCTTATATGTCACTTCGTAAGTGATTGATGGAGATGTGACAACAAGACCAATGTTCGATTCACGTCGAAGACGTTCGGTAACAATTTCGAGATGGAGCATACCAAGGAATCCACAACGGAAACCACGACCGAGCGTACCCGATGATTCTTCTTCATACGAAAGCGCAGAGTCTGAAAGACGGAGCTTCTCGAGTGCGAGACGTAAGAAGTGAAGATCGTCTTGGCTTTCCGGAAACACACTCGCCCACACCACCGGCTTTGGTTGGTGATATCCAGGGAGCGCCGGTGCAGGAGTTTTGACGTGTGTAAGCGTATCACCGACCGAAACGATACCCGGTTTCTTGATGCCAGTGACGATGTATCCGATTTCACCAGGTCCAAGCGCCTCAACGGGCTTTTCACCAGGAACCAAGACACCAACATCCCCCGCGATAAACTCTTCGCCCGTTGCGACAAATTCCAAACGTTCCTTTGCAGCAATCGTTCCACCAATAACACGCCCATGAACAACAACACCTTTGTGATTGGAGTATGCAAAGTCGAAGATGAGGACCTGAGTACCTTCGGTTCCTGCCACAGGCGCAGGAATACGCTTCACAATCTCTTCCAGAAGCTCATCAACGCCCGCTCCCGTCTTACCTGAGACCTTGAGAACGCTCTCCGGAGGACAATTGAGTAGGTCGACGATCTCGAGCATCACATCGTCGGGACGTGCTAGTGGTGAGTCAATCTTTGAAAGTACGGGAATGATCACAAGGCCCTGCTCGCGCGCCATGGTAAGTGTGGTGAGCGTCTGAGCCTGAACGCCCTGAGTAGCGTCAACAAGGAGAATCGTGCCCTCTACGGCCTTGAGCGCACGCGAGACCTCGTATGAGAAGTCGATATGCCCGGGAGTGTCGATGAGATTCAGGACGTAGCTTGTAGCTTGTAGCGTGTAGTTCATTCGAACGGGCGCCATTTTGATGGTGATGCCACGTTCACGCTCCAAGTCCATCGAATCAAGCACCTGGTCCTTCATCTGACGCCTGTCGATGGTTTTGGTGTGCTCCAAAAGACGGTCGGCCAAGGTCGATTTACCGTGGTCGATGTGAGCGATTATCGAGAAATTGCGGATATTCTTAATCTCCATGTCGACCCATCCTACCAGAAATAGGCTTATTTTTCAGCTT
>CAZMAP010000054.1:0-3115 GCA_964564385.1 uncultured Candidatus Saccharibacteria bacterium | reverse complement strand
ATCTGGATTTTTAGTCTTATATCCTGTTTCCTTCCCCTCTTTGTGTCTCTTACTTTGTATCTCCTCAATAAACAGCGTTTTATTTACATCCCAAAATACCTCCGCACAATCATCCTCAACCATCCAACCAACACCACCAACACACGTTCCCCGCACACTCGGTGCAGACATGACACACGCAAAGATGGAGGGCACCTTCCGTATTCCTCCTGATTCAATCACCGTGCAGGCACCCGCAACACCCCTAATTCCAAAACCAACCCCCGTGGCCCCCGTACGAAACGGACAATACGCATCAGCAGACCCCTATCGAGAGCCGATAAATTAGCTCACCACATACAACCTACAGCTCACGGCAGATTCCAAGTATTGCTGTCAGCTGTAGGTTGTTAGTTTTTCTGCTCGGTTTCACTATAGATTGAATCGTGGACATCGAGACTCCACGCAAGATCGCGAAGTTTGCTGTCTGAGATGCGGGGGACAGCGACCGATTCATCAACTGGTAGCACTGTTGTTTGTTGCTCAACAGGACGAGCCTCTTTTTTCCATATATAAAGCTTTCCCGCGAGACTGTATTTGAAGGCCGATTCAAGAAAATCGACGAACGGTTTGTTGTTGACCTTGTAGAAGGCGAGTGCGGCAGCGAGCCCAACGATAATGAGAATGAGAAGCACCGCAAGAATCTTGGGGAGAAAGGTCCACACAATGACCGATGCCCCCGCACCGCCCGCAAGATAAATAAACTGCTTAAACGTCAGTGGTCCAAAGATCTTGTCTTCAACATCAATGAATTGGGGCACTTCGAATCGCATGCTTATAGCTTACCACTTACGACTGACAACTTACCACTGCGCCCAGAGATCTTGGAGCTGTACGTTGTAAGTGGTCAGTGGTTGGTTACAATGTATCCATGGCCTCCGCTCCCAAAGCACAGTCCGCACAAAAGTTCGTTCCCATCAAAGAAATTCGAAGCGGCACGGTTATCCTCACCGACGGTTCGCTCCGAAGTGTTCTCCTCGCTTCGTCGCTCAACTTCGCACTCAAATCAGAGAGTGAACAGACGGCAATCATTCTGCAATTCCAAAACCTCATCAATTCGATCGAATTTCCTCTCCAATTCTTCATCGAATCCCGCGAGCTCGATATCCGACCCTATCTCGCGTTGCTCGACGCACAACTCAAAGAACAAACCGTCGACCTCATCAAAGTCCAGACCCGTGAATACATCGAGTTCATCCGTGGATTCACCGAAAACGTGAACATCATGTCAAAAAGCTTCTTTGTTGTTGTGCCCTATGCCGCCGCAACCGTATCACAAAACAGCGGTGGTATCTCGGGAGCACTTGGCGGCCTCCTCGGCAAAAAGAAAGACTCCCAGGCAGCACTCAACGCATTTGAAGAAAACAAAAGCCAACTCGATCAACGTGTTGCTGTTGTTTCGCAAGGTCTCGCACGCGCTGGCATCCGTGCCGTCCAATTGGGAACCGAGGAACTTGTTGAACTCTACTACAAACTCTTTAACCCGGGCGATTCAGAGAAACCTATTAAGCTCAACAACTAACAGCTCACGGCTCACAACAGCATGTCAAAGAATCACGAACAAAGCAGAAGAATAGAAGAAATCGCGCCGTCAGCTGTAGGCTGTAAGTCGTAAGCTCACCCTATGTCTCTCTTCGACTTCATCACAAAACGAAAAACAGCGCCCGCACCGGAAATATTGCCGGTCCTCCCCAAAGACATTTATGAGGCGGGTGTTTTGGAACTCAAAGACATCCTTGCGCCATCGGCACTCAAAATCACACCCCGAGAACTCAACCTGGGCGACCGTATCGTTCGCACCTTCTTTGTCATCTCATATCCTCGCTTCATTCCCGACAACTGGCTCTCGCCAATCATCAATCTCGATAAAGTGTTCGATATCTCCATCTCGATTATGCCGATCGAGACATCGGTTGCGCTCAAAGACTTTCGTAAACGCGTTGCCGAAGTACAAAGCCAGATTCACATGCGCGAAGAAAAGGGCCTCGTCCGTGACCCAATGCTCGATGCCGCCTACCAGAATCTCGAGGGTCTCCGCGATCAGCTCCAACAAGCTACCGAAAAACTCTTCGATGTTGGTCTCTATATATCAATCTATGCTGAGAGCCAAAATGAGCTCGACAAAATGGAGTCTGAGATTCGCTCCATTCTCGAAGCGCGCCTCATCTATCTCAAGCCGGCCCTCTTTCAACAAGAACAAGGCTTCCGCAGTGTTCTTCCAATCCAACTCGATGAGCTCAATGTGCACTCAAAGCTCAACACGTCACCGCTGTCGAGCTTCTTCCCATTCGTTTCGTTTGACCTCACGTCAGACAAGGGGATCCTCTACGGCGTGAACCGCCACAACTCGTCACTCATTCTCTTCGACCGCTTCTCGCTTCCAAACTATAACTCGGTCACATTCGCAACGTCTGGCGCAGGTAAATCATATGCGACCAAACTCGAAATTCTCCGAACCCTCATGTTCGAGACCGAGGTAATCGTGATCGACCCTGAACGTGAATATGAATTCATGGCCGAATCGATGGGTGGCCGTTACTTCAATATCTCGCTCACGTCCGAGCACCACATCAACCCCTTTGACCTTCCTCCGGTAGGCGAAGATGAAACGCCCAACAACGTTTTGCGCTCACACATCGTCACGCTCGTCGGGCTTTTTCGCATCATGTTCGGCAATCTCACCCCCGAAGAAGACGCCATCGTCGACCGTGCGCTCACCGAAACATACGCCCTCAAAGACATTACCGGCGAAGCAGACTGGGCAGGCGCGCAACCACCACTCCTCTCCGACTTTGAGCTCGTCTTGGCCGGCATGGAGGGTGGGGAGTCGCTCGTCACACGTCTTTCCAAATACACAAAAGGCACCTGGTCGGGATTCATCAACAATCCATCAAACGTCGACATCAACAAAAAGTTTGTTGTCTTCTCGGTGCGTGACATGGAGGACGAGCTTAAACCCGTTGCTATGTATCTCATCACGCACTACATCTGGAGCGCTGTGCGCCGCACCATCAGAAAACGCCTCCTTGTGGTGGACGAGGCGTGGTGGATGATGAAGTCCGAAGACACCGCATCA
>CAZMAP010000053.1:0-3440 GCA_964564385.1 uncultured Candidatus Saccharibacteria bacterium | reverse complement strand
AGGAGGTCACATGACCCGACCACAGATTCGGTATACGCCAGGTTTCTGGCTGCCCAAGGGCAGCCCCGAACGGCTCCGTATGGAGCGGAACGAGGGTGCCGAGTTCCGGCTCATTCTTGTTCTGGCGGCTCTCTTCGGAGCGCTGGGCGCCCTTGGGGTGTTGTGATGAACGAAGACCTGGTGAGCCGGTTCTCTTGGTGGCTGGGGTTCGCCCTCCTGGCCATCTTTATCGGATCGTGTGCGTACACTATCTATCACGACGCACACGAAGCCTCCAGTTCTTTCGTCGGAGAGGCCCCCGCTCGTACAGCGGGGCCTTCCTTTTTTTGGTATAATAAAGTTGTATTTACGAGTGGACCTTAATTTTTTCTATGACCATCCTCTATATATTTCTCGCGATCCTCATACTGTTCCTCATCTGGGGAATCTTCGTCTACAACCGATTTGTTGCACTCGCAGCTCGTGCTACCGAGGCGTGGGCAGACATCGACGTACAGCTCAAGCGTCGTTACGACCTTATCCCAAACCTTGTTGAAACAGTAAAGGGATACGCGACACACGAACGCGAAGCATTTGAGAACGTTACCAAGGCACGCGCAGCAGCGCTTGGTGCGGGTGGCAACCTCGCGGCGCAGGCTCAGGCTGAGAACATGCTCACCGGTGCACTCAAATCAGTTTTTGCTGTTGCTGAAGCGTATCCGGACCTCAAAGCGAACCAGAATTTCCTCGAGCTCCAGCGCGAATTGTCTGACACCGAGAACAAGATTCAGGCAGCACGTCGCTTCTACAACACCAACGTTCGTGACCTCAACATCATGACGGCAACATTCCCGAGCAATCTCGTTGCAAATGCGTTCCACTTCTCGACTCGCGAGTACTTCGATCTCGACGAAGGTTCTGCCGAGAAGGAACCAGTGAAAGTGAGCTTCTAATCTTCTGTCCTATGGCGGCGATTGCTGTATCAGACGTGCTACGAATCAACAAGATGTGGTTTGTTGTTGTGTTCGCGAGCATTATGGTGTTCTCGGTTACGAGGACCATCTACCGTGGTATTCAACAGATTGCGATTGATAGTGCCGCTGCACAGGAGCAGGTTGATGCTCTCATGAACAATCCTCATTAGGTATTGGTTCGTTAGTTTTTTGGGCTTTTTGGTTTCAACTAATAAACTAAAGAACCAACAAACCAAAAACTCTCCAAATGGCTTCCCTCTACACGCACCAAACATCGAACAGGCTCAAGACGTGGGCGCTCATGACCATCTTTTTGGTTGTGCTCATTGCGCTCGGGTGGTTCTTTGGACGCGTCTATAACGAACCTGGCATTCTCGTTATCGCTGTTGTTGTGAGTCTTGTCATGAACATCTCGGGGTATTGGTTTTCCGACACCATCGCGCTTGCTGTATCCCATGCAAAACCTGTGACGCGTGAACAGTATTTCGACCTGTATACCGTCACCGAGAACCTTTCGATCGCTGCTGGCCTTCCAATGCCGAAGCTCTATGTTATCAACGACCCAGCACCCAATGCCTTTGCGACGGGGCGCAACGAGAAGCATGCCACCATTGCTGTGACCACAGGTCTTCTCGAGCGTCTTGATCGTTCTGAGCTCGAAGGGGTTATCGCCCATGAGCTTTCACATATTGGCAATGACGATATCTTGCTTTCAACGGTTATCGTTGTTCTTGCGGGTACGATTGCGCTTGTCTCGGACTTCTTTCTGCGGATGTCTCTACACAGCAATGGTGATCGAGATGACAAAGCGGGTGGTGTCATTGTTCTCATTGGATTTGTCCTCGCTATCTTGTCGCCAATCGCCGCGACAATCATCCAGCTCGCAATATCGCGCAAGCGAGAGTTTCTTGCGGATGCCTCGGGCGCTCTTTTGACACGATACCCAGAAGGTCTCGCGTCTGCACTCGAAAAGATTAGTGCCTATGGCGCGCCACTCAAACATGCAAACAATGCGACGGCGCATTTGTTCATTAGCAGTCCATTTGGAGCAGAGAAGACACAAACAGGTTTCTTCACGAAGCTGTTCATGACCCATCCTCCTGCAGAGGAACGCATTGCCGCGCTCCGTGGAGGTGCACTATCATCTCAATAACCCATGAGCTCCGAACGAAAACTATCGGCCGTTGATCTTCGTCGTGCGCTTCGACATATCACAAAGCTTGTTTTTGGTGAGCGCGATTCTTTTGATGAGTCGGGCAGGCTTCGTGAGGTGCTTCAAGAAGCAGAGATTGTTTTTGATAATCCCGAAGACAACGAAGCGTTTGTTGAGATGCAACAAGAGATTGAACGGCTCAAAAAACTCGTTTATGTTGACGAGCTCACTGGCCTCATGAATCGCCGTGGCATCGCCGACGAGATGGGCGCGTTCTTCAAAGAAGCCCTGTTCGCCCAAGAACACCCCGAGATGCGTAAGGGTGTTGTTATCGCTGATTTTTCTGTCATCTTCATCGATGGTGACAACTTCAAGAGCGTCAACGATACCTATGGTCACGACGAAGGCGATCGTGTCCTTAAAGCTATGGCACAGGTATTGCAGGATCACGCCCGTGGCATTGACGCAGTTGGACGTCTTGGTGGCGAAGAATTCATTATTGGGCTTCTTGGCGCAACCGAGGACGATGCGTATGCCAAAGCCGAAGCGCTCCGAAAACTCATTACCAAAGAAGTCCATGTTGCCAAGGAGCGAAAGATGACGGTGAGCGTTGGTGTTGCATCGCTCCATCACTCTAAGGCGCAAACACTCAACGAACTCATTGAATGCGCCGACAAGGCGATGTATGAGGCCAAAACCAAGCGCGGAAAGGATACCGTGGTGAAGTATAGTGAGATTGCACCATGAAGAAGCTTCCACTTGTTTCGATGTCGTGGAGCGAGGGTCGTGTGTGGGACGCTTGGATGGTTGTCCACTTTTTCTCTGGGGCGGTTATCGCATGTGTTCTCACACTTCTTTCGTTTGGTGGTGTGCAGGCCTATCTTGTCGCACTTGGACTGCTTGTTGCTTGGGAAATCGGGGAGAAGGTTGGTCGTGTCGAGGAAGCAATCGAAAATCTTGCGCTCGATGTCGTTTTTGGATTGCTCGGGTTCTTTCTCTTCGAGCAGCTTCTTTTACCGTTGGTGAATCGTCGCGGTGTTGTTCTTATCCTCATCGCGACACTCCTTTTTGCCATTCTCGGCAGTGTGTTGGGGTGGGTGGCGTATAAGAGGCGAGGGGAGTAACTGATTGGCGGAGGATGGGGGATTCGGTCACGGGTGATTTTCTGTTGAAAATCCCCGCGACCCCGCCTCGGTCCGTCGACCTCCGGCTTTCTCATCCCAATCCTCTCGCAATAATATTCCACTCGCCCCGCCACAGGCGGGACTCGCGGATTATTGCGGAGGATGGGGGATTCGAACCCCCGATCGGGTTTCCCCGATACCGCCTTTCCA
>CAZMAP010000052.1:0-3476 GCA_964564385.1 uncultured Candidatus Saccharibacteria bacterium | reverse complement strand
TGCCTACACGCTCCGTGAAATGCTTACTGTTAAGTCGGATGACATCGTTGGTCGTTCGGCGGCCTTTGATTCAATCGTCCGGGGTGCGCGTATCGAACACTCGAATACACCCGCATCATTCAACGTCTTGCTTCATTACATGCGAGGTCTTGCGCTCGATATTGATCTTAAGTCTGAATAGACCAATTAATCATTCCCTATGGCACGAAACACACCATCCTCAGCAAACGACTTTTCGTCAGTGTGGATTAAGCTCGCAAGCCCGGAGCGTATCCTCGAATGGTCCTTTGGAGAGGTCACAAAGCCCGAGACAATCAACTACCGCACTCAGCGGAGCGAGAAAAACGGTCTATTCGACGAACGTATCTTTGGACCGGAGCGCGATTTCGAATGTTACTGTGGCAAATACAAAGGTATTCGTTACAAAGGCATTGTGTGTGAAAAATGTGGCGTCGAGATCACCCGATCAATCGTTCGTCGTGAGCGCATGGGTCACCTCTCGCTTGCAATTCCAGTTTCGCACATCTGGTTTCTTCGAAACGTCCCGTCACGTATGGGACTCATTCTCGATATCACCGGACAAGACATCGAAAAGGTTATCTACTTCGCTGGATACATCATCACGTCGGTGAACGAAGACGAGCGTGCTCGTCTTCTCAAAGACCTTGATACGGAATACAAGACGAAGCTCAAGAGTCTCAAAGACGAAAAGTCCAAGGAGAAGCTCAAGGAGATTTATCTCACGAGCATCAAGAAATACACAGTGCTTGACGAAGCAGTGTATGCAAAGTTTGCCATGAAGTACGGCACATTCTTCGAAGCTGGTATTGGTGCCGAGGCGGTGCACGAGCTCATGAAGGAAATTGATCTCGAAGCGCTTGCAACAGAGCTTGAAGGAAAAATGGACGAGACCGAAGGTGAAGATAAAAAGAAAACACGCAAGCGCCTTTCACTCGTTAAATCGATGATTCAATCGAAGATTCGTCCGGAGTGGATGTTCCTTAGCAACATTCCTGTTATTCCGGCGGCACTTCGTCCTATGGTTGCCCTCGAAGGTGGTCGTCATGCAACATCTGATCTCAACGATCTCTATCGTCGCGTCATCAACCGCAACAACCGTCTCAAGAAGCTTATCGAGATTAAGGCTCCTGCGGTCATTTTGCGCAATGAAAAACGCATCTTGCAGGAAGCTGTTGACGCGCTCATCGACAACTCGATGCGTCACCCCGGTGGTGGTTCAGCGGTCTCACAGGCACAGCGCCGTCCGCTCAAATCGCTGTCTGACAACCTCAAGGGTAAGCAGGGTATCTTCCGTCAAAACCTCCTTGGTAAGCGTGTTGACTACTCGGGACGTTCCGTCATCGTTGTTGGACCGACGCTCGCACTTGACCAGTGTGGTATGCCAAAGCACATGGCGCTCGAGCTCTTCCGTCCATTCATTGTCTCCAAGCTCATCAGCCGTGGTTATTCGTATAACATCCGTGGTGCAGGTCGTCTCATCGAAGATGCGGGTCCTGAGGTCTGGGAGATTCTCGAAGAGGTGATTCGTGATAAGTACGTTCTCCTCAACCGTGCTCCAACGCTTCACCGTCTTTCAATTCAGGCATTCCGCCCTGTTCTCATCGAAGGTAATGCACTCCAAGTCCACCCACTCGTTGTGCAGGCGTTCAACGCCGACTTCGACGGTGACCAAATGGCCGTTCACCTCCCGCTTTCTGATGAAGCACAGATGGAAGCCCGCGAGATTATTGCCTCAAACAAGAACTTGCTCCGTCCTGGTGCCGGTACACCTGTTGTGTCTGTTGGTCACCAAGACATTGTCCTGGGATCATATTGGATGACACGTCTTGTTCCTGGTGAGAAGGGTGAGGGCAGTGTGTTCCGCAATCCCCACGACGCAATCCTTGCCTACGACTTTAAGGAACTTTCTGCTCGTGCAAAGATCACCATCTACCCTGGTAACAACGACCGCTATGCAGCGTTTGAGGGTAAACCCTTTGAAACATCGGTTGGGCGTCTCCTCTTCAACGCAATCCTTCCCGAAGGATACCCGTTCATCAACAAGGAGATTACCAAGAAAGAAATGGCAGAGCTCATCAACAATCTCATTGAGACAAATACGCCCGAAATGATGGCTGTTATGCTCGACAAGATCAAAGCGTTCGGCTTCAAGTATTCAACAATTTCTGGCACGACCTTCTCACTCTCTGATGTGCCGACCCCCGCAGGTAAACGAGAGCTCATTGATGCCGCAATGAAAAAAGTTGATGGTATCACCAAGCAATACGAAGACGGTCTTCTGTCAGAAGAAGAGAAGTTCCGTATGCACATTGAGGTGTGGCACGGTCTCCGCACCGACATGGAAAAGGTCATGACCGAATCGCTCGATGTGAACGGTTCAATCTACTCTATGTGGAAATCTGGAGCCCGCGGTAACATCGGACAGATCACGAACCTCGCCGGTATCAAGGGTCTCATTGCTGGATCACAAGGTCGTACAAGTGACTTCCCGGTGCTCTCATCAGCAAAGGATGGTCTTTCTCCAATCGAATACTTTACGACGACTCACGGTGCTCGTAAGGGTCTTGGTGACACCGCGCTCAACACCGCTCAGTCTGGATACCTCACACGCCGTCTCTTTGATGTCGCACAAGACGTGGTCGTCCTCGAAGAAGACTGTGGTTCAAAAGAAGGCATTCACCTCGAGCACAAAAACCTTGGCGGTATCGATATCCCGGTTTCAAAAAACATCGCTGGCCGTTACCTTGCAAAGGATCTCAAAGACAAGGATGGTAACGTTCTTGCACAACGTGGAGACTACGTTTCTGACAAGGATGCAATTGAATTCGAGAAAAAGGGTGTCACCGAAGCATGGGTTCGTTCGCCAATGACCTGTGAGACACACCGCGGTGTCTGTCAGCTCTGTTACGGTAAGGACATGGGTACCAACGCAACAGTTGCTCTTGGTGAAGCTGTCGGAACGATTGCCGCACAGTCAATCGGTGAACCTGCAACACAGCTCACCATGCGTACATTCCACGCTGGTGGTGCTGCAACGGTTGGTGGTGACATCGTTGCCGGTCTCCCTCGCGTTCAAGAAATCTTTGAGCGTCGTCCTCCCAAGAACCCTGCGGTCATTTCGGAAGTTGCAGGAACTGTTATCGAGATTCTTGAAAAGGGCCATGAAAAGACGATTCGTGTTCTTCCTGATGTTGAAGAGAAGAAAGACAAGGAAGGCACAGCCGTAGAATACACCGTGGCGTACCGTCGCACGCCTCTCGTCAAAGTTGGTGAAGCGGTCAAGAAGGGCCAGCTTCTCACCGATGGTTCAGCCGATCTCGCGGAACTCTTCAAGTTTGCTCCTAAGGATCAGGCACAGGCATACATCATCGACGAGATTAGCAAAATCTACGAGCTTCAAGGTGCATCGGTATCCCGCAAGCACATCGAGATCATCATCAAGCAGATGTTCTCAC
>CAZMAP010000051.1:0-3605 GCA_964564385.1 uncultured Candidatus Saccharibacteria bacterium | reverse complement strand
ACCGGCGATGCGTTCATGCACCGAATCAACCGCACCTACCGTCAAAAAGATACGCCGACGAACGTTTTGGCATTTCCCATCTCCCACGAAAACGGGGAGATTTATCTCGATGTTCCCTACGCACAACGAGAATCAAAGAAATACGATCACACACCCGACATGCACCTCGACTATCTCTTCATCCATGGACTCTTACATCTCGCAGGGCACGACCACGGGGACGAAATGGAACGCCAGGAGCGAAAATTGCTCGAAAAATATATCATTCGGTGATTCTCCAACCCATGCCAACGACCAATAACGGATTCTTGTCATAGGTTATAGGTCATTGGTTACTCCAAGTGATTTTGTCCGCACCACCACGCGCGGTATACTTGTCGGTGATGAATCGCACACTAGCAACAGGAATTGATGTCGGCACCACCGCGGTGAAAGTCATCGTCACAGAATATGCCCGAACCGAATCCGGACCGGAACGGCGCATCATCGGCATGGGATCGTGTGAATCCGTTGGTATTCGCCACGGATATATCGTCGACGGCGCACAAGTAACGCGAAGCGTTCGAGAAGCTGTTGCGCAAGCAGAAAAGACCGCCCGCACAAAAATACGAAACGCCGTTATTTCGGTTGGAGGCATCGGTCTCGAAGGACACGTCGCAACCGGGTCTAGCATTGTCTCGCGCGCCGATTCTGAGATTACCGAGCTCGATATCGAGAGGGCCCTCACGGCATGCCAACAATCGCTCCCCGACACCGCAAAATTCAATCGCAAGGTGATTCACACAATCCCCCTTTCATACAAACTCGACGGCAAAGAAACCATGGGGCGTGTCCTAGGTATGCGTGGCATCAAACTCGAGATAAAGACACTCTTCATCACCGCACTTGAACAGCATTTTGCCGACCTTGTAGAAGCAATCGAGGCTGCCGATATCGAGGTGCGCGACGTGTGTGCATCCCCCATTGCGTCCGCTGTTGCAACACTCACCAAGGCACAGCGCATCGCCGGATGTGTACTCGCAGATATCGGAGCAGAAACAGTCTCCATCGTCATCTACGAAGACGATATGCCCGTCTCGCTCAAAGTCTTCCCTATCGGTTCAAATGCGATCACGCACGACATCGCACTCGGTCTCCGCGTTCCACTCGATGAAGCTGAACACATCAAAACAGGAACATCGGTATCACTCACCACATCTCGCAAAAAACTCGACGAAATCGTCACCGCCCGCCTCAAGGACATCTTCGAGCTCATCGAATCACACCTCAAAAAGATTGGGAAAAATGGCCTTCTCCCCGCCGGAATCGTCCTCACCGGAGGCGGTGCACGTATTGCAAACATCGAAGACCTTGCCAAAACTTCACTCGCACTTCCTTCACGCTCAGGCAACATCAACATTAAAAGCCCCGGCACCAGTGGTGCAGCGGACCCTTCATGGACAACAGCCTACGGTCTCGCACTCCTCGGTCTTACCCCCGGTGCTTCGTCGGGCAGTGATTTTTCGTCACTCCCACGATTCACGTTTTTCAAGGGCGCTGGCGACAAAGCCCGCGAATGGTTCAAAAAATTCTTGCCGTAGCCTGCGGAGGTGTCAACCGCGGAGGCACCACCTCCGCAAATAAACAAACCGTGCGGGAGTACCCGCACGGTGAAAACCGCTGCTCGAGAACGTCACTCGTTCATCTGCGCTGCCTGTCGGCAGCGCAGAAGCGCCCGACCGGCGATTCTCTTGCAGAGAGCTCGCTCATCCTCGTCTGAAAGATCTCGTGGCGTCCGGTTCCCCTTCTTCGCCTCACTGAGAGACGCCAGGAGAACACGCTCCTTCGTGTTCCCGAAGAGCGTATCAAGAATGTCCTCCATGGCGGGGAGAAGAAGTTGTGCCTCCCGCTTCCGAGAAAGCGTGTCCTTGCGTACACCCGGAAGCAAGGGAGCCATGATGAGATCCGCCGCTCCCCACACCGACATTGCAAACAGGAGCGGAAGCGGATCCATATACGACCTCGGCCACACCTTCTCCACCACACCCTCGCGGACAGGCAATGAGATCTGGGAAGCCACTTCCCTCCAAATGTGCCAGAGTTTGTACAAAGAACGCTGAATCCGCTCCGGATAGGGCGGATGCTTCAGACACCCAGCACCAGTGGAAAGGAATGCGAGCACCTTGTGGTAGGTGAGAAACGCATCCTCTGGCGACACGTTGACAGCCACCGACACGTCTCCCAGAAAGCTCACCGTCGCGAAAACCTGCATCGCATTGTCCGCGACGTCGCCTTCACCTTCCTCCTGAGGAACATCGAGAAGAAATGCCACTTGCTCACAGAACAGGCGAACATCATCTGGCGTCCTCATGCCTCCCGGGAGCACTTTGCGAAGATCGTGCAACAACCCAATCGCCTCGGCTTCCGAAGCAGTGTTCTTCCACCGCTCCTGAAACTGCTCCCACGACGTGATCACCGCTAACTGCCTCGGCATGGATCACTCCTTTCTCGTTGGTCGCCCGCTCAGTTGGGGCAACAGATGATCCGCCGCCAATTCTCCGCAAAAGCGGGCCAAAGTCAAGGCAACACCTCCGCAATTACACAACAAAAACCAGACACAACAACGCCCCTTCCTTTCGGTCGGGGCGTCCTGTTTGTGTCGCGCACAGGTGAGCGCGTTGGCAATTGCCAAGGTAAGAGAACTACATGATGTGAACGCCCAGGAACCGACAGAAACCGTCCCAGCGGTCGCTGCCATCGCTGAGGTTGAGGCTCCGCCCGCCATGCCAGTAGAGAACCGGGTAACGACGGCGACCGGAAAGCGTGGTGGAGGAGCCAAGAGCAACAATCGGATACCTCCGCTGCTCATTCTGGAACCGCGCACCGAAAGCAAGGAGCTCTGTGATAGTCGCCGAACGATATCCGGCGACCTTGAGCTCGCGCTCGACTTCGTCGGAATCGATGTTGCGACCGAAGTGGAACAGCTTGGCATCCACCGCGACCCTGCCAAAGGGGATCGGAAAACGCCCGTAGGTGATGTCGCTGTCCGTCTTGTAGTACTGCCCAGCAGCAATCATCTCACCGAGGCCCTTCCCGAAGTCCACATCAAAACGGCAGGTGCCGGTCGCGAGGTCGATTGTGGAATCGACGGGCTTCGAGCGGTTGGGCACCTTGCCGAGGCTGGTGGCGTTCTCCTGCACCATCCGAAAGCCGTTGGCCGCGAACTTTTCGAACTCGGCAGCGATGCGCTTGGGCTCGTTGCCCTCGACAAACGGCTGAAGGTTCGGCAGGTTTCCCCACCGAATAAGCTTCAGCAGGTTTCCCAGGAACTCCATCACCTGGGCAATCGAATTTACCACGTTGCTCATAACGAGCCTTTCTGCCGTGGTGGCGAACCTCAACCGCACCATGCGGAAGGGCGGACCGTTTTGCCACAGCACAAAAAGTCCAGAGCTTGGGCTCTTTATGCTGTGGCAAATTGCAAGTAGTTCTCAAAGAACTTGTCGAAAATGATTATACGTTTTATGGTAGAGAACGTCAATACTACTGTGTCCATATAGCAAACAACCCACATTTCTGTTACGATGACTTCATAAACCAAGGGGGTTTTTAATATTTTATCGTTG
>CAZMAP010000050.1:0-3924 GCA_964564385.1 uncultured Candidatus Saccharibacteria bacterium | reverse complement strand
CGATTGACCGCAGGAATGCAGGACAATTAAAACAAAGAACCCCACGAAGTGATTCGTGGGGTTTTGTCGTATGATGGATATATAGTGAATCGTTCATGAAGACGCAAACCAATGTCTCTTTGTCGACTCTCACAACACTTAGGGTTGGTGGTTCTGCGCGCTGTGTTCATACAATAGAAACGGTGCGTGATCTTGAGACTCTTTTTTCATCTTCCCACATGCTCGGGTGTCGGTGGTATGTTTTGGGGTCGGGGTCGAATGTGCTCCCACATGACGAGGGCTTTGATGGATACGTACTTCTCATGCGAATACAAGGACAGGAAATAGTGCGAGAAGACTCAAACGAAGTCTTTATTCGCGTCGGAGCAGGGGAGTCGTGGGATGGTTTTGTCGAAGCTGTTGTATCACGAGGGTTGTGGGGTGTAGAAAATCTTTCTAGTATTCCTGGCACAGTCGGAGGCACACCCATACAAAATGTCGCAGCCTATGGAGCTGAAGTTGGTAATGTTATCGAAGCTGTTGAAGTTTTCGACACCATTACTCGAACGACACGAGTGATGACAAATAAAGAATGTCTCTTCGGATATCGCGATAGCATCTTCAAAAAAGAAGGAGGCAAACATCTCATCGTCACAGCTGTCGTATTCCGTCTTTTGAAAACAGGTACTCCGGATATTGCATATAAAGATCTTACCGAATATTTTTGTCTGAATGAGAAGGCGCTGACGCCCTACGAAGTCCGTCAGGGAGTATCAGAGATACGATCGAAGAAATTCCCCGATCTTTCACAGGTCGGCACAGCAGGCTCATTTTTCAAGAACCCAGTTATATCGAAGGAGGCTTTTGTTCGCCTACAGAAGATATTCCCAGAGATTCCTTCATATCCCGTCGCTGAAAAAGATGACATCAAGATTCCCATCGCCTGGATTATTGATCATGTCTTGGGTATGCGGGGGTACAAGATTGGTTCTGTTGGTTTTTTTGAACAGCACGCACTTGTTCTTGTTGCATATGAAGGAGCGACTGCGCGCGATGTTGATTTCTTTGCGCGCGATGTTGCACGACGCGTGTATGATGCAACAAACATTGTTATCGAACGTGAAGTGTGTGACATGCGATAAGTTTTACATCAGAACTTATCCACACAAAAATATTTTTCATATTGTATTCGTGCACAACATGCACGATAATTTTTGTAGTAGACATTGCGGTCGACATTATAAAAACATCTTGTACGGAGATGAACAGCAATGTTCATCAATGCACAAAACATATGGCAGCAAAAAAGAAAGCAGTTCGCAAGACAGCAAAGCGCAAGACAGCAACGAAGAAGGTTGCAAAGCGCAAGACGACGAAGAAAGCTACGAAGCGCTCACGTCGCTAGTCTGTCCCGCCAAAGCTCTCATGCTGAGGCGAATCAGTCGGTATATTGTTCTTTGTCCCACTTTCAAAAAAGTCCCTTCGGGGGCTTTTTTGATTCTCAAGAACATGCGGCGGTCGAATCTTTGCCCCGTTTTGAACCCTGTCTGGTGGATAGGGTGATTTTTAATGCTCTGCACCATGAATTTCGGGAAGCTAAAAGCTAGAAGCTGGAAGCCATAAGCTGTATACTGCCTTCATGCGATTTCTCAAAGCACTTTTTGGTGATGATACAAGCCGTTTTCTCAGTGAAACGGAGTCTATTGTACGTTCTATAAATGAACGTGAACCAGCCTTTCAGGCTCTTTCGGATGCCGAGCTTCGTGGCAAGACACTCGAATTCAAAGAGCGGATTGCTGAGGGTGTCACACTTGACGGTCTTTTGCCCGATGCTTTTGCCGCTGTTCGAGAGGCGGCGCGACGTACGTTATCGCAGCGTCACTATGACGTTCAGCTCATTGGAGGTATTGCACTTCACAAAGGCAAGATTGCGGAGATGCGCACCGGAGAAGGCAAGACGCTTGTTGCTACACTTCCGGCGTATCTCAATGCACTCAATGGTCGCGGTGTACACATTGTGACGGTCAACGATTATCTCGCGCGTCGTGATGCGGTGTGGATGGGGCAGGTGCACGCGTTTCTCGGGCTTTCTGTCGCGGTCATCAATGGTCAGAATCAGTCGTTCATGTACGATCCGTCCCATGTTCCTGTTTCGGAGACAGATGAGGCCGATAGAGAACGTGATGAAATGGGAGCATTTCGCATTGCCTACGAATTTCTCCGCCCTTGTACGCGTCGTGAGGCGTATGCCGCCGACATTACTTATGGGACAAATAGCGAATTCGGCTTCGATTATCTTCGCGACAACACAGTGTATCGCGCCGAAGACATGTCTCAGCGTGCTCCCGCATCTGGTGGACATGCATATGCCATTGTCGATGAAATCGACTCTATTCTCATCGACGAGGCTCGCACCCCACTCATCATCTCGATGGCAACTCGTGAGGCCGAGGATCTCTATGGAACATTTGCCCATATTGCTTCAACGCTCAACGAGACAGAAGATTACGAACTCGATGAAAAGAAACACGCGGTGCTTCTTACCGACAAAGGCATCGAAAAGGCCGAAAAAGCGCTTGGTGTCGACAATATATATACCGACGCGGGCATTCGATATGTTCACCACCTCGAAACAGCAGTAAAGGCCAAGGCGCTCTACAAGCGTGATCAGCAGTACGTCGTTCGTGATGGAACGATTGTTATTGTTGATGAATTCACCGGGCGCATGCAGCCGTCGCGGCGATGGTCCGAAGGCCTTCATCAAGCAATCGAAGCCAAGGAGGGTGTTTCGATTCAAGAAGAGTCACGCACCTTTGCTTCAGTTACCTACCAAAACTACTTCCGTATGTACGCCAAGCTTGGTGGTATGACGGGTACTGCACGTACAAGCTCAGAAGAGTTTTATAAGGTCTATGGCCTTGAGGTCATTCAAATACCAACACACCGAGAGAATAAACGCATCGATCGGAATGATCTCATTTTTCAGACGGAAAAAGGCAAATTTGCGGCGCTTGCAAAAGTTGTCAAAGAATTACACGAGAAGGGTCAGCCGGTACTCATTGGAACGGTTTCGATTGAGAAGAACGAGGTGCTCGGTCTCTATCTCACGAGTGAAGGTGTTCCACACGTGATGCTTAACGCAAAGAACCACGAACAAGAAGGTGCCATTGTTGCTCAAGCTGGAGCCAAGGGGACTGTTACGGTCGCCACCAACATGGCTGGCCGTGGTGTCGACATCAAGCTCGGAGGTGCGCTTGCGACACCCGAGCAAGCAGAAGAAGTTCGTGCGCTCGGCGGCCTCTTCGTTATCGGTACCGAACGTCACGAGGCGCGTCGCATCGACGATCAGCTTCGTGGGCGTTCTGGCCGTCAGGGTGATCCGGGCGAGACACAGTTTTTTGTTTCGCTCGAAGACTCGCTTATGCGCATTTTCGCGTCCGATACCGTTAAGAACATGATGGGTCGTTTTGGAATACCTGACGATATGCCCATTGAGAACAAACTTCTCAACCGCTCTCTTGAGGCGGCACAACAAAAAATCGAGGGTTTTCATTTCGATTCCCGCAAGCACGTGCTCGACTATGATGATGTGCTTAATACCCAGCGCTCGAGCATCTACGGTATGCGTCGTGAGATCCTCACTGGTGGTCATACAGCCATCGCTGCCGCACTCGATGAGATGATCGAAGCTCTATCACAGGGTGTTTCTGTTGAACACGATATCGATGAACTCAAGAACCTTGTTGCGAAGAAGCGTCTTGAGCTTGGTGATGAAGCATTTGATGAGGCAGTGAAGCGTCTCATGCTTCAGACAATCGATATGTTTTGGGTCGAACATCTTGAGCTTATGGATTATACGCGTTCGAGCGTGGGCCTTCGCGCCTACGGACAGCGCGATCCGCTTGTTGAATACCAACGTGAAGCACTCCGTCTTTTCCGTGACAT
>CAZMAP010000049.1:0-3945 GCA_964564385.1 uncultured Candidatus Saccharibacteria bacterium | reverse complement strand
GAAACTCTTGTAGTAATGTTTAAAAAATCTGCCGCGATCTATCAGGTTAAGACGCGTACTTCCACGGATTAAAGCGAGCAATTTTAAACCCATACTTACGAAGCGCGGGCTCCAATAAGTCTAAGAGAGCTGTTTTTCCTTCCCCCCATTTTCCAGATATTGCGAAGACCGTGTTCTCGCGGACTTGTTTGTTCTTTTTAAGGAACTCTTCCTTTTCCGATTCGTATCGCTCTTTTATTTCGTCTGCAATCTTTTGCGCGTAAATCTCGCGCGCGAGGCTATCTTTCATGTTTAAGGATAAGGGGCTAGAGCATTTAGTGGATAGCATTATACAACGACTTTTATTACATTTCTATACCTCCCATTCCACCAGACCAAAGCTCTTTGTGTCCACTCCCAATGCATTTGGAAGTCAGCTTAGGGACTGCAATTCAAAAATACAGTCCTAGGAATAGACGGCTTGGATTGGACGTTGAAAAAGACAACCCCTCTCGGTCACCTGACTTAGCATAAGAGTGTTGCCGGACTAGGACTCGAACCTAGATACCATGCTCCAGAGGCATGTGTCCTACCATTAGACGATCCGGCACTGTTTCTATTCAACCGCCACACGAGCACCACGCAAGACCCAACGGCAAAGGTGGCACACGTGTGGTGCGGTTACAGAATGCCCTATTTTCAGCACTTTTTCAAGATTAGATTCCCCGAGCAATACTCTCAACATCATCCCTAGAGTTCCTCGAGCTCTTTGAGATCTTTGTCGGGGAGATAGAGAATGAGCAGTCCGATGATAATGCCAATGAGCGCAAGAATGCTGTGACCGCCATTGAAGAATGTCCGATCAAGCGCGTCGAGCAAATACCAGATACCCCGCCAAATGAGCACAACACCCACCACGATAGAAACATCACGAGTGAGGTGTGCAATTATTTTTCCATCCCGTTCGCTTGGAAAACGCATGAATCCTTGTTGTCCTAGATTTGTAAATATCGACGAACCGCCATGTAGCTCGAAATGCCTCCAAGACCGATGCCCGCAGCCATAAGGATGAGGAATATCTGTCCGAAATTCGAGACATAGTAGTCGAAGATATTGATTGCTCCGAAGAATCGTTCCGTGAAGGGTCCCATCCAGAGCGTGAGCGGATAGTAGACAATCATTACAATGAGCGCTGCGGCAATACCGTACATGATGCCCTCAACAACAAACGGACCGCGTGCATATGCCGACGACGCACCCACGAGACGCATGACCGAAATCTCCTCGCGAGCCGTATAGATGGTGAGATGCACCGTGTTGAACGTGATGATGGCGGAGAGGAGTATGAGGATGATCGAAAGTGCAAAGCCAATGCTTTCTGACGAATCAATGACTTGGATAAGCTTTTCGATAATCGGCTTGTTGTTGTTGTAATTGAGCTTTTGAATGATGACCTGATTACCCGAACCAACCGCCGCGTCGCTCGTGAGATAGGTGGCAATGGCTTCGTATTGAGATGTTTCGTGTGCCTTCACATTGAAGACCGCCCCAAGAGGATTGTCCTCGAGCTCGGCAAGTGCATTGATGATGGTTTGATCGTCGCGGTGTCGCTCCTTAAAGTCTGCGAGCGCTTTCTCGCGCGGTATATATTCAACCGAAGCAACTTCGGGAAGTTTCTCAAGTGACGATTTGAGTGCAAGGATATCTGATTCGGGAGCATTCGTCATAAAATAGACATTCACATCAACCTTCTGACGCAATTGTGTTAGTGACGCTTGGAGAACGGCATTCGAAAAAACAACAGCGCCAAGCGTGAAGAGCGTGACGATCATGATGAGTACCGCCGAGAGAGACACGAAGCCGTTCCTCCAGAAGTTCACGAAGCCCGCATTGAGTATCCTTTTTGTTACGATCCAAAACATGGTTTATGAGTTCGTTAGTTTATTAGTTTTCAATCAAACATCGCGATTATATATGTATGTCTTGTTGGTATCATTGAAACACATCAACCAACAAACCAATGAACCTATAAACTATACCTTCCCTCCTCATCATCACGGACAATACGACCATGATCCATGGTGATAACCCGCTTGCCGAGACTGTCGATGACACCCTTGTTGTGTGTGGTGAGCAAAACGGTTGTGCCGAGGTCGTTGATTTTCTTAAGAATCTGTACAACCTCGTACGTGTTGAGCGGATCGAGATTGCCGGTTGGTTCATCGGCCACAAGCACATCGGGTTGATTGACGATTGCTCGAGCGATTGCGAGGCGTTGTTTTTCACCACCCGACATCTGGTGTGGAAACTTCCACGCCTTTCCAGCAAGACCAACTAGGTCGAGCGCATAGGGAACATCGCTCTCGATTTCATCGTCATGACGCCCCGCCGCCTCCATCGCAAAAGCAATGTTTTCAAAGGCGGTCTTTTGGGGCAAGAGTCTAAAATCTTGGAAAATCATACCAATACGACGACGCATACCACTGATGTCACGCTTGGGAAGCTCGTGAATATTCTGATCACCAAGAAACACGGCACCATCGCTCGGATACTCTTCGGCAAGAAGGAGCTTGAGGAGCGTGGTCTTCCCCGCACCCGAATGCCCCACAATGGAAACAAACTCTGCAGGAGCGATTTTGAACGAGATGTTCTCGAGGGCAACAGAGCTGTCGGTATAGATTTTTGAAACGTTATCAAAGAGGATCATAGTGAAGGCCAACAACCCATGACAGAATCGTCATCAGTTGTTGGTTGAGAATTATGAGTCATTGGTTAGATTCTTTTCTGCCTCGATGAATTCATCGAGATCGCCATCATCGAGCACGCGCTCCACAGCGCGCGTCTCGATCTCGGTGCGATGATCTTTGACAAGCTTGTAGGGATGGAGGACGTACGAGCGTATTTGATTTCCCCACTGCGCTTCAGTTGTCGCAGCAACCGACATACCTCGAGCAATCGTCTTCTTGTCCTCCTCCTGCTTATGATACAACTTGCCCCGAAGTATTTCCAGCGCGTACGCCTTGTTTTGTGCCTGACTCCGCTCTGTGTCGATGTGAACAGCGATTCCTGTGGGTTTGTGAACGATTCGAACTGCGCTTTCACGTTTATTTACGTTTTGTCCCCCCGGACCGCTGGAGCGCGTGAATTGGATATCGAGGTCTTCGGAAGGAATCGAGAGGTCCGTCTCTGCAAAAACCGGCATCACTTCGACCATAGCAAATGATGTATGACGTTGTTCCTTGGCGTTGAAGGGCGAGACACGCACAAGACGGTGCACACCAGATTCGTTCTTGAGCGTGCCGTAAACGTTTTTCCCCTTAATCTCGATGGTGATGTTGCGGACCCCGCCATGATCGTTCTCGTTTTGATGAATGATGGTGTACTCCCAGCCCTTGCGTGCGATGTACGCAAAATACATCTTCATAAGCATGCGTGAAAAGTCTTCAGCGTCGAGCCCTCCCGCACCCGCAAAGACAGTGAGAAGCGCCCCGCCACGATCATAGTGCCCTTTCCCCTCGAGGGTATCTTTGAGTTCGTGGTATTCCTTGATGATTGCCTGCGCGTCATCTTTGTTGGACCAAAAATCGGGGGCCGCCATAGCGGCCTCGATCTCTGCGATCCTTCCACCACCTTCGGTTACCGCCTTCGGCGGAATCCCGCTATTGGCGGTGACGGGGTCCCGCTTTGAGTGGTGATGTTGCATCGTTTCGTTCACATCACCAGTATAGCAAAGCCCAAGGCTAGATTTTTGATCTCTTCTGTTGTATTTTATTGACTACGCCACCGTATGTATTCATATAGTGGCGACACTCGGAACAAATGCGCGCGGGCTCCCATTTCCTCGGTTTCAGGGAAAAGTACGCAAGCTTCCTTTTCCCATCACCCTTTGAAATTCCGCCCTCGTTTGCCACTGTAGCTCAGTTGGTAGAGCACCGCTTTCGTAAAGCGGGGGTCGTCGGTTCAATC
>CAZMAP010000048.1:0-4116 GCA_964564385.1 uncultured Candidatus Saccharibacteria bacterium | reverse complement strand
GCTATCGAGTGGCCCGAAAAAGTCCCCGGCGCGATTCCACAGAACGCACATCATTTTGTGTTTGAACATGTCGATGAGACGACGAGGAAGATCACACAAACAAAATGACCAAACTCCAAATGCCAAGTTCCAACCAAAATCAAAATCCAATTGGAATTTGGGATTTGGTGTTTGGAGTTTAAAACCGTCATGTCCGAGAAAACACCTAAAAAAACAAAAGGTAAAAAGAACACACCGAGTCGCCGGTTAATTCTGCTTGATATGCACGCCATCCTACATCGTGCCTATCACGCGTTGCCGGATTTCTCGACAAGTAAGGGCGAGCCGTCGGGCGCCCTCTATGGTCTTGCTGCGATGCTTTTGAAGATTATTGCTGATCTTAAGCCCGATTACATTGCTGCTGCTTACGATTTGCCCAAGCCTACCTATCGTCATGAGGCATACAAAGACTACAAGGCTGGACGTGCCAAAACCGATGATGCACTCATTGCGCAGATTGAACGAAGCCGTGATGTGCTCAAGGCGTTTAGTATTCCGGCATACGAATACGAAGGGTTTGAGGCAGACGACATTCTCGGAACAATTGTTGAACAGACGCGGGGCGATGAGGTGCTTGAAGTTATCGTTGCAACAGGCGACATGGATACGTTGCAGCTTATCGACACCAAAAGTCGTGTAAAGGTTTTTACGCTTCGCAAAGGAATGAATGATACTGTTTTGTATGGACACAACGACGTCATTACACGTTTTGGGTTCGGACCGGAATTTCTCCCTGACTACAAAGGCCTTCGAGGTGATCCGTCGGATAACATACCTGGCGTGAAGGGGATTGGTGAAAAGACAGCAACGACGCTTATTACTGCTTTTGGAAACATCAATTCTATCTACAAGCATCTCGAAGACGAGGATCCGCGATTAGCTGAACTCAAGATCACACCACGCGTTCGAACGCTTTTGCTTGAGAATAAAGAGGAAGCAGAATTCTCAAAGCTCCTCGGCACAATTCGTCGTGACGCGCCGATTGCCTTTGCTCTTCCCGAGAAGACATGGAAAGAGACTGCGTCCGTGGCCCATATCAGTGCTCTTTTTGCTGAGCTTGATTTCCGTTCTTTTGGCGCACGACTTAAAACAATCCTTGGTGCGGCGGCTGGAACCGAGACCACGTCGCTCGGTTTTCCGATTGAAGAAGATACACCAAAAGAACCGGATATAACCGATGATGAGTTGCAAGAGGTGAAGATTGCACTCTGGCTCATCAATTCTGAGCTAACGAACCCACAAGCAGAAGATATTTTATCGTATTCAAAAACTGAGAGTCTCAAAGAAGCGCGTGAGAAGATATTCGCTGATTTGGATGCCGCGGGCCTGCGAAGCGTTTTTGAAGATATCGAAAAGCCTCTCATCTCGGTGCTCTCGACGATGAATACAAATGGTATCAAGGTTGACGTGAGCTATCTCAAAGAACTTTCCGAGACATATCACAAGGAGCTATCAGACCTCGAAAAGAAGATTTGGGGACATGCTGGCAAAGAATTCAACATCAACTCGCCAAAACAGCTCGGGGACGTACTTTTTGTCGACATGGGCCTCAAGGGAGGCAAGAAGACTGCCACAGGTCAGCGTTCGACCAAAGAAAGCGAGCTCGACAAGTTGGCCGATGTGCACCCAATCATCAAAGAGATTATCGCGTACCGCGAACTCCAAAAGCTTCTCTCCACCTATATCGACGCCTTTCCAAAGATGCTCGATGATGACGGACGTTTGCATACGACATTTATCCAAACAGGTGCCGCAACGGGCCGCATGTCGTCACAGGCACCGAACCTGCAGAATATACCCATTCGCACCGAGCTTGGTCGCGCAATTCGCGGGGCTTTCATGGCAGAACGCGGGTATTCGCTTCTTACGTTCGACTACTCGCAGATCGAGCTTCGAATCGCAGCGATTCTTTCCCATGATCCGAAGCTCGTAAAGACATTCGAAGACGGTGGGGACATCCACACTGCTGTTGCGTCAGAGATTTTTGACGTTCCGCTTACCGATGTAACCCAAGACATGCGTCGTTCTGCCAAAGTCATCAACTTTGGCATCCTCTACGGCATGGGCGCCAATGCGCTTGCGGCAACAGCTGACATGAGCCGAAGCGACGCACAAAAATATCTCGCCGAATATGAGAGCACGTTCACTGGTCTTGCCGATTACATGAGTCGAGTGCGCGGCGAGGCGCGTACCAAGGGCTACACCACCACACTCTTTGGCCGCCGCCGCCAGCTTCCTGGTATGCGCTCACCGCTACCGTACATCCGTGCTGAAGCAGAGCGTCAGGCAGTCAACGCACCGGTCCAGGGCACGTCGGCCGACATCATCAAGCTTGCGATGACTAAGATCGACGCTGATATCATCTCATTGTATAAGGACGATAGTGTCCGTCTCGTGCTTCAGATTCACGACGAATTGATGTTCGAGGTCCGCGAAAATCTTGTTGATGAAGTTGCGCCTAAGATTAGAGTAGTGATGGAAAGTATCGTTCCAAAAGAAAAATGCGACGGTGTTCCTATTATCGTTGATGCGTCGGTAGGGAAGCGGTGGAGTGAGATGAGGAAGCTTACAGCTGACAACTAACCACTTACGGCTTACCTTTCGATTTCTTTGGTACAAGTTTTTTCTTAAAACCTCCGATTTGAGACGCAAGACTTGCTATGTCTTGGTCCAGCTCATCGACCTCCTGTTGTTTCAAAAGGCTACCAGCTAAAAAGACATCTAAGGCGGCCCTCGTTTCGTATATCGATCCCAGGCTGATGTCGAGATATCGATTCAGTTCGGGATCGCTAGCCTTTCCGCTTCCTTCTGCCATATTCAATGACACCGACAATGTTGAGCGAAGGATCTGACTCCCTAGGTCATAGCGATATTGGCGAGGTAGCTGATCTACGATTTTGAGTATTTTAAGAAACAAGGCTTTTGCTTCCTTATATATCCTCCAGTCCAAGAATCTGAATTGTTTCATATATCGCAATGATAATGACCAAAGATAAAGGTTCTATAAAAAGTCCCCAAGCTGTAAGCTGTAGGTTGTAAGTCGTTATGCTCACTATTTTCTACGGAACAGACCGCGATAAGGTGAACGATGCCGCAGCAAAGCGGCTCGGCGCTTTTCTCAAAGCCAATAAAGATGTCGAAGTGTTTGCGCTTGGTGATGAGAACTTCTCCGAAAGCGAACTCGAGCGCCACATTGGCTCGGTCGGACTTTTTACCGGCGCGCATGCTGTCGTCATCTCATATCTCCTAACACACGAAGAGTATGGCGAAACACTTGCCGATCATCTTGCGTCACTCGCGGAATCGGAGAATCTCTTCATTCTCAAAGAAGGGAAGCTGCTCGTTGCGAACAAAAAGTTGGTTGAGAAGCATGCGAATGAGTCAAAGGAGTTCACCGAGAAAGAAAAGGTAGAGAAGAAACCGTTTCAGATATTTGATCTTGCAAACGCGCTTGGTATGCGCGACAAAAAGAATCTCTGGCTCGGATATCAAAAAGCGCTTAGTGAAGGCGTCGCCCCAGAAGAAGTCCACAGCATCTTGATGTGGCAGATGAAAACGATGTTGCAGGTGCTCGCCGGCGCGACTGACGACATCAAACCGTTTGTGCTTGGCAAAGCGAAGACGTTTCTTACAAAGTATTCCCCGGCAGAAGCCAAAGATCTCTCATTCAAACTGATTTCTCTGTATCACGACTCGAGAAGGGGATTGGTTGATTTTGAAAAGGGGCTGGAGAAAATTATTTTGAGTCTGTAGGTGCCTCGTCTTTCCAAAACACATCGCGGGCGAGCATATCGCTACTGATTGCCTCGACGAATCTTCGCATGAGCGGGAAGTGCTCGGTGCTCTCCCATTTGCGCCTTCGGTGGTCTTGGTAGGTAAACTTGAGGCGTTTCATCGACTGCTCGTTCACTGGATCGAGAAGCTCAAAGAGCGGCTCGATCTTGTCGAGGGCGCATGCAAAGCGCGCCTCAGGAGAATCTTGGTTCTTGTACGCGAACCAGCTCTCGTGTCCAATCGTGTCGAGCGGTGGAGGGAGTTCAGCAAAAATCGCCACGGCGTCTTTTTCTTCCTGAGATT
>CAZMAP010000047.1:0-4301 GCA_964564385.1 uncultured Candidatus Saccharibacteria bacterium | reverse complement strand
GAACGAAAGTGTTGTGCCGAACGTGAGTAAAAAGAGAATAGTCGATGCAATCTGTGGTTTCCAATTGACTATGTACATGAGTCCCACGAGCACTTGAACAGCACCGAGAATCAAGCCGATTGTTCCCACAATATGAAAATCGGGGACGATAATAATCTTCCAGAGAAAGCTCACACTAATGAGAAAGAGTCCGAGTAGGGTCTGTGCAATACGCTGGATTGTTTGTTCGTGAGAAAGACCAAATTTGAGGAGCGCTTTTGGTGCTGGTACTCGTGTATCGATGAATCCAAAGAGTACAACAACACAAAGTACTATGAGTGACCATATAATCACTTCGGTGCTTCCCCATGCGTAGAGCGGTGTCTGGCTGTGGAGGCTTCTCGTCACTTCCTGAGCATCTACGAACCATTTGACATGTGCCGATACAATGATGGGAATACAGGACACAAAAAGGGCACACAAGAGCATTATTTTTTTCATAGAAATAGTCTACCACTTTCAAAGAATTGCGCGGTATTGTTCCACAAACTTCAAGGTCCTTGTTCGTGGTATAGTGACCGTATGTCTACTATAATCCACGACCTCATCATCATTGGTGCCGGGCCTGCGGGAGCCTCGGCGGCTGTTTATGCTGCTCGCAAAAAACTCACAACGCTTCTTTTGGCTCCCGAATGGGGTGGTCAGAGCGTGGTATCCGAAAACATTGAAAACTGGATAGGGACTCCATCGATATCAGGTGCAAAACTTGCCGAATCGTTCAAGACGCATGTCGAGAAGCACGTAGGAGAAGTGCTTGCCACAGCCTCGGAGTATGCTCGTGGTATTTCCAAAAATGATGACGGCACGTTTACTGTCACAACTGACAAAGCGGCACACTGTGCAAAGTCGGTGCTTGTGGCAACAGGCTCGACGCGTCGGAAGCTCGAGGTACCTGGGGCTGCTCAGTTTGAGAACAAGGGTGTGACCTACTGTGCGTCATGTGACGGACCACTGTTTGCAGGGCAGTCTGTCGCCGTTATTGGAGGGGGTAATGCCGCATTTGAAAGTTCGGCACAACTCATGGCGTATTGTAGTCACGTTACGATCCTTCAGAGGAGTGACTCTTTCCGTGCCGATGAAGTCACTGTTGAAAAAGTACTTGCGAACCCCACTGTTACGGGAGTTCTCAATGCCAAGCTCGAATCAATCGAGGGTGATGCGTTTGTGAGCGGCCTCACATATTCGACGAGCGACGGAGAAAAGGTTCAGCTTCCCGTTGCCGGCATCTTCGTTGAGATCGGACTCATTCCTTCCACTGACTTTGCAAAAGACATCGTGGAACGCAATGAAATCGGTCAGATTGTCATCGACCCATGGACGCAAGCAACGAGTGTACCAGGCATCTGGGCAGCAGGGGATTGCACCAACGTCCGCTATCACCAAAACAATATCGCTTCAGGCGACGGTGTTCGCGCGCTCGAGGATCTCTATATGCATCTTAAGACGAGAGTGTAGTAGCTTGTAGCTTCGTTAGCTTCCTTAGGTTGTTGGATTGATTTTTTTGATCATGACATTAAGCATGCGCATAACCTCATTGAGGAGAAGGTCAACTTTTTCGTATTTAACATTATTGCCCTTGATGACTCGCTGAGATATTAGAAGTTGTGTCTCGAGCTCAGCTCCTGATCCATAGGCAATTCTTAAAAACTGAGTAAAGTCTTTTCTTGTTCCGCGGCGTCGTCCCTCTGCGATATTTGATGAAATAGAGATGGCGGCTCGACGCATTTGAGATGAGAGCCCATAAACTTCACTTCGTGGAAAGTTTTCGGTTAAGGTGTAAAGTTCAACTGCTAGGTCGATGCTCTTTTGCCAAACGATGAGATCTTTGTATGAATAAACTAGTGCTGTCATGCAGGCACCGTATCATAGGAAGATAAGAAAAAGATAAAATTTCAGAATCCCTACAAGCTAATGAAGCTACAAGCTACTACCTAGTTTGTGGACGATACAGGATTCGAACCTGTGACCCCTTGCATGTCATGCAAGTGCTCTAACCAGCTGAGCTAATCGTCCGGATTGTTGTACGATTTCTTACTGAGTCCCGACGCTTCGGTCGGGACCCCGACATCCGCTTCGCGGAGCGTCGGGGCTAATCGTCCGTACGACAGGCATTTTATACCAAAAGAGCGGCTCTCGCCACTCTTTGTTTCTACAAGCCAATGAAGCTACAAGCTACTTCTTCCTTCGCAAGAATGCCGGGATTGCACCCCATTCGTCGTCGAGATCATCTGCCTTGGGTTTCATCTCTGAGGAAGATAGAGGCTCTTGTTTTGGGAGTTCAACAACGGGTGGCTTTTCTTCGTGGTGAACTTCGTCTTTGATGATGTCAGCTTTGGTGAATGTGTTGAAGATTTTGCCGTTGTTGGGGGTTGGTTCCTCGATTTTTTCTTTTTCTTTTCGAAATTGGAAGAGCGATGGGCTTGTCGCGTTGTTCTCAGGGAAGCCGGACGCAATGACGGTGACTTTGAGTTCGTTTTTCTTGAGTCGCTCGTCTTTGATCGCACCGAAGATGATCTTTGCTTCCTTGTCGACATTCTCGGTGATGACCCGTGCGGCGTCCTGGATTTCCATCATGGTGAGATCTTCACCACCCGCGACTGCAAAGAGCACGCCCTTTGCGCCGGCGACAGAAACATCGAGGAGCGGCGAGTTGATTGCCATCTGTGCTGCTTCGGTTGCGCGTTTTTCACCAGTCGACGTTCCGATACCCATGAGCGCGGATCCTGCGTTTTGCAAGACGGCGCGGATGTCGGCAAAGTCGACGTTGATGATACCGGGCATCGTGATAAGGTCAGCGATACCCTCGACGGCTTGGCGGAGGATTTCGTCGCACATCGCAAATGCACTGCGGAGACTCGTGTCTTTTTGGATGACACCGAAGAGACGGTCGTTCGGGATTACGATGAGCGCATCGACTTCTTTCTTGAGTTCATCAATGGCGGTCTGAGCGATGCGTGAGCGCTGTGCACCTTCGAAGCTGAAAGGCTTTGTGACAACACCAATGGTGAGCGCTCCGAGTTCGCGAGCGATTTGAGCAACAGGAGCAGCTGCTCCGGTGCCAGTACCGCCACCGAGTCCACAGGTGATGAACACCATGTCCGCACCCTTGATTGCTTCCTGTACTTCCTCGCGCGTTTCTTCGGCTGCTCGACGACCGATTGATGGGTCCATACCAGCACCGAGACCTTTGGTGAGGTTCTTACCGATGTGAATCTTCTTTTTGGCGAGTGAGTGGTGGAGGTCCTGTGCATCGGTGTTCACCGAGACGAACTCGATGCCACGAACCTTCTGTTCGATCATGTGGTTGACCGCGTTCTTGCCCGACCCACCGATGCCGACGACCTTGATCCGTGCAAAGCTCTCAACCTCGAGTTCGATTTTGGTGGCCATAGGCAACGATAAAATGTTAAAAACCCCCTTGGTTTATGAAGCCATCGTAGCAGAAATGCTAGTGGTTCGCTATATAGACATGATGGTATTGACGTTCTCTACCATAAAACGTATAATCATTTTCGACAAGTTCTTTGATAGCTACTTGCAGGTGGTCATAGCTCTAAGCATCTGACTTTTGATTTTGTTTGTTGGATGTTTGTAGCTATGACTACCAAATCAGGTCGTCTAGCGCTTCGCCGCACACTGCGGCCCTCTGCCTAACAGGTGGAGGAATAATCCCAACTAACAGTTGGGGGAAGGGGCACAGCAATGCCCAAGTACAACGTGTATGTGGGAGACGTTAGTGTGGAGGCGGTGTTCAATAAACTCGGTGGTACGGAGGGTGCGAGGTTCTTCCTCTCCGGCGACCTGGTCGTGGTCCCCAAGACCCCCCACGTCTCCGAGTCCCTGCTGGACTTCACGGTCCGCGTGGACCGCTCATTCGTGGTCCTGCCCAGCTGGGCCGACCCGAGCTGGCTAACGCAGGAGTTCATAGACCTCCAGACGACGGGTCCCGCCGAGTACGACCTCCACGAGAACGTGGAGCAATGGCTCCATCCCGACCAGCTGAACGTCGTGTGCGGCGAGGTCATCCACAAGGACCTCAAGCGCGACAACGTCCTCGCCGACCAGTTGGGTCTCACCGACCTGCTGGCCATCCAGAAGAAGATGGGCATCGCGGTCTTCCGCGCCCTGTTCAAGGGCAAGGCCGTCTTCGGCTGGAAGTCCGTCGTGCAGAGTCGCGCCCGCAGCCTCCTCGTCCCGTACCTCTACGAGGACGGCGGCAAGGTGATGTTGGACTGGTATTGGCTGGGCAGCGGCTGGAGCTC
>CAZMAP010000046.1:0-4422 GCA_964564385.1 uncultured Candidatus Saccharibacteria bacterium | reverse complement strand
TTGCCTTCGGTGAGCGCGCCCAACACGCTGTGTGTCTTTGCGCGCTCGGTGCGCGCATTGATGCTCGTTACGCGCGTGGTGATGTCATACCGCTCGAGCAGGCGCTTGGTAATACGCGTGTCCTCACAAAAAATGACGTCCGCTTCTTTGAGCATACGAAGAGCGCGAACCGTGATGTCCTCGAGATTGCCTATTGGGGTTCCAATAACATAGAGCGTTGGCATGGTTGAGAGTATAACAAGGCAACACCTCAGCGAAAACAGCACCGTTTTTAAAAAATTCAAGACCGACCTTTCTTTATTCTTCTTTCATTTTCCAGTTGGTATGTTGGTGCAGGCAACACCTCCGCGAACACACAACACCAATGGGAAATCGCAAAACACCCTTCATTTTAGGAAATTTTTACCACTGCTATAGCCGTGGCATAGACAAATGCCTCACCTTCCTCGACGACGCTGACTACAGAAGATTTGTCGAAAATATGCACATCGATAACCGCACAACAAAGGTACCTCTTGCAACGAGAAGAAATCTTTTGTCAAAAGACGTATGGGAACTCCCAAACAAGTACAAGCTCGTTAAAATCGTTGCATATTGTCTTATGCCAAATCACTTTCACCTCGCACTTGAAGAAATCACAGAAAATGGAATCAGTATTTTCATGCAACGACTTACAACTTCTTACACGATGTACTTCAAAACAAAATACGCCCGGAGTGGTGGTTTGTTTACAAGACCGTTCAGAGCAAAAATGATTGATACTGAATGGTATCTTCACGACGTCATCAACTACATACACCTAAACCCTCTCGAATTGATTGGCACAGAAATGCGAGACAAAGACAAACTCAATAAAAATGCACCGACTGTTAGGTTGGAAAACTATGCTTTTTCAAGTCTACCAGACTACACTGGACAAACCCGCCCTGAACGTGTTTTGCTCGCTGAGGCGTTGCCTTGATTTCTTCCGTGGTACAATCCTCCCTACATGACATCAAAAAAGGCACATTTCGTTGGTATTTGTGGTGTTGGTATGAGTGCCACGGCAGTGCTCCTCAAAGAAAAAGGTTGGGAAATCACCGGTTCTGACAGTGGCTGTTTTGACCCCATCAAAAGCTATCTCATCGAACAAAAAATCCCCTTCTCCGACTCATTCTCTCCAAGCAACATCCCCACCGACGTCGATCTTGTTGTTGGTGGTGGAAGCGCGAAGCTCGCCGACAACGAAGAAATCACCTCCGCACGTGAGCGCGGCATTACCGTCACCACATTCCCCGAAGTCATCGCCAACATTTCACGCGACCAAGAAACCGTCCTTGTTGTGGGAAGTTACGGCAAATCAACCATGAGCTCCCTTATCGCGCGCGTCCTTGTGGAAAGCGGTAAAGATCCAAGCTGGTTCACAGGAGCGCCTCCTGTTGCAGAACCCGGGCTTCGTCAAAACCCCAGCGCGACAACAAGCCTCGCCTCGCATCTCGGCACCGGCAGATTCTTCGTCGTCGAAGCAGATGAGTACCCAACATCCGGCATCGATAAGCGCTCGAAGTTCCTCCATTTCAAGGCCGACAATGTCGTGCTCATTGCTGGCGAACACGACCACGTTAATATCTTCCCAACCCCCGAAAGCTACCGTGAGCCATTCAAAGAATTACTCGCAAAGGTACCCCAAAACGGCACCATCACCGCATGCACCGACAATCCTGGTGTCGCCGAGCTCATTGCCCCCCACACCAACACAACAACATACGGACTAGACCAGAAAAACGCGCCCACCTGGAGCGTGCGTGACATTGTCCGCGGTGAAACCACGACCGCGACGATTACTCGCGCCGAGACGCCAATCTGCACAATTACAACAACACTCCTCGGCGATCACAACATCCAAAACATCATCGGTGCCGCCGCATTCCTCATCGGTCATGGCATCGTCACCCCCGACGAATTCGTCCGTGGCGTCGCAACATTTCATGGCGTTAAACGTCGCCTCGAAAAGAAGACGCTCCATTCGACCGTGCCCGTCTACGAAGGCTATGGTTCATCAATCGACAAGGCGCGTGCCGCCATCAATGCAATTCGCGCCCACTTCCCCACCCGAAGGCTCGTGATTGTCTTCGAACCACACACATTTAGTTGGCGCAATCGTGCCATGCTTCACTGGTACGATGATGTATTCATCGATGCCGCACTCACACTGATCTATCACCCGGCGGCAATTGGCGTCACGAATCACGATCAAGTAACGCACGAAGAAATCATGGAGCGCGTCAGGGCAAGCGGCGCAAATGCACTTCCCATCTCGACTCCCGAAGAATGTGCGACCGTCCTCTTGGAAAAAGTCAAGCCCAATGACATCGTACTCATCCTCACCTCAGGACCGATGGATGGACTTGTCGAATCTATCCCCACAATGATTGAGAAGCAGTTCCCCGCATAATACATACCCATGAAACGCTTCAAGAGCGAATTTGCACATTCATATGCAACATATTCATTCGGTTACTGCGAATATGCAGTGCTTGAGCGTGGCGAAGGACTCCACGAGGCATACGATGAGGGCTTCCTCCCTTTTAGTGGCTCACCCGACATCAAGCACACGCTCTACATGGCGCGGAGCGCGCGCATCGACCTCAAAAAATTTGTGCCGAACAGCGAGAACCGTCGTATCCTGCGACGGTTCGACGGCCCCGCTCAGCGGGGTCCTAGCTCCGCTCAGCGGAGCGGAAAACTCCAGAGGAACATCTTTCCGTTCGCCAGATTTGATATCAAAGATCCACTCTTCAGAACATTCTGTCTCGAATACTTTGCAAAACGCCACGGGGAACGTGTCATGCCGGCAGAGCGATTTGACACGATTCTTCATGCGGGGTTCATCACACATATCGTTGAGTACACCGACGCGGACGGCGTGATTGTCGGTTACGTCTTTTTGTGCGACGACGACATAATGAGCCACTTCTGGTTCTCCTTCTATGACCTTGCATATGCCTATCAATCACTCGGGCTCTGGCTCATGCTCGACTGTGCACGTATGGCACAGGAAAACAAAAAGCGTTTTTTCTACGTCGGCACCGTCTATGGAGAGAAGGCGCTCTACAAGACCAACATCGATAGCCTCGAATTTTGGGACGGAGAGATGTGGAAAGACGACGTGCGATTGCTCCGCACGCTCGGAAAAAGCGACGACCGACGCATCCACGATGGCATCAGTCTGTGGAAAGAAGGCCTACCACGTTTTGACGAATAGGAACAGAAATAGAAGGTTTTCCATCAATCGCCAATCAAATCAATCCTTTTTCCCGAGCGAGTTTTTCAACCAACAGTATATCTATCGCCATAGCCGCATAGTCAAAAGAAAGCGACCCTTTGTTCGTTTGAAATTCTTCTCTTTTCTTCTCATCCATCCGCTCCCCATTAATTGTACGGATATACTGAAACGCTCCCTCGTCCAAAGATACTGGTTCGACGGGCTTTTCCGGTCCTAGAACAAGCGTGGGGGCGAGACACTTGCTGATATAGTCATTTGCCACACTTGTTTCCCTTTTAACAAACGCGTCTCTCTGTAGTCGGGCACTCTCAAGCAATACACCCATATCTTCCTCAGAAAGCTTTGCTATCGCATCTTGAGCCGCAAATACCTTCTCGACAAAGTGTTCTTGTTTCTCCAAAAGCACTATACTGTTTTCCAATCCATCTTCGCCACCCATATTCACGTACTTTTTTCCCCCAACTTCCGTGGTACGAACATCCTCCGAAAAAATTGGAAGGTTTACACCTAGATAGCTGTTGAGAGCCCTGATTGTCTCATCTTGATCAGAAGAAATCCCTTCTGGATACACTTTTTCGTGTTCATCCTCATATCCATAGGCTTTCTTGAAAGCCAAGATGATTCCCTTCTTCCTTTCCAATAGTCCTGCTTTACGCGCCTGCTCCTCCTCATTCAGAGACGAGCGATGATCGAGATCTTCATATTCCTGTAGTACATCAGCATATTCCCGTTGAAGCGTTTCCATCTTCTCTTGCGGCTCCGGAGTCACCCCTGATTCAAGATGCATGTTCTCACGTTCTACATTTTTAATCTCATCCGCATCGATCTTCTTTTCATTATCCGCTTCTGGAACTGGGACGTAGCCGCCAAAACTTTCCATGCCCATACGTTAAAGGATTATGAGGTAATACTCGGCTAACTTTCATCATTATACACCATACGAAAATTCCCAGACATCGCTCCAAGATTTCAAAAAATTCCAACAGTAAACATACACTATCTGGGGCTGTGTGAGCGCAAGTCCCCACCTGCCGGCATGGACTCGAACTCTTGGCAGTGCTGGGGAGGAGACTCGAACTCCTAATCTCTTGCGAGAACTAGCTCCTGAAGCTAGCGCGTCTACCAATTTCGCCACCTCGGCCTATTCTCACGGCCGC
>CAZMAP010000045.1:0-4426 GCA_964564385.1 uncultured Candidatus Saccharibacteria bacterium | reverse complement strand
TAGCAATGAGTGCGTCGGGGTCAGCGAGAAGTTCTTTCCATCCCAATACCTCAAGCTCATGTGCGCTTTCGAGACGATATGCGTCGATGTGTGTCAAAACCCGAAACCCGAATCCTGTAGCCCCCGGATCTGTAGATTCTGGTTTCTGGTTACGGGCTACAGGATTGATTTCATATGTCTTCATAATAACGAATGTCGGGCTCGTGATGTGTTCGGTGATGCCAAGTTCTTTTGCGAGCACCTTCACGAACGCCGTCTTCCCTGCTCCCAAGTCACCGGCAAGCGCGAGAACCACCGCACCCTCGTGTGGCAAGCCGGACAAGCTCTCGAGAACGCCTTTGGCGTATGTCTCAAGCTCTGGAATCGATGAAATGGTTCGTTCTTCCATAGAGTGATTGTACCACCGAGCATCGTTTGACATTTCTCCTCCGAAAGAGCATTTTGCTCTCGGAGAAAGGAGGCCACATGGCCAAAGATTTAGCAGATTTTCAGAACCCGAAGGGCTACTGGAGTCACAAGGGTGGTTTCGTGGTCGAGCTCGTCCCTGGCACTCCGACCACCAACGTCCCAACCAACGTGAGCGTTCAAGGCAATCGAGTCACCGTGCATGACGGTGAGGTCGCCCAGGGTATGGGCGGTATCTCGATGAGGTCCGGGGGAAGGGACTTCTACTGGGCCTACAAATTCCTCGAGACAATCCGCACCACAGACGGATCCCTGCTCTGGAAGAACAACAAGCTTCACTGACCTGGCCTTCGCAACCCGTCGCACCGAGATGCCGCCGCGCACTCAGCGGCGGTTTCTCTTTTTCATACCAAGCTGTTGGCTGTAGGCCGTAAGCTGTTAGTATTAATGTATGGTTGCATTTGACGACTCCAAACAAGAGCGAAAATACGAACAACTTCGCCAAGAAGAGGAGGAGCTTGCCATCCAAGCGCTCTCGCAAAAATACGGCATCCCCTACATCGATCTCTCCACCGTCCCGATGAGTGTCGACGCGCTCATCCTCATTCCCGAAGCAACGGCTCGCGAGGCCAAGATGGCCGCCTTTAACAGGCTCAATAAGAACATCGATGTCGCTTTTCATACGCCCGACTCAGAGCCCGTACAAAAGATTATCGCCTCGCTCGAAACTCAAGGCTTCACCGTAACACCGCATCTTACATCAACAAAAAGCCTCCTCTTTGCATGGGATCGCTACAAAGACATGGCATTCACCTCAGAGAGCAAAAAGGGCATGCTCGATGTCTCCGGTGAAGACATCTTGGCGTTCATCAAAAACGTTCACAGCCCCGATGATGTGAAGAAACACATCGAGGAAACAATGCAACTCAAAAAGGCCTTCCGCACGTCACGTATTGTCGAAGTCCTTCTCGCCTCCGCACTCGCAACTAAATCATCAGATATTCACATCGAGCCCGAAGAAACGAGTGTTCGCATGCGCATGCGTCTCGACGGCATTCTCACCGATGTTGCTCGGTTTGATGCCGAAACCTATCGTCTCCTCCTCTCTCGCCTCAAACTCCTCTCGGGCCTCAAGCTCAACGTTGCCAAAGAAGCACAAGACGGACGTTTCAGCATCAAAATGGAGCAAGGCGATATCGAAATCCGCACCTCTATCCTCCCGGGACAATACGGCGAATCAATCGTCATGCGTATCCTCCACCCTGACGCGATTGCCGCCTCTATCGACGTTTTGGGTATGCGTCCTGAGCTTTTGGCGGCCGTGGAGCACGAGATTGCCAAGCCAAACGGCATGATTCTTACCACCGGTCCCACTGGTTCGGGTAAAACCACCACGCTCTACGCCTTTCTCAAGCGTGTCCACAGCCCCGAGGTGAAGATTCTCACCATCGAAGATCCAATCGAATACCACCTCACGGGAATCGTGCAAACACAGGTTGATTCGGAAAAGAACTATACATTCTCAACAGGTTTGCGTGCAGCACTCCGACAAGACCCTGACATCATCATGGTCGGTGAAATTCGTGACAAAGAAACAGCAGAGATTGCAATACACGCCGCACTCACCGGACACTTGGTGTTCTCAACGTTGCACACCAACTCCGCAGCAGGAGCATTCACGCGTCTCATCGATCTCGATCTCAACCCGCGCATCCTCGGCTCAGCAATCAATCTTTCACTTGCACAGCGTCTCGTACGAAAACTCTGCACAACATGTCGCCAAGAGGCTCCGCTGACTGAGGCCGAGAAAGCAACCGTCGAAAGAATCCTCGCCGACGTATCAAAACCGGAGATGATTGCTACGGTACAACGTACAAAGAACTGGAAAGCAGGGCCTGGTTGCGCGGAATGTGGGGGTGATGGCTACAAAGGTCGTATCGGCGTCTTTGAGGCCGTTCGCCTCGACGAAGCCGTCGAAAAAGCGGTTGAGGAAAACCCGAGTGAACGCGATATCAAAAAGGCGGCGGCAGCTCAAGGCTTCCTCACAATGACCCAAGATGCCATTGTCAAAGTCCTCGAGGGTTCAACAACATTTGAAGAGATTGCGCGCGTCGTTGACATCTCATAACAAAAGCTCCGCACTGGCATATGCACAGTGCGGAGCTTTCTTTTTTTTGTAAATCAGATACACTTGAGGAAGTTCTTTGACCAGAGGAGAAATCTCTAAGCAACACCACGTTATCTGTTAAGGAGACTGTTCGCAATCTTGAAACGAATTTCAGGAAAACCAACAGATCCTCACGGACGACATGCATGCGGGCGCATGAAGGTTACTTAGAGGTTCCTCATCTGCTCTTTTGCGATACAGAAACCCCATCAACGCAATGGACTGTATTTTGATTTGATACAGCCCTTCTGTCAAAGTGCTAGAAACAGTCTAGCATATCCCTTTTTATATGTCAAGTACCCCATCTCAAAAGGGCCTGGTTGAGGCATCTCCCACCGAAAGTTCCCTTGATGCCTCACTCCGCCCAGGATTGTGGAACGAATACATCGGCCAAGATCAGATAAAAGCCAATCTCCATATCCTTTTGTCGGCCGCTCGACAACGAGGTCAGTGCCCTGAGCACATCTTGTTCTATGGACCTGCCGGACTGGGCAAAACAACCCTTGCTCACCTCATTGCTCAAGAAATCGGCACGTCGCTCAAGCTCACATCAGGTCCAGCCATTGAACGTGTTGGTGATCTTGCGTCGATTCTCACCAACCTTTCTCCTGGTGACATTCTCTTCATCGATGAAATCCACCGCCTCAACCGCGCCATCGAAGAAGTCCTCTACCCCGCCATGGAGTCGGGTCGTCTCGACATCATCATCGGCAAAGGTCCGTCAGCACGCACCGTACAGCTTGAACTCCCTCCGTTCACACTCGTTGCAGCCACCACGCGCATTGCACTGTTGTCGTCACCATTGCGCTCGCGCTTTTCTGGAGGAACATTCCGCCTCGATTTTTATACCGATGACGATATCTTGGCCATTATGCGTCGCTCGGCAAAGATTCTTGGTGTCGAATCTGACGACGACGCGCTCCAGGAGATTGCAAAAAGAAGCCGCTACACACCCCGCACCGCCAACTATCTCCTCAAACGAGCCCGCGATTACGCTCAAATCAAAGAAAAGCCTCTCACCAAGGCTCTTGCGCTCGATGCACTCAATCTTTTGGGTGTCGACGAACAAGGTCTTACTTCATCAGACCGCAAACTCCTGTCACTTCTTACAGAGAAGTTCTCAGGTGGCCCCGTTGGCCTCTCCACACTCGCAGCATCGATGAGTGAGGACGCCGCAACCATCGAGGAGGTACACGAACCCTATCTTCTCCAGATCGGATTCCTCGAACGAACGCCCCGCGGACGTGTCATCACCGAACGTGGCCGTAAACATGGAGGTATCAGCGGGCAGGAGAAATTGATGTAGTCGACATATTGCCGTGTTTTAGAGTCACCTGTCTTTGCGAGCGCCAGGCCCACCGGCAGGCAGGAGCGAAGCAATCTGGATTTCCTGGACTGCTTCGTCGAGCGCTCCTCGCAGAGACGTCGGCCTTTATCATGCGCGCTTGACAACCACTATTGAGTGTGCCAATCTGGCGCCAGAAAACGCTGTTCACCCTGCGATCAAGCCGGGTGAGAGATTGGAAGGAAGACCATGCCTCGAAAAATTGCTCTTGGTATGTTCCTCATCACCGTGGGACTCGTAGGGATGGCGCTCGTCGCAGTGGGCCTCGTCCACACCATCCCCACGACGAACGATGTCTCCGAACGCCACACCATCGTGACTGACGCGACGGAAGGCGGGTGGAACATCGTCCAAATGCAGAACATCAGCCTGGGCCTGGGCATGAACCACGACGTCGGCGTCCTGAGGACTCGCATCGCCGAGGAGAGTGGGCGATTCTATCTCCATGTGGAGCAATGCATGTACAGCCCTGCAACCCTCCAGAGGAAAGCGCCCTGCAGGAAGCTCGT
>CAZMAP010000044.1:1302-4501 GCA_964564385.1 uncultured Candidatus Saccharibacteria bacterium | reverse complement strand
TACCTGACATTCCAATTTTTTTCATCACCGCACCTTCAATCGAAGAGCTCGAGCGAAGAATCCGACGTCGAGAGCCTGATCTCCCCGAAGAAAAAGTACAGAAGCGACTCACAAAAGCTCTCTCCGAGCTCAAGGTTGGACCACAAATCGCAAACGTAGTAATCCTCAACGAAACTGGGGAGGAAGGTTTTGAAAATGCCTATCGGCAGCTTGAGGACGCCGTCCTTTCTTTTGTATCCCCTCGGTAGGAATCGAACCTACATTAACTCCTTAGAAGGGAGCCGTTTTATCCATTAAACTACAAGGGGTTATTTCTTCCGAAGAATCCCTACTGCGTATGAGTCTTTCTTCTGTGACAATTTGCGCAGCGGACCCGACATTTCTCTATCTCCTTTAAAACAGAGGTCCATGAATACTGTCCCGACAACATTTTTGACACAGATTTAAACTTTTTGCCAGGAGTTACATGATCGAAATCAAGAACAATAGGATCGTTTTCCCCGCAATCAACACAAGAAGTTAAGGATTGCCCCAAAAGATTCTAACCCTATCTCGACGGATCAGAAAGTGCCGGCGCGGTTGCCATGATTCGCTCAAAGTCAGCAACGCGCCCATCGATAATTTTCACCGAGCGAAAAAGATCCCCACGGTTGATGGTACCAACATCCGAAGATACATCTTCGCGCACAACATCGGCATCAAAAACACCGATAAAAAGAAGGACTGCCGCAAGCGTCACCGCCAAAATACCCACAAACGCCAATCCAATACCTCCAATCCAGGCACCCAAAAGATCGGGGTGCATGTGTCGAATATCGAGATGAAGATGCGGAATAATCTGTTTTTTCATAGTGTGTCTATTGTCGAAGTGGCACGGCGAGGAGCCCTTTGAACGACCACCGCGCAGGTGATTCATCGTCACCATTGATGAGACTAAGTGCCACCGACTGGAGCCGGCTCTGGAACGGAAGCGTATCGAGCAACATGAGTACCCGTGTTACGGAACGCCATGATCCCTCCGTGGCAACATTGAGAACAAGTGTTCCCTCTCCCGTCAATGGATCGCGGTCTTGAATATGGACATCAGAGGCACTGACAGGAACACCAACCGATGATGAGAGAGCCTCGACGCGTTCGATTGCCCCAACGGCACCTTCGGGAGAGACAAAGAACGCATCGAGTTTTGTTGTCTCTTCGGACAAATCTTCGAGGAGATCACTGAGCACGTGTACCGACTCCTCCCGACGGACCTCAGCTGCAAGCTCTGTGGCCTGTGTGGCAATGGTTCCTTTTGCACGATCAAGAACAATAAGCCCCGCACCATAGGTGCCCGCAAGAAGAACCACAACGCCTGTTGCTATCCATACCCCGTAATGATGTGTGTGGCGTGATGGTTCCATACCTATGGTGCAAGCGTGAGTGATAGACGAAACTGGAGATTTGTCTGTGGAGCCAACGATTCGATTGGGATTGTCACGTCGGTGAAAAGCCCTGACGAACGAAGTGCATCGCCAAACGCAATAAGCGCGTTGCGTGTTGCCGCAGAACCTGTCATATCAAGAAAGACTGACTCGCCTTCGTCGCGCCACAAGATGCTCTGAAGCACAACGGCATCAGGAACAATTTCCACAATGCGACCGAGCGTATCGCTTGCAGAAAGAGCGTCATTGGTCGTGATGACACTATCAATCTTTTCCTGTATTGAACCCACATCAGCAATAGCCGTAGCGTCTCGCTGTCGATCAAGAAGTCCGCGCGTGGTTTTGAGACGCTCGGCTCCCGCCTCGCGCGACGACATAACTGCCACAAACGACGGAATGAGGAGAACGATGCCGAGAACAAAAACACCCGAGACAAGCGCGAGCACCACACTCACGAGCCGTCGCATCCGCTCGCGCGCAAGCTCTTGTCGTTCGTATGATGGAAGAAGATTTGCCACGATTAGATTTTAACCCATAACCAACAGCTCACAACCCACGTTACGCTTTTGTTGCACAGCATCAACCACTAATTGCTCTTATGAAGTGCGAGACCAATCGACGACGCATAGCTCAACGAGTCTTCGTACGAGATGGGTGGAATTGCATCATCGATTGAACAAACATTTTTCCAAACATCCGCGCGCTTTGTTGGAACACGAAGTTGCCGTGAGAGATATTCGGGAAGACCAGCGACATTGGCATACCCGCCTGAGAGAAAGATGGTTTCAATCGGATGCTCAGGAAGTTTTGTGTCCTTGGCGTCCTTGCGTGTCTGCCAATAGAGATAGTACCGCTCAATCTGATTCTTGAGATTGGTTGCGAGTTCCTCGAACGCAGCCTTGATACTGGAATCATCGCGGTATGCCAGTCCTTGGTCATTTTTTATCGAAAGAATGTCCGCGTCAGTGGCGTTTGGCAGTGCCTTTTTGATTGCCACAGTAACCAGATCGCCCCCCACCGCAACTGTGGTAGTAAATCGTACAGCGCCTCCACCGACCACCGTAATACCAGAACGCACCGCACCCACATCCACCACGAGACAGCCCCCAACAAAACCCTGTGGTACAACCGCACGCGCAATAGCCTGTGCTTCGATCTCGAGCGATATCGGTTTCAAACCTGCGTCATGAAGCAAATCTGCATATTCTTGTGCAATATCTTGCGGGTACACCGAAACAGCCACAGTTTCCTGTCCTGTTGCCGTGGCACCGGTAATCACATCAAAATCAATCACCGCTTCTGCCGGGGCTAGCGGAACATATTCTTCGAGCTTAAACGCAAGCAGGCTCCGGACTTCATCGGGTCCAACAGACGGAACGGTGGTTGTGAAGATATACCCAGGCTCTTCGGGAAGCGACGCTCTAACAAACGTAAGTCCGTGCTCTTCGCGAAGCCCCGCAAGCAACGTCACGAGCTCTGCGCGCTTTGCGATCGTGCCACCAACCACAATGCCTTCGGGGATTCCTCGTGTTGCAAAACGACCAACACGCAAACCGTGTCGTGTAGGAACAAGTTCGATGAGCTTCACCGACCTGTCAGATATATCTATTCCAACCGCCGGCATCGATACATAGAGTGGGAGCGGAAACGATGTGAGGATGCGTTCGGAGAATGTCATGAGAACAGTGTACAGGTTGTGGGCCCTCGGTTCCAGATAAGGCGACAATCGAAAGGCAACAATTATTTTCATTTCAATTGTCGCCTTCCCGGCCTGTAGG
>CAZMAP010000044.1:0-1292 GCA_964564385.1 uncultured Candidatus Saccharibacteria bacterium | reverse complement strand
ACGCTCCCTGGCGGGACATCGTTCTTTGGAACAAGAAACGAGAAGTGCTCGTCGCCACCGAGTGCAAAGAGCATACCGTTGCTTTCGAAGCCTTTGATGGTGCGCGGCTCGAGATTCGTCACAAACGTCGTCGTCATACCTACAAGCGATTGCCAATCAACAACTTTGTGTTTGATACCAGAAACAATTTGTCGAATTTCACTCTTCTTCTCTTCACCCTCCAGAGCTTCAGTGGAGGAGGGGCCAAAGTCGACGGTAAGCTTGAGGAGTTTGTCGGTCTCGGGCACGTCCTCGACCGCAAGGATTTTTCCTGCCCGTATCTCCACCTTTTTGAAGTCGTCGTAGGTAATCATATATCACGTAACATGTAGCATGTAGCATGTATCAAAAACGCGAAAAAGTCGACCACAACATCCGTGCTATCTCGTCTCCCATATCTTTGAGATTATTTGATACATCTTCTTGAACCCATTTTCTCTCGCAAGCAAACCTGATGAGATAGAGAGCTTCTTTTAGGGAGCCGTAAGAAATTTTTAAAAAACGTCTGAGGTCACCCGGGGTATGACGCGCATACCCTTCAACATAGTTAAGAGCCACCGATAAAACTGCGCGACGCAACTGATTTGTTGCACCAAATAATTCTTCCTTAGGAAAAACTTTGGTTGTGTTGTAAACACCGTGAACAAACAAGTCTATCTTTTTGGAGAGTTTTTGGTGAAAAGTCTTGTCGGTCTGGTCCATCCAATCAATCTATCTCCTGCTCTATCAATTTTCTCTAAACTCCCATCCTTATTTGTTACATGTTACGTGCTACATGTTCTGCGCCCGCAATGTATCAAGAAACCTCTGAAGGATAATCGCCGCGGCTGATGCATCGAGGTTCACAATGTGCCCTTGGTACCGCGACGCCTCCGCAGACGACCACGATTCTTCTTGAAAGATGACTGGAAGTGGCACCGCCGCTTCGAGTTCTGTCTTGAACGCTCGAATACCATCCATCACCGGATTGTCGTTCCCTTTTGAGTCACGTGAGTGACCGAGGACGATGAGGCGCGCCTTCTCTTGCTCACACAAAACCTTGATCGACTCAATGAGATTCGCATGTCCCCTGTTCTCAATCACCTCTTTGGGAAATGCGAGTGTCTCCGACGGGTCAGAAACCGCCACGCCGGTGCGCTTGGTTCCATAGTCGATAGCGAGAATCGTCATGCGGCGATTGTACCACCCACTCGCGGAAACACCTGTATTCGTGCTATAAAACTCGTACTGGTGGGGTGGCAGAGTGGTCTAAT
>CAZMAP010000043.1:0-4511 GCA_964564385.1 uncultured Candidatus Saccharibacteria bacterium | reverse complement strand
GGCTTTCTCATCCCTATCCTCTCGAAATAATATTCCACTCGCCCCGCCACAGGCGGGACTCGCGGATTATTGCGGTGTAGTCGGGTTAAGTACCCGTGGCCCAAGGCCTTGCAAGGCAGTTTAGCATTTCCTCTCGGCGTTTTCCGAGGCTCTCGAGTCTAGATGCCGAAAATCGTGAATGGCACAAATGGCACGCGTAAGGGGGGTCTTTTGGCGATGTGTCATTTAGAGAAAACCACACCTACTTTTTCTTAGGGGCTGGTGGCTTTGGTGCGGGTGCTTTTTGGGGAGGTGGTGGAGGAAGAGGTTTTTGCAAGCGAATGGGTGGTTCGCTACCTTTCCTCAACACCGGTCTCTGGGCTTTATTGTTTGTCATGATTATTTTCAGTATATACGACTTACCACGAAAAGAAGAAAGACGAGAACGCCGATGGCAAAGGCGGTAAGAGCAGCGATATTAAGTTGTGTGGACACCCCGCTGTACGGATTTTTACGTGCATCCTTCTCGTATTCTCTATACTGCTCGTTCAAGATTACTTGTTCTTCGCGCATCGCTTTTGACGCGACGATATAGGAGATCAGTTGCAAAAAAATGGAAATAATCCATGAGACCCACGCCAATACGAGCAAGTCGGGGCATCTTGCGATGTCGAATTTTTCAATGAATGTTACCGAAAGAGCAATTGCACCAGAAGAAAGTGCGAGAAGGGTTTTGTCGAAACCCCTATACGACTCTGCCTCCAGTTGTGCGAGGAAATTTCTTTCCTGGACGTACTCCACTCTGTCCATTTTCTGTTCTGTCATAATCTATCTATTATCCCACCTCTGCCAAGAAAGAAAACCGCAACGTGTGCCGCGGTTTTCAATCGGGTACCTGTGTCCGCCCTCCAGCGCCTGCCAGCGGTGGTTAATGATGACTAGAACTCGACTCTATCAGGGAACATCACGGTGATCTGTGCCATGATTTCTCCCCAGTTACGAACCGGCAACGTCCACCTCTGCGAGATATCCGCTTGTGCCAGCCACAAGAGTTTTATGAGCGCATCGTCATGCGGAAAGATGTTCGTTGTCTTTGTGACTTTCCGGAATTGATGGTTCAGGCTCTCGATGGCGTTTGTCGTATAGATCATACGACGCACCGGTTCGGAGTAGGCGAAGAACGGCGAGAGATCAGCCCAGCGATTCTCCCAGCTCTTGAGGTACGAGCGATACTTCGGCCATCGCTCCTCCATCTCGGTGAGCGCTTGCCGCCCGGCGTCCTCGGAGACCGCTCCGTATACGGTCTTGAGGTCAGCACAGAAGCGTTCCTTGTCCTTGTGTGGGACGAACTTAATGGTGTGGCGAATCTGGTGCGTGATGCACAATTGTACCTCGGCTTGCGGGAAGATCGCCTTGATCGCCTCGGGGAAGCCTTTGAGCCCATCGACGCAGGCAATGAGAACATCATCGACCCCTCGGTTCTTCATGTCGTTCAAGACCTGCGCCCAGAACTTTGCACCCTCGCTCTGGCTGATCCAGATGCCCAGAACTTCCTTCTGACCGTACTGGTTCACCCCGAGCACGATGTATGCGACCTTTGATGCGATCTTTCCGGCCTCGCGCACTTTAAAGTGCAGCCCGTCGAGGTAGACGACCGGATACACCGACGAGAGCGGTCTCGATTGCCACTCTTTTACCAACGGAAACACCTTGTCGGTGATAGCTGATACGGAAGGCTGCGACATATCGATGCCGTGAACGCTTTTGAGATAGTTCACAATGTCGCGCGTGGTGAGGCCTTTAGCGTAGAGACTGACGACCATCGTCTCTGTTTCGCCGCCCACCACGTCGAACCACGGCGTCGACTCGGGATCGATCTGCTCCGCGCGGGCGAACACCGAAGTGCGCTTGTATTTCTTTCTCGGCGCACTTGGTTCCTCGTCGGCAACTTCGTCCTTCTGCTTGAGATTGGCGAGCATGGGCGCGAGCATTTCCTGCGCGAACGCGGCCGCCTCCTCGGGCGTGGTTATGCTATTAATCCTTTCTTGGTACTCAGCGTGCGATAACACGTTTTTCATAGCGAATGAATTGGTTATACGCTAGCAGGCCGCAGGAATGCGGAACGCCGGTACCCATTGAGAACGGTATAGAACGAAGGAGAGATCGCGCTAGGCGGATGTAAGCATCCGATCGAGAATGCCGATGAATCCTTCGGTTTTTGGGAGCCATTCGTCAGAGAGGACGCTGGGGCGAATGTCTTTGTAGTTCTCAGGGAACGAGAATCCTATCGATTCCAATTCTTGCTTGAAGATGTCGGCGGTGCGTTCGTTATCATCCGCGATCCATTCAAAATTGAAACTGAGGCGACGGTCGGCGGTTAGCGTAAAGAGTGACTTCGTGGAGAGTTTTGTGAAGATCGGACTGAAGGAGCCGTATGCTCCAGTGCCGAGACGTACTTCATCAGCGTTTTGTTTTGAGAATTCATAGATGCGTTTGAACGCGGCGTATTCTTCCGACGACAGTTTTTGTTTCGCGTCTGCGAGCAAGGATTCTTCCGTCCACTTCCTGCGCGGACCGCTTGCGGATGAAACGGCGACATCTTTCTTCACTTCCGCACCGAATATCTTCGGGATGATGATCTCATGCTCCTCGTGGCGGTAATATTCGAGCTCGACAGCGTACACGTCGAACTGGCTGTTTTGATTGACATAGATGATGAGATCCTTGAGTCGCGCTTCCAGTTTGTCCATGAGAACAACAAACTTGAAAGCTCCTTCGCCGAGATTGCCGCGAACGCTCTCGAGGAGTACGGCCGCTTCTTCTTCGGAAAGAGAAAAGAAGTCGCGAAGTTTTGACACTAACGGCATGCCGAACGTTTCGACAACAGCTCGATCGAGCAGAGCAGCGAACTGCGCGAAGTCACCGGAGTGTTTCCAGAGCGATGCGCCGTAGTCGAGTGCTTGAGCGATGACCGTGCGCTTGTCGGGATTCTTGAAAAGTTTTGTCTCGACGATGTAAATCTCGCCGTCGCGGTCGATACCAATCGCGTCGATGGGGCCGCTGTTTGTTGGGAATTCGCGTGCGAGAATAAGGAGCCGGATGTCCTCCTTGATGTCATAGAGCGGAATGCTCTCTGGATTTTCGTAGATGTACTGCTGGAGAAAGTCTTCCTTGTCGAATGAGGACTTCTCGACCTTCACGGCATTCTTGCCGTTTTTTGAGATGATGATTGCCATATTTCCTTGGATGGATTTATCCCAGCGGGTAGCAAAAAGCCCGCCGCCAGGAGCTCTAGCCTTTCGGCCAGAACGTAGAGGTTTCCCTCTACGACCATCCAAGGAACCCTGACGACGGGGTCTTTACCTTGGATGGATTTCATTGCCATGCCCTCCAACGGAGGGTTTAGGCTCTATTCAGTTGTTAAAGAAATACTACCATTGTTAGGCCGAATTTCTATGTCCTTTATAACTTAGAAAGAGGGGCTTGCGAAGCTCTGTTACCAGCTATTGACTTCTACATATAGACATGGTATACTCTACACAGAAGATCCTTCTTAATTCAGAACTTAAATGAGACGAGTATTTTGAGGATTTTCCATAAGTCCCAAAAAGTCCCTAAAATACTCGTCTCATTACCGAGACAGTCGTCCACCCGTGCGATTCGGGTACATGCACACAGGGAGGTATGCCATGGAAACCATGGTGAGCCACGAAGTGTCGCGAGGTCAGGGCAACGAGTTCCTCAACAAGCTCGAAGCCGTCGGCCTCACCGGAGCGCTGGCCCAGAAGGTCATCGACTCCAAGGACAACGAGCTCGGCATCAAGGTCGTGCGGCTGATCGAGAACGGCGGCTTCGAGCCGTCGACCTCGCAGACGCGTGCCCGCGAGATCATGGGACGGAACTTCTTCGGAGTCGAGGAAGCGATCAAGCACTTCGGGGTCAACCCCTCGAGGCAGCAGCTCGCTCTTCTCGCCGAGGTTCCGTACTCCGAGGAGGCCCTCGCGGCTTCCAAGGACACCCACGTGCTCGTCGCCGTGTTCCCGCTGTCGCTGCTCGACGTACGCGGCAAGGTCGCCGACAAGAGCCTCTTTTACTCGCAGGACTGGTACAACCGCCAGGCCTTCGCGAAGGAGAGGGGCGAGGTCGGCTGGCAGCTCGTCCGCAAGACGCCGATCGCCGACTCGACGAACAAGACGTGGAACGAGCAGCAAGCCCTCCTGTCCTCGGACGAGGAGACGCCCACGGCGCAGGTGATGGTCTACACGATCATCGGTCACTACCTGGCCACCGGCGAACGGCTGTTCGAGAACATCTACGTCCGCACGTCGAGCCTCGACTCGGACGGCTTCCGCGTGGACGTCGGCGTCTTCGACGCCGAGGGTCTCGACGTCGACATCTGGGACGACAGCTTCCGCGTCAGCGACATCGGTCTGTCGTCCGCCAGGAAGTTCTGAACCTTGACCGCTTGAGGGCTTGTCCCTCTTGAGGTCTTGAGCCTCCGCGCAATTTTTTCGCTCGTGTGAACAACACGG
>CAZMAP010000042.1:0-5047 GCA_964564385.1 uncultured Candidatus Saccharibacteria bacterium | reverse complement strand
TGCGGCTTTGAACGATCAAAATCTGCTGCCATATATAATTTATTATTAACAGAACCCCCACCGATAAAACCACGGCAGGCGGCTTTCTGACACTAAAAATCAGCCGAACGGCTGAAATAAACAGGCGTTGGTAATAGTACACGCGGTTTGGCGTAGCGTCAAATAAGGGACGCACGTATGTTGATATGGTGTGGATTATGTACTATCACAATCACATCGCATTCATAAAAAACGACCCCCGACCGTGGTCGGGGGACGGGCGCACTCTCATGCGCCGGGAGTGTCGTCTTCCGGCGACCAACCCTTGGGGCGGAGGTCGTCGATCACGGCCCAGGTCTGACCGGTAACGGTGGCAAAGTAGGAATTGTCACCGAAAGTCAGTCGGACCCAACCCTTCTCTTCCAGAGATCGCAGCAACAATCGCTCCGGTGAAAGACTCGCCGCGACGAGAACACCGTAGAATCCCCGGAGCGTCGCAAGCAGAACATCCGCATGTTTGCTTGTGTACTTCTCATCACCCAAGGGAAGTCCCTGCATTGCCCGCAGGAGATTGTCCGGCGGAACGCCCACACGCTTCACGTGTTCGCGCCATGCGTCTCGGCGTTGAGCTCGGTACTTCGGGATGAGCTCGAGGCAGAGGAGAAGGCTCAGTGCCGCGAAGATTGCGATCGATGCGACGAACCATCCCGAGGTATTCGCGAACCCTGTGCCCGAACCGTCAACCGAGGCAATCTCCAGGCTGATACCGATCGCGACAAGCAGGAGCAGGGAGACAAGAGCCCCGATTGTCGCAATCCTCATCTTCGTCACCAACCTCATGGGCTTCATCGTGCGCTCCTTTCTGAGCGAACTGCGTAAGTGGGAACTGCTCTGGCGGGGATACTACGCTCGCCGAGAAAGAAAGGCAACAAACAAACCCCGCCTCGCCGAAGTGGCGAAGCGGGGACGGGCGCGTTCTTCACGTACCCGAAGACGACTTGTCCTCCGGGGACCAGCCCTCGGGAACCGGAAACGCGGCCAACGCCTTCTGCTTGATCTCATCCGACCAGACAAGAGCATCCCGGTTCGGAGAGCTCACGAGAAGACCGCCCGTGACGAGCTTGATGAAAGCTCGAGAGCCACCGTCCGTCACTGGGTCGTGGAAGACGACGATCAGGTCCTCTGCCGGATACGGACCAGCCCCGATACCAAGAAGCTGACTCGTCCAGAACAAGGCGTCATCGTCGAGACGGTCGCTGAGAACTCCAGCGACCCCTTTGTGGCACTTTTTCTCCCACCAAAGCTCGGTGAGGTTTTTCTGGTTCGACATCCGCGCTCCTTTCTGAGCGAACTGCGTGAATGGGAACTGCTCTGGCGGGGATACTACGCTTGGGTACAAAGAAAAGCAACGATTTCCGAAAAACGAAAACCGCCAGCCTAGGGCTGGCGGTTTTCTATAGCTGTAGGTTGTAGGCCGTACGCTACTATTCCCTGTCCTTCATCTCTGCCTGAATGTGGTCAAGGTACCGTGCCGCTGTGCTCTGACCGCCCAAACCAAAGGCGAGTCCAAAGGCGAGCGAGAGTGCCACAACAACACCCGTGAAGAGCGTCTGAAGGAACGTGACCGCAATGCCGAGCTGCAAGAGCGCGGCAAGAAGGGCAAAAATCCAGATAGCCCACTTGGTGACCGCACCAAGGAATCCCGCCGAGCGAATGCCGGCAGCCTTGGCCGAACCAACAACAAGCTTGCGCATCGCCTCTGCGATGACAACCGCAACGAGCATGATGAGCACCGCAACAATCACCTGAGGCAAGTAGCCAAGGACGACCTGGCGGAGGAACATCGTGACCTGATCAAGATGCAAGACGTCGAGCGAAGCGACCAAGAAGACAACAATGATGAACCACTTCACCAATGCGCCGAGGAAGCGCCCCGAATTGAGCGTAAATCCTGCACGCGTAAGCGTTGCTTCGACACCGGCACCACGGAGCGCACTATCGAGCTTGATTGCTGCAATAACCTGTTCGACTGCGCGCGCAAGCAATGCCGCAACAATCCAACCAACAACAAAGATGATGATCGCAACGATGAGTTCGGGAATGAACCCAATCACACCGAGCCACAGCGTTTGAAGCGCGTTTGCGACAACAACACCCGTATTCTGTAAAACAATCATATGTATCGTGTGTATCGACTAATGTGTAATGTTTTGTGAGCAGACGCCGACCAAGCGTCCGACCCTTATAATTTCATCCTTTTAAAGTGTAGCACCAAGAAACCCGTTGCCTGACAAGAGCCTGTGGACATCCGTTCTAAGGCAACAATTGAAATGGAAATAGATTGTTGCCTTTTGATTGTCGCCTTTCGATTGTCGCCTTCTTAAAGCTCCTCTTATTGAGGTAAAACCTTATTAATTATTTTAACGTGCGGGTAGTCGAGAATATCGCGAATGAGCTTATCGTTGACACCCATACGATAGGCAAATTCAGCAGGAGTGAAGACGGCGTATCGGACGTCATTGCCCACATCGGCTTCGAGAGCCGCAACGACTTTTTGAAGCATCTTGGGGTTGATGCGCTCCGCCACCACAAGAAGATCGGTGCGCGATTCACTCTCGTCGAGAAAGACGCCCGCCGCAATGAGAAGTTTGACGGTACCACACCGCTCAACGCGCTTTGCAAGATTGATATCAGCGAGCAATTGTCCAATAAGCAGATCTCGAAGCGGCTTGAGAAATGCACACGCATCGTTGAGTACCCATTTGTTTCCCCGCTTTTTGATAACAGACGCTCCCGCAAGATCGTTCACAATGACACGGACATCCGCCGGATCGAGATGTGTTTTTTCGCGAAGCGTTCGTGCGTCATACACAACACCTGGATGAAGCAAGAAAAGCCGCGCGACGCGTACAAACGACATTCCACCAAAAAGTTTCACGATGCGTTCCATAGCAATATGTAGACTACCGCTTACGCCCCAACAAGGCAAACAAGCCAGCACACCAAAGCCCCATTGCAAAGGACTTGACAACAGAAAACAGGGTGATATACTACCAACACCGTTCAGTTTAGAGAACGGATTTGTTCTTCTTTTTTGTGTATCTGTGTAATCGTCTTCGCCGCTCGCCATAGACCCCGTGAGACTCACCGGGCCAAACGGCGAGCACAACGCCAACACCCAAGGGAGGGTACACCAATGAAGTAGATTCGCCACAGAACAGTGACGGACCTGCGCGCGTCCCGGGGGCGACACGCCCCCGGGACTTGCCAAGCACCACAACGCAGCACTTACCGAAGTTGCACGTCAGCGGTGCTTTTTTCGTTCTACACACACAACACACAGACACTGTTGACTCTTGGACCAGTAACGATATTATCGAGCCCAGACACGAAGGCCACGAAAGACCCCTCCGCCTCACCGCTCTTTTTCTTTTCCAACGCAAAGCACCAATTCCTTCGGGACGTCCCCGAAGAGACGCAGGCCAACCCGTCCTGCCGCTCGCGTGAGCGTAGGACACCACCCGAGGAGGAAGCTGCCCTATGCAGAAAACCCGCTGGTTCAGGCTCGCGTTCGTCGTCGCCCTGATGCTCGCCTTGGCTGGCTTGGTCAAAGCGAACGACAAGGCAGCGGCGCAGACGCTCGCCGACGACGCGCCGACCATGTGCGCCGCGATGCCGGCGCACAACACCGCGGCCACGCTCCTGCCGGCCGTAGCGCTTGCGGTGGTACCGAGCACCTACGTGGTGCTTCCGCCGCAGCCGGCACTCGTGCGGGCCGTGCTCGTGGTCCGCGGCAGCAGCTTCCACGCCATCGTCAGCGCGCGGCGTGCGGCGGTGATGGTGTGGCACCCCCCGCGACGCGTGAAGCATTCTGACGGTGGTTGGTCGGCGTAAACCCAACGTGGGGCACCATGGCGGTGAGCTCTTTGGAGCTCGCCGCCGTTTCTTTTTCACACAAAGCCCTTCAAAAAACTCCGGGTAAAACAAAATGCCCCTCGATTCTTCGGGGCATTTTGTATCTTCGTATCTTTGTCGCCTTGTATCCTTACTTCAATGTAACTTTTGCTCCAGCCTCTTCGAGCGTCTTCTTCATGTTCTCTGCGTCTTCCTTCTTGACGCCTTCCTTGATGACGCCCGGCGCGCCGTCGACGAGGTCCTTTGCCTCCTTGAGACCGAGACCTGCGAGGTCCTTAACCGCCTTGATGACGGCGATCTTGTTGTCACCAGCCGACGTGAGTTCAACGATGAAGTCGCTCTTTTCATCTGCTGCCGCTGCACCTGCTGCTGGAGCTGCTGCCGCTGCGACTGCTGAAACGCCAAACTTCTTTTCGAGCACCTTCACGAGCTCGTTGAGCTCGATGACACTCATCTTTTCGATCTTCTCAACGAGGTCCTTGAACTGTGCAGGGACTTCGACTGTTGCTTGTTCTTCCATATCTTTAAGTTATTGGTGAATTAAATTCCAAGTTCCAGATTCCAAAATCCAACTACATTCCAATCTTTGAAATCCCAAACGTTTGGCTTGGTATTTCTAAGATTAGTTGGAGTTTGGATTTTGATATTTGGAGTTTCTACTCCGTCTTCTTCCCCGCGATCGCGCTCAGTGCAACAACGAATCCCTGAATAGGAGCATTGATGACGTTCACGAACATACCACGAAGCGTGTGTTGCGACGGGATGGTCGCAATCTCGAGCATGCCCGCCTTATCTTTGAACATCTTGTTGAAGATGCCACCGACAATGCCGAGCTTGCCTTCGAGCTTCTTTTCGAATGCATAGATACCGCGAGCTGCTGCAGTGACATCAGCGTCATCAGCACTCTCCGGATATGCAAATGCGATTTCTCCATCGAGCGCAGGAACAGTTCCTTCGAATGTGGAACCCTCGAGCGCTTTGCCGAGGAGTGTCTTCTTGGCGACCTTGTATGCGATACCTTCTTTTTTGAGCGCCTTGCGGAGTTCCGTTGCTTCACCGACCGAGAGGCCTTTGAAGGTGACGAAAACAGCCGTTGAGACGCGCGAAAGGATATCCTTGAAGTTCGTGAGAATCACTCCCTTTTTCTCTCGTG
>CAZMAP010000041.1:4986-5233 GCA_964564385.1 uncultured Candidatus Saccharibacteria bacterium | reverse complement strand
GGATACACCACCAATATCGAGCAACTTTCCCACGACAACGACAATTTCAGGAAAGTGAGTTATACAGACACAAAAAGCCAGCTCGTGCTCATGTCACTCCTTCCCCACGAAGATATCGGCGAGGAAATTCATGACGTCGACCAATTCTTCCGTGTCGAAAAGGGCTCAGGCACCGCCGTGCTCAACGACATCACACATGACATCGCTGACGGAAGCGCAATCGTCATACCTGCCGGAACGAAGCACA
>CAZMAP010000041.1:0-4976 GCA_964564385.1 uncultured Candidatus Saccharibacteria bacterium | reverse complement strand
ATCAACACTAGCTCCGAGCCAATGAAGCTCTATACCCTGTATATGCCACCGCATCACCGTGACGGTACAGTGCACGCTACCAAAGCAGAAGCCGAAGCAAGCGAAGAGCACTTCGACGGAAAAACAACAGAATAGTGTGCCACCATGTCCCGCCCGGCAACACGTGCCATTGTAGGAGTCGCCCTCATCAGCATCGCAATCCTTATCGGATTACATCGAGCCGCGACCAATATTGCGACATGTAACATCCACCTATCAAAAGAGACACTTGAAGAGAGCCTTGTGCTCGGGACGAAATTTCTCGTCACCAATCAAAAACCCGCTGGGAACTTTGAGTATGAATATGACTGGATAACCGGAACCTCCAGTTCCGACGATAACTCCGTACGACAAGCGGGCGCGCTCTGGGGTCTCTCGCTCATCTATGCCCACACGCATGATGCAAAACTTGTTGAACCAATCGAGCGTGGACTTTTGTTCTTTGAAAGAAACTCCAAGGTCCGGGCAGATGGAGCTCGCTATATCATCTACCCCGGCGAGACAGAAGGCAGCCTCGGAACCGTTGCGCTCACTGCGCTCGCACACATCGAATACCTCAATACCCACGAGAACGAGCTCTCAGAAACAGCACGAGCTCATCAAAAGGAACTTCTCGAAGGATACCTCCGCTTCATATCAACAGCGGTTACCAAAGAGAAGCTGTTTGCAGGCTCATACGATATGAATGGCATCTCAGGTGGGCGTCCTTCACCTTATTCAGACGGCGAGTCGTTGCTCGCCCTCATCAAAGCGGCGCGCTATCGCGGATATCCGCAATGGGAAAAGCAGATCAAAGAGCTCGCAGACGCAGGATATGCCATCAACGTTGAGCAAGCACGTGCAGATGACCCCGACTCCGACACAACGAAGGGATACTACCAGTGGAGCTCCATGGCGTACCGGGAGCTTGCCGAAAGCGGTTGGGATAACACAGAAAAATACGGAGAATACGCTATCGACCTCGCAGACTGGATGATCGACACACACCGTGTACTCACCCGGACACGAAACACTGGCTATGCATTCGAAGGAATCCTCTCAGCATATGCTGTCGCAGAAGAACAAGGTGACAGAAAACATGCACAGAAGTTCCGCTGTGCCGCAGAAACAGGCCTATCGCAATTGACGTCATGGCAAGTCGGCGTCACAACAGCAAACCCCTTCATCACATCTCAGTTTAAAGGAGACCCAAAAGCCCTCGGTGGTATTCAGAACGCTACCAACGAAGCTCCCCTTCGCATCGATGTAACCCAACACCAGATGCACGCCGTTATTTTTGCACTTGAGGAGCTCTTCTAAAAGCCTCTCCTTTTTCTGCCTCCTCGCCCTTGACCATACCCCCTAGGGGGTATATGCTCGTGTGTATATGAAACACGAACATACACACACATCGAACGACGCAAGCAAGCTCATTCGTCGTCTCAAGATTATCGAAGGTCAGATACGCGGCCTCCAGGATATGGTCGAGAAGGGTTCATATTGTATCGACGTCATCACTCAAACATCCGCAGTTAAGCAAGGCCTTTCCAATGTTGAAGACATGCTCCTTGAGCATCACCTTGGAACGTGCGTTATTGATCAAATCCACCACGGTCAGACAGAAAAGGCGCGTGGCGAGATTCTCAAGGTCTATAAACTCAAGCGAAAATAATCGGGCCCTCTATGCATACCAGCACCTATAGAGTACAAGGGATGCACTGTGCCTCGTGCGCGACAATCATCCAGAAAACACTCGCCAAGACCAACGGTGTGTCGTCCGTCGACGTAAGCTACGGAACAGAAAAGGCGACCATTTCATTTGATCCAACAAAAACGAATCCGGCTTCCCTCTCCAAACACATCGAACCGCTTGGCTATACACTCGAAGTTTCCACCACTGAGTCGATGAACATGTCAGCAAACGAACATGCGATTCACACTGGTATAAATCAATCGAAAGAAACGAAACTCGCAGAACTTCGCGACATGCGCAACAAAGTGTTCTCAATCATACCCCTCGCACTCATAAGCATGTTCATCATGGCGTGGGACATTCTCGCGCAGTTTGAAATTGTTGGCATGATGTCGGAGACCCTTTCAGAATTCGCCCACCATCTGCTCCCCCTCATGGCGACATATGCGCTCTTCGTTGTCGGTAAACCATACCTCCTCGGCGTCTACCGCTTCGCCCGCTATCGCGTTGCAAACATGGATACGCTCATCGGCATCGGCACATCGGTCGCTTTTCTCTATAGCTTCATAATCACCGCGTTCGAAGAGACACTCGCACCATTTGTGAACGTTGAGCACACGTATTACGACGTCACTGTTGTTGTCATCGCATTCATCGCTCTTGGTAAATATCTCGAAGCACGAGCAAAAATCAAAACCGGCGACGCAATCGAAAAACTGCTCGGCCTCCAAGCCAAGACGGCACTTGTTATACGTGACGGTATTGAAACCGAAATCCCCATCGAACAAGTCGTGCACGGCGACCACATCATCATCAAACCAGGCGGACGCATCCCCGTTGACGGCATCTTGATAGACGGAGAATCATTTGTTGACGAATCGATGGTGACCGGAGAACCGATGCCCGTAAAAAAACACATGGACGATGCGATCGTTGCCGGAACAATCAACACAACAGGATCATTTACCATGAGCGCCACCAAGGTCGGTTCTGAGACGCTTCTCGCGCATATCATCGCCATGGTCGAAAGCGCGCAAGGAAGCCGAGCCCCTATCCAAGCGCTCGCTGACAAAATCTCTGGCGTATTTGTTCCCATTGTTTTGGTGATTGCATTGGTTACTCTCGGCACATGGATTGCGCTCGGCACTGCCGCACTTGGATTCTCTGCCGCCCTCTCCTATGGACTTGTTTCGTTCGTCGGCATCCTCGTCATTGCATGTCCGTGTGCGCTTGGGCTTGCTACACCAACAGCGATTATCGTGGGTGTCGGCAAGGGCGCACGCGAAGGTATCCTCATCAAAGACGCCGCAACACTTGAGAAGCTCCACAAGGTCACGACTGTCATCGTCGATAAAACCGGCACCCTCACAAAAGGCAAACCGGAACTCACCGACATCACCAACACATCAAATCTTTCTGACGATAGGCTCATCTCAATCCTCGCCTCGCTTGAGAGCAAATCGGAGCATCCCATCGCTCACGCCATCATCGAATATGCACAAACAAAAGACATCACACTCACATCGGTAGACAACTTTGAAACAATCAGGGGCAAAGGTCTCAAGGGAACGATTGCTGGCGTCGAGTATCATGCGGGAAACACCAAACTTATCGCAGACCTCGGCGTACCGTTTGATCTGCAAACAATCGAAGCAAAAACACTCGAGGGCAAGACGCCTGTTGTCATCACGACCAAAGAAGCGGTTCTTGGGGTTGTCATGATCGCCGACGCGCTCAAGCCAGAGAGTATCCAAGCAATCAAAGACCTCCACAAGCTCGGAATCACGGTGGTCATGCTCACCGGTGACAACAAAAATACTGCCAACGCGATTGCAAAAGAAGTCGGGATTGACGAAGTAGTCGCTGAAGCCCTTCCCGAAGACAAACTCATGAAGGTTCGCGAACTCCAGAGCGACGGAAAAGTTGTGGCAATGACCGGTGACGGTGTGAACGATGCACCAGCGCTTGCTCAGGCCGACGTTGGCATTGCCATGGGCACCGGCACCGATGTGGCAATCGAGACGGCCGGCATCACGCTCCTTCATGGCGATATATCGAAGCTTGTAAAAGCGGTCCGCCTTTCCAAGCTCACCATGCGAGGCATCAAGCAAAACCTCTTCTGGGCTTTCATCTACAACGTTGTTGGTATTCCACTCGCTGCAGGCCTCTTCTTCCCTCTCTTTGGATGGTTGCTCAACCCAGTCTTTGCTGGTCTCGCAATGGCACTCTCGAGTGTGTCCGTCGTTGGAAATTCACTACGACTTAAAACTAAACGGCTTTAATTTTATGAACAACAAAACATACACATTTCACGTTAACGGCATGCACTGCGCGTCATGCGTTGTGCTCACCGAAAGCGAGCTCAGTGAATTATCTGAAGTCTCAAAAGCAAAAGCATCACTCACTCACCACAACGTTGAAGTACCCGGCGAGGTCGGCGACACGTCCCCCGCACACATAGCGCGCGATTTGAGCGAGAAGCTCGCCCCACACGGCTACACGCTCTCGGTTGAGAAACAGAAACACAACGCCGGCTGGTCTGACTTCCGCATTGCCTTACCTGCTGCTCTCGCATTCATTGCAGTCTTCATCATCCTCCAGAAACTCGGCATCGTGAATCTCATCAATGCATCGGAGGTGAGCTACGGGACCACGTTCCTCGTTGGTCTTATCGCCTCGATATCAACGTGTATGGCTGTAGTTGGAGGGCTCGTGCTTTCAATCTCTGCAAACTTCGCCAAAGAGGGCGACACTATGCGACCACAAATTCTCTTTCATGTTGGTCGGCTCGTGTCATTCTTCATCCTTGGAGGAGTAATTGGCACCCTTGGATCCGCATTTCAGCTCGGAGCAACCGGCACATTCATTGTCGGCCTCATCGTCGCAATAGTTCTCCTCATCTTGGGCATTAATCTACTTGATATATTTCCATGGTTCAAAAAGCTCCAACCAACGCTTCCGAGTTTCATCGGTAAACATGTCCACGGTCTCAAGAGCATGAATCACGTACTCACACCACTCATCGTTGGTGTTGCAACATTCTTCCTTCCGTGTGGGTTCACCCAATCGATGCAAATATACGCGCTCAGCACGGGTACATTTTGGTCAGGCGCCACGACAATGCTCGTCTTCGCCCTGGGAACGCTCCCCATGCTTGCACTCTTGAGCTTTAGCTCACTTGGCATTCACAAAAAGGCCCAGTCTGGAGCGTTCTTCAAAACAGCGGGTCTTGTCGTGATATTCTTTGGTATCCTCAATCTCATCA
>CAZMAP010000040.1:0-6001 GCA_964564385.1 uncultured Candidatus Saccharibacteria bacterium | reverse complement strand
GGAGGGTGTCTGCCCAAATCCTATTTATGAATCCTGACCTACGAAGCCTTGGCGACGTAGGTTAGTACTCCCCACCCCCGTGCTGATGCGGCGGCATTGGAGATTCTTCTTTGGGCTCCTCGGCGACAGCGACCTCAGTGGTGATGAGCATCGCCGCCGCTGATACAGCATTCTGAACAGCCGTGCGCGTCACCTTGACCGGGTCAACGATGCCTGCGGCGAGCATGTCGTCGACAAGAACATCGTTACCCGCGTCATATCCCGAATTCTTTCCGCCTGCCTTCACACGATCAACGATGACAAGACCATCGTCCTTGCCCGCGTTCGCGGCGATTTGCCGAAGCGGAGCTTCGAGCGATTTGATAACAATGGCATATCCAACACCTTCTGCGTCGGTTGGTGCCTTCGAAGCGGCGAGTTTTCCTGCAACCTTGACCAATGCACTACCACCACCAGGAACGATACCCTCTTCGATTGCTGCTTTTGTTGCGTTTACCGCATCTTCGATCTTGAGCTTGAGGTACTTCATTTCGGTCTCAGTTGCTGCGCCAACGCGAATGACTGCAACACCACCCGAGAGCTTACCGATGCGTTCCTGGAGCTTTTCCTTATCATATTTTGACTTGGTGTTCTCGAGTTGGGTTTTGAGCTGCTGCACACGCTCATCAATTGCCGACTTCATTCCCTTACCACCCACAATCACCGTGCTATCTTTTGTCGACACTACGCGACGCGCCTTACCAAGCATCGCCATCGTGGCACTTTCGAGCTTGAGTCCCGTTTCTTCGGAGACAACCGTAGCACCAACCGTCACTGCAATATCGGCAAGCATCTCTTTCTTCTTGTCACCATATCCCGGAGCTTTGACCGCGAGGACCGAGAAGCCACCGCGGAGTTTGTTGAGAACAAACGTTGTAAGTGCTTCTCCATCAACATCATCAGCGATAACAACGAGCTCTTTGGTGCCAGACTGCGCGAGCGATTCAAGCAACGGCAGGATATCTTTGATTGCGGAAACCTTTTTGTCGGTGAGAAGAACCGAGACATCACGATATTCCGCCTCCATACGCTCACTGTTCGTCACCATGTATGCTGAGACATATCCCTTGTCGATTTCGAGACCTTCAACGATTTCGGTTTCAACACCAAATGTCTGCGATTCTTCAACGGTGACAACACCGTCTTTGCCAACCCGCTCGATGGTCTCAGCAATTGTTGTGCCAAGCTCTTCGGATTCGGCAGAAATAGTGGCGACCTGCTTTACTTCTTCTTTGTTTTTTACCGGCTTCGCACTATCACGAAGAGCGTCCACAACATCGTTTGATGCGCGCTCCATACCACGACGAACGCCCATAGCATTCATACCCAACGTCGTGTGACGAAGACCTTCATTCACCAAAGCCTGCACGAGAATCGTTGCTGTCGTTGTCCCATCACCGGCGATGTCGTTGGTCTTTCCGGCCACCTCTTTAACAATCGACGCGCCCATGTTCTCGAACTTGTCTTTGAGTTCAATATCCTTGGCAATGGAAACACCATCGTTGGTGATTGTTGGAGCACCGTAGCCCTTTTCGAGCACGGCGTTGCGACCACGCGGACCGATAGTGACCTTCACGGCGTTCGCAACCTTGTCGATACCTCGTTGCAAAGCCTCACGTGCTTGTCGGTCGAATAGTATTTGTTTAGACATAGCTGAGAATGTAAATTTCAAGTTCCAGATTCCAAACTCCAACTAAATTCCAATCTCCAACGTATCCGTTTGGATCTTGAAATTTCTGTCTGATTAGTTGAAATTTGTTGTTTGGAATTTGGAGTTTATTTAATAATGGCAAGTATGTTCTCTTCCTTCACAACAAAATACTCAACACCATCTACTTTCATTTCGTCATAGCCATATTTGGAGAACATGACCTTGTCCCCAATCTTCACACTCATTGGTACAAGCGCGCCATCGTCATATGCGCCAGGGCCAACCGCAACGACGGTGCCTTCTTGTGGGCGCTCCTTGTCGGCCGTCTCGGGAATATAGATACCCGACGGACGAAGTGCCGCCTCTTCGACGAGTGGTCGGATAACCACACGATCAGCAAGCGGTGTCACCTTGAATGCGTTCTTGGCAATTTGGGGGACGCTCTTTGTGGCTTGTTTCTTTTCTGTCGTCCGACCTGTTCGACGAAGCCTTGGTGAAGTCGGAAGCTTTTGCGAAGGACGATTTTTGGGAGCGACCTTTTTTGTGAGTTTTTTGCCCTGAGTTTTTCGAGAGGTTTTTTTCATACAAGTTGTTTGTTTATTAGTTCATTAGTTTGTTGGTTTAGAACCAACAAACTAAAAAACCAACGGACCAATAAACTAAGGCGTACCTATTGTATTCGCACCCCACAAGCGAACAAGTTGACAAAATCTAGGAAGATATTTGTGATTTCTGAGGTGTTGCCTTGTTTCTATCCCCTCTTCATGTGCACCAACGCACCATGGAGCGTCCCACCAACTTTTTTATTTGGATTGAAGATATGCTTCGGATCAAAGATCTTTTTTGTCTCCTCGAAGAGTTTGTACATGTCGTCGCCGAATTGCTGACGAACGAATGGCGTACGAATCATGCCATCATTGTGTTCTCCGGTGATGGAGCCGCCGTGGTCGAGCACAAGATTGTAGACACGATGCATGATTTCGGGAATCACCTTGCGCGCTGCTTTGTTCGAAAGATCCATGAGCGGGATGATGTGAAAGTTTCCGTTGCCAATGTGTCCCGCGATGTTGTGGATGATGTGCTCCTTGTACTCATCGAGGATTGCGTTGAGCTTTGGCAAAACATCAGAGAGTGACTCGACAGGCACAACGATGTCATCAATAAACGGTGCGGTGGACTTGCCTTTCACCTTGGTGCGCAACAAGTTAAAACTCTCGCGACGGATGAGCCAGTAGTCATCAACTTCTGCGGCTGTGCCGATTGCCTCTATATATCGAGGCTTGTAGACCTTGAGTTCGCCCACAAGACGTTCGGCACGCGCTCTGAGCTCAGTTTCGTCATCACCATCAAATGTGATTTGAATAATCAGTTTGGGAAGACCGTGCGAGAGAATCGACATCAATTCAGGAATGCTGTGAGTAAAAAGTGTGAAAAGTTTGCGGATACCAAGACGCTTGATGAAACCCGAGAAGAATCGCAGTGCGAGCGAGAGCGTCTTGTCGTCGTATGATTCGAACGTCGTCGGCTTTGTTGCAAGAACTGTTGTAACGAGAGCGGGAAGTTGTGACAGGTCATCGAGAAAAGCGACCACCATCTTGGAGTGCTTGGCAGGATGCACAAGCCCAAAGGTGATGGACGTTGTCATACCAAGCGTCCCTTGCGAACCGGTAAAAAGTCGTGTGAGATCAAATGTCTCCGCGCGCTCGTCATACACATCCCATAAGGCATACCCCGAAGAATTCTTCGTCACCTTCGGTCGATGCAGTTCAATTGTTGCCTTGTTGCTTTGTATGAGCTCATACATCTTTCTATAGATGTCTCCTTCGAAGCCGACACCAAGAAGCTTTTCGCGAAGCTCAGCACGCGAAAGTTTCTTGAGTGTGTACTCATTACCATCAGAAAGGACAACCGAGAGCTCACGAACATAGTCTGCCGTCTTGCCATAGCGAAGTGTGAGCTCACCACCCGCGTTGTTGGCAACCATACCACCAACAGCACATATCTCCCGCGACGCAGGATACGATGGCATCAAGAGATCGCGCTTGAGGCTCTCGTGCTCGAAATCTCGATAGAAAGCTCCAGGTTCAACAGTGCCTCGGGTCTCGGTGAAGGCACCGATGTGGTTCATATGAACACCAAAATCAACGACAATCGAACTCGTTAGTGCACCACCATCCATACCAGTACCACCAGAACGACCCGTGAGCGAAACCCCCTCATTCGACAACGCATACCGGACGAGCTTTTTGATGTCATCGGTAGTTCGGGGAGTAACAACAACCGCCGGCATCACCTCGAAGAGCGACGTGTCTCGCGCCGCGCGCTTTTTTGACACATCGTCATCCAACACGTCACCCACATCGAGTTTTCTAAGATCATCGGCAAGGGACATATATGAATATGATACAACCTGTAATCCCTCAAGGATATAGGTTTTGGGTTATAGGATGCCTGTGGTATCATAGGCCATCGTATGGATTGGATAGCAATCATTCAAATAGTCCTGTCGATCATCTTGATCGTCCTCATCCTCATGCAGCGCAATGACGCAAGTGTCGGCTCTGCATTCGGTTCAGATGATGGAGGTCTCAAACGAACTCGACGGGGCGCAGAACGTGCCATCTTCCTGCTCACGATCGCCATTGCGATCGCATACGCAGTTATGGCCCTCGTTTCGTTGTTGAAATAGCCGATAGCCCACAGCACATAACGAATCCGTTATAGGCCATGGGTCATAGGTCACCGTGTCTATCTACCTCACAAAACGCTGGCACATCCATCTACCCGGATCAGACGCGCTCCGTGATGGCTTGTCTTCGCTCTCGTTCCTCGAGCGCGTCATTGTATATATCCTCTTTGGTGTATTGATTCTATCTACCCTCATGATGCTCGCTGAAATACGCGACATCTTCAGTCGCAGTGTGCCTTCACCTGGTGGCACACTCACCGAAGGCATCATCGGCACACCGCGATTCATCAATCCGGTCATTGCCCGTTCCGACGCCGACAAAGACCTCGTCGCACTCATCTATTCGGGTCTCATGCGTCCAACCCCCGAAGGAACACTCATCCCCGATCTCGCAGAATCCTATACCGTCTCAAATGACGGCACGATCTACACATTCATCATTCGCGCAGGGGCGACATTTCATGATGGGAGCCGTGTCACCGCAAACGATGTGGTATATACCGTCAATCAAATCCAAAATCCCCTCAACGCGAGTCCGTTTGCACGAGCATGGGAAGGCATCTCGGTAAAAGCACCCGATGATCGCACTGTCGTTTTTCAGCTCAGCAACCCCTACGCGCAATTCATCAACAACACAACCGTCGGAATTCTCCCACAGACACTCTGGCGAGAAACCGGCGAGGAAACCTTTGCAGTACACCGACTCAACATAGAACCAATCGGCTCTGGGCCATTCATGATTGATTCGATCCAACGCGATGATGCCGGCATCCCGATTTCGTACACACTCAAACGCTTTACCCGATTTACGCTCGGAAGCCCCTACCTCGAACGCATCACCATCATGATGTACGGCAATGAGCGCGACCTGCTCACGGCGTTCGAAGCCGGAACCGTTGAATCGCTCCGCGACATCCAACCTTCGTATGCCACAACAGCAGAAGAGCGCGACGCCACCATCAACTCGTACCCTCTTCCACGAACCTTTGGCGCATTCTTCAATCAAAACAAGAACCAAATCTTCACCGATCAATCGGTGCGTCGCGCACTGAGCATAGCAATCGATCGTGAGGGTATCGTCGACAGCATCCTCTATGGCTACGCAACACCACTCGAAGGTCCGCTTCCGCCCCCCTTCATCCCAGCAAACAAAAAAGCATCACCCCGCGCCACGGGTGAAGCGCGTGAAATCCTCGACAGAGCAGGATGGTCACGCGACGAAGACGGCATCTATTCCAAAAAGGACCAGCGTCTTGCGTTCACAATCTCGACAGCAAACACTCCCGAGCTCAAACAAACTGCCGAGGCACTTCAACGTTCGTGGCAAGAGCTTGGCGCCGATGTGTCACTCGAACTCTTCGACTTGGGCGCCCTCCACCAAAACATCATCCGACCACGCGCCTATGACATACTCCTTTTTGGACAAGTCGTCGGACGAAACGGCGATCTCTACCCATTTTGGCATTCATCGCAACGCAACGATCCAGGGCTCAACATCGCCCTCTATACAAACATCAGAGTCGATGATATTCTTTCAGACATTAGGACTACCCTTGACGCGTCACTGCAGGACGACCTGTATGCGTCACTGGACAGCGAGATTACGGCAGACGTCCCAGCCG
>CAZMAP010000039.1:0-6587 GCA_964564385.1 uncultured Candidatus Saccharibacteria bacterium | reverse complement strand
TTCTTCAAAACAGCGGGTCTTGTCGTGATATTCTTTGGTATCCTCAATCTCATCACAAGCCTTGTCGCTGCAGGCGTCATACCCCCCTTCTTCAATCTCTAACAGACCATATGAAACTCCTCGTTGCATCATTCATCATCGCCCTCGGACTCATCGGCATGGCTCTCTACGCCCGCAATCAGAAAGCACCAACCGAAGTCCCCGTCGATGGTGCAAATGTATCCATCAAAGACGGCACCCAATACATCGACCTTTCTGCCAAGGGCGGCTATTCCCCACGTCTGAGCGTTGCACAGGCGGGCATCCCCACAAAGCTCAAAGTAGCGACGAGTGCGACGTTTGACTGCTCAGCATCACTTACGATTCCAAGCATCGGCTACCGTGACATACTCCCCCCATCCGGAACCACAGAGATCGACATTCCAGCACAGGAGGCCGGAACAACACTCCAGGGTACTTGTGCAATGGGTATGTACAGCTTCGCGATCAAATTTGAGGAGACGCCAACAGTTGTACAACAATGATCCTTCTCTCCTTTATTCTTTTCTCACGACCTCCTCAACAGGTGAAAGCCTCGCAACCTCACGTTTCTTCCACGAAATCCAACCCCACAAATTTAGTCCGATCCACATCGCAAATAACACGACTAGAAGAAACTTCAGGGTCTGTCGTCCTTGGATATCAAAATATTTATAGGCAACGAGAAACCCCACCAGGCCAAGAACGATGTCGAGGATGGTATTCGAAAGCGGCTCAGGAATATGCGCGAGCTCTTCGTAGATCTCCCAACCAACGATAATCACCACACCGGCCACAACCGCCGGGAGAAGATCAAATCCAAAAAATCGAGCTGCATATCCAAGCGATAGCCCACCGATGAGATGGACGAGCATCCACCAATCGAGATACTGTGCTCCACCCCATGAGGCAAGTACGACTGCAGGTTCTAGTGACATGCGTAGATGATATCATCAACTCAATATAATCATTTCATGACACCGGCCCCATTCCGTAAACTCATTTGGTCTCACTATCGAAAAGACGGACGGCACTCCCTTCCATGGAGGCGGACACGCGACCCCTATCGCATTCTCGTCTCCGAGGTAATGTTGCAACAAACACAGGTGGACCGGGTAATCCCAAAGTACCGCTCATTCTTCAAGAAATTCCCAACGTTCAAAGCGCTCGCGAATGCTTCGCTTCAAAGCGTTCTCATCGAATGGAAAGGTCTCGGATACAACCGCCGCGCACTTGGTCTCAAGCGAGCCGCCGAAGGAGTCGTAAAAGAATATGGAGGAAAGCTTCCGCAAGACTATGCTTCCCTTCTCAAACTGCCAGGCATCGGTCCCTATACCGCACACGCAGTACGAACGTTCACATGGAATGAACCTGAGGTATTCATTGAGACAAATATTCGCAGTGTCTACATCCACCATTTTTTTGACAAGGCAACACCTCAGCGACCAGACCACAAAATTTCAGATATACAATTGATGCCAATTATTGAAAAGACGCTTGATACAAAGAAACCACGCGAGTGGTATTACGCGCTCATGGACTACGGAGCACATCTCAAAAAGACCGCCGGTAACGCCTCGCGTAAAAGTTCTTTGTATTCACGACAATCGAAGTTCAAAGGATCACACCGAGAATTGCGTGCGCTCGTGCTCCACGAAGTAGCAAAGAAGAAACGTTCCACCGTACCAGATATTGCGAGAGCAATTGCCAAAGAAAAAGCCGAGGTAGCCTCGGCCATCATAGAACTCGTACAAGAAGGCTTTGTTGTATACTCCGGAAAAATCGTCTCCGTAGCCTAAAGCTGGCTAGCTGAAAGTGCTTCATTCACAACAGTAAGCGCTCGGTGTTCGTGTAAGGTGAAGCGAGACAAAATGTCAGAAGACACATCAGAGGCATCGACAAAAAACGGCGCAAGGTGTTCGTCGTCCTTTACATAGCCGAGTAGGTAAAGAATGCGTACCACGGTAAGCACTTCGAGAGTCCGGCATTGTTTGAGCGAAAGCTCTGCCACACACAAACTCTCAGCAAATGATTCAACAGCAACGAATACTCCCTGTGCGTTTCCTTCTCCAGCGAGCATGCGACGCACGAGCTTGAGCACACGAACCACCACAGCGAGTTTTGCCTTGTCCGTCGCAAGTTTTGTATACAAAGAGTGCTCCGACGATGCATTAGTTATCTTCCATCCAGTCTTGCCACGCACCAACGAAACCGATGCAACAGATAACGTCTGCAAAGCACCTTTGTTGCGCCCATGTCCGTTGCGAATGCCGTGCGCCTGCGCATACACCTTTCCCAAGTCAGGCGTAAGGAGCGCGTACGTACGATCCGCCTCGCCGTTGTCATGCTTTCCGAGCACAATTCCGCGGGTGTGATGCTTTGTATACATGTATAAGAAGTGTACCAGACGCAACAAGGCCCGCGGTATTCCCACCGCGGGCCGTTTCCATCAAACCGATTCGATGGGGACGAATTCTCCTTCTCGCTTACGGGTGTTGTAGACACCCGTCAGTCGACGGTCGCTACGCTGCAGCCAACGAGGGTTAGGCATCAATCTCAACACGACCTTCCAACTGTCTCCGATTTGATCGGCAACGGTTAGACTCTCGACAAAGAACTCGTTCCGATAGTCTTCGAGGCCTTTGAAATAGAACGTCACTGTGCGCCCCTCACGATGAAGACGTAAGGCGTCGAAAATCTCTTCGCGGGAAGGACCAGAGTGAACAACCGAAGGAAGCTGATCATTGGAAGCCATACGGCTTCTCCTTTCGAAAGCTCCTTCTTTGGTGAGGAAGAAGGATAACCTCGTTGCCCCGTAGGACCACCTGTTCATACGAACAGGAATTTCTGGTGGGACTATACGCCTCGTCAATAAGAAAAGCTAGGCTTTGAGAGTAAAGGAGAAACCTTCTACTCCTTCCATGATATCAATCGATGTCAGTCCCGTAGCCTTCATGAGCTCTTCGCGAGCTGCTTCGCCGTTATCGTGTTTTCCGAGCACAATACCTCGCGTGTGGTGTTTGGTGTACATTTCTATGAATCTTTACGAATTTCGATATTCCTTCCGAGCTCCTGCCCCAACTTCTCCACAATCCGACCTCCTTCTTCGCTAAATATCCAAGCAAAAATCATCGGGTCCTCAGTGAGTGGAATACCTTGGACACAATCCTTCAGGAGAAGTGCGGCATATCCCTTATTCCGATAAGCTGGAACAGTGAAAGCCGAGCAAAGATAGAGCGCATCATATACCGCAAGAGGCTCTGTCATATCAAGGAGCTGACGCTCGTTTATCTCACCCACTAAAAAACGACTCGCTAGTTTCTTTGTTGTCGGAAGCACGAGAACCCAACAAACAGGTTGCCCATCTTCCATCTTATAGATCATCGACCGTGGGTGAAGCCTCAAAAACTTCGAATGAGATTCGGCGGTTATCGGTATTTGATTAGGATCATCTTTTGTACCAAAGAACTCTTCAGAGATGGCCCTCACTTTTTCCAGAGTCCTCTTATCCATATGTCCTATTTAATCCGAAAGTCATACTTCGTCTGCGTAGGCACCCCTTCAATAACTTCGATCGACGTAAGTCCCGTAGCCTTCATGAGCTCCTCACGAGCCACTTCGATGAGCGTCTTCCCTTCTGCATCAGTCGTAACGATGAGCGCAATCTTGTCTGATGGTGTGAGACCGGATGTCTTGCGGAAGTCCTGGATAGCGCGTGAGAGCTCGCGGATATCACCCTCGCGCTTGAGCTCCGGCGTAATGTTTGTATCAAGCTCTACTTCCCAGCCTGTGCTTTCATCAAATGACACAGCCTTCACATTGAGTTCATCTTTGATGAGTTCAACAAGCGCAGCGTCTTTTTGAATACGAGCCGCCTTGTCGCCACGAATCTTGAGAAGTGCGAGTGGCTGACGAATCTTTACGCCCGCTTTCATGCGAGCCTCGAGGGCAAGCGACACACTGCTACGGACGGTCTCCATATCCGCGAGAATCTGGGCCTGCCCAGCCGAAGCCTTGGCGAAGGCGGGCCAATCTTCAAGATGCACACTTTCTTTCTCACCTCCCATGTCTTTGTATATTTCTTCCGCAAAAAATGGCGTGAACGGTGCCATGAGTTTGGAGACTTCGAGCGTCACATAACGCAACGTCGCAAGCGCATACGCAGCGTCATCCGCATCATCTCCCTTAAAACGGTCTCGGGAACGCCTGACATACCACGTCGAGAAATCATTGATGAAATCGCGAATGGCGCGCGTCGGACCAAACGTGTCGTATGCATCAAGAGTCCTGGTTACATCCGCAATCAACGCGTCCAGTAGCGCCACTATCCAAATATCCAGCACGTTCTTCGAATCGGGCCGCGCGCTATGAGTTACCGGCTGTGAGCCTTCATACAACTTATAAAACTTAACCACATTACGAAGGAGTGCAAACACTTTGTTGTTCACCTCAACCACAGTCTTCTCATCAAAGTTTTTTGAGTCGCCGGGCTGATTGACCGAAAACATCCAAAAACGGAGGACGTCGACGCCGTATTTGGCCATCATCTCCCACGGGTTAATGACGTTACCAATCGATTTGCTCATCTTTTTACCTTTGGCATCAAGGATGTGCCCAAGACAGATAACGTTCTTGTAGGCCCTACCGCGACCCATGAGAAGGCCGACCGCATGAAGCGTATAAAACCAACCGCGTGTTTGGTCGATTGCTTCCGAAATATAATCAGCGGGATATCCTACTCCTTCAACCCATTTTTCATTCTCAAAAGGATAGTGATCCTGAGCAAATGGCATCGAACCCGAATCAAACCAAACATCCATCACTTCGGGCGTGCGACGCATGTCGTTGTGACACTTCGGACAATCCAGCACGACGTCGTCGATGAAGGGTTTGTGGAGATCAAGATCAAAATTCGCGTCATGCGGGTACGGCGTGAATTTCAATTCGTGGTACTCGGTCGTGTTTTTAAAAAGCTTGAGGTGTTCACCGAGCTCTTCTTGTGTGGCGCGCGCGGCAAGAGCCGAGAGCATCTGACCGGGAGCCCCGTGCGTGATGATGAGGATCGTTTTGCCCTGATATCGTAAATCGAGATCAAAGATGAAGGAACCGACCCGACGACGGACATCGGCGTGGCTCTCCCCTCCTTCGGGCGCCCTGTTGAACCAGTCATCGCCCAAGAAAAAGAGGCCCGCTTCGTAGACGCTCTTGCCATCATAGACACCGAGATTGATCTCGTGGAGCGCCTCATCAACGACGACATCGGTGATACCAAGCTCCTCAGCGATGATGTCGGATGTTTCCTGAGTGCGCGTGAAGTTCGATGTCACAATCATATCGATCTTCTCGTCTCGAAGCTTCTTTCCTGCTTCGAGCGATTCCGCTCTGCCTTTCTCGGTGAGCTTGTCCTCGGCATCGCCCGGCTCGGTACTCATCACATTTTGTGCAACGGAGACCGACTCACCATGACGCATCACAATATAGCGATTGCCCGACTTCCTGTGGCGATTGAGCAATTGTTCGATAGAACCAACAACCTCTCGCTCACCACATTCAGAACATTCCCAAATCGGCAGTGGTGTACCCCAATAGCGATCGCGGCTAATCGCCCAGTCTTTGATCTCGCGAAGCCACTCACCAAAACGACCTTCTTTGATATGTTCCGGCACCCAATTGATCTTCTCGTTCTCTTTGACAAGATCATCGCGAAGCTCGGACATGCGAACATACCACGAATCGCGCGCATAGTAGATGAGCGGTGTCTTGCAGCGCCAACAGTATGGATACGTGTGCTCGTATTGTCCTTTGTCAAAATAATTACCCTTTTCTTGGAGGTATTTGAGGATGTGAATCGCCGTCGCGAGACCGTTGTCTTCACGGTCTTTCACCGGCATGCCCGAGAGGTCGTCCATTCCTTTAACGAAGTGGCCAGTCTCATCAACAAGGTGATGTTTAGGAAGGCCAACCTTTGTACCAAGCTCAAAGTCTTCTTGTCCATACATCACCGCCGTGTGCACGATACCAGTACCATCAGTTGTCGTTACAAAATCTGCAGGATGAACCTTGAATGCGTTCTTGAGGTTCCCTGCCTGCGCAGACAGGTCTTTTTGCTCGTCAGAAACGAGTTTGGAGAGGTATGGGAAGAGCGGTTCGTATTCAAGGCCGACAAGATCGATACCCTTCATCTCTTTCACCACTTCGTATCCTTCACCGAGAACCGACATCCTTTCTTTGGCGAGAATAACAATCTCTCCTTCTTTCGAAGCGTATACATAATCAATATCCTCTCCAACAGCAAGAGCAACATTGCCAGGAAGTGTCCACGGAGTCGTTGTCCATGCCAAAAGATAGGTATTCTCCTGACCTTTTACCTTGAACTTCACATATACCGACAAATCTTTGACATCGGCATAGCCCTGCGCGAGCTCGTGACTCGAGAGCGCGGTACCACAACGAGGACACCACGGAAGAACTTTGTAATCGCGATAGAGAAGCTTGCGGTCGTTGATATTCTTGACGACATTCCAGACCGACTCGATGAACTCGGGATAGTACGTGATGTATGCATCATC
>CAZMAP010000038.1:0-6746 GCA_964564385.1 uncultured Candidatus Saccharibacteria bacterium | reverse complement strand
GTGGCATCTTGGCGAGGTCGGCAAATGAGGCGATGCCATCGACGTCGCGACCGAGCGCAATGGTGAGGGGTTTTGATGTGTCAGCGTATTCACTGCTTGTGAGGAGTGTTCCAAAACCAACCGTTGTTTTTGCCGAATTTGGCACCTCGATACCCACGAGCGCCTTGCCCGGAATAGGTGCTTCGATGCGCACAGGGTGAGCGGCAAGTGCAAGTTCGAGGTTCTTTTGAAGGCCGAGGATCTTGGAAAGGCGAACCCCCTCGGCTGGTTTGAGGGCATAGCGTGTCACCGAGGGTCCAATAGAAATTTCATCCATGGCGACATCGATGCCAAAGTTTTGGAATGTGCGCTTGATGATGTTGGCATTTGCCTTGATGTCGCCGACGCCGGGCTTTCCAGAGTCTTTGGCAAATATCGAGAGAGGTGGGGGAGTGTACGCACCAAAGTATGACGAGAACGAGAAGCCCTCGGGTTCTTTCTTTTTTGGTGGTGTGGGGGGTTTTTTATCGGTGATATGGCCTTCGTCCGATGAACTTGTGACGGCGCCGGCGGGGAGTGCGGTTTCGATGGTGTGTTTTTCGTCGTCATCGAGAGTGTCGTATGCCGCGTCCTCTTCCTCTGCGGCACGTGCCGCGGCTGCCTCGAGACGAGCTTGGCGACGTTCGCGCCACATGCGGAATTCGTGGAGTGGGTGAGTGTTGAAGAGTACAAGGAGTGAAATGACGAATCCTGCCCCCAAAATGACGGCTGCACCCGAGATATCAAAGAGGTGGACAAGCGGGGCGCCGAGCATCATGCCCAACCTGCCGGCTTCGCCTGGGAAAAAGACGTCGATAAATCCGAGCCCCGAGATGCAAAAGAGAACTGAGCCGAGGATATTGGTGAGTGCGAGATTTGTTTTGACGGAGCGGAAGTAGGAATGAGCGAGGAGGAATGAGAGGACGGGGAGGAGATAATAGCCGACACCCAAAAGCGATCCAAGATGGTTGTGGATGAATTTTCCGGCGACACCCGCTTTGTCGAATGCCGCGAGGAGGAGGAAGATCCCGATTACAAAAAAGATAACTGCAAACACCGCGTAGATTGTCCCTTCTGAGAGACCAAGTTTGCCATTGTGTTCTTCGAAATCGATGTCAGTGTTTTCTCGTTTATTTTGTCGTTTTGTCGCCTTGGTTTTGCGTGCCATACATCAAAATTGTAACACGACCTTACACGCCATCTTACTTATTATGAGCACAACATTTTCTGGAGTATGTTGCCATGTTCACCATTCCGTCTCTGCGAGGAGTGTTCGACGAAGTAGCCAAGGATGTGTTGGCACGGATTCTGGATTGCTTCGCTCCTACCTGCTGGCAGGTTGCTTGCAAAGACAACATAAAGACTTGTGTCGATGACGTCCTTGATGTAGTCTTTGGCTGTCTTTTACTCCCATCGATGCATATGTCCGATACAAAAGTCTCAAAGACAGTGTTCAAGGACAATCAATCAACCTCCTTTTTTATTTCTAGAGGACAAAAGATAGCATCGGCAATATACCTTGTAACAGAGCTCTTTGATGAACGAGAACCTCTTCGGTGGTCTCTGCGGTGCCATGTCCTTGAGTTTATTGACGATGTTTCGCGCAACTCATCAACCGCATCTGGTCGTCTAACCAAGATGCTTTTCATGATCGAGACCGCCGCTCGGGTGCGTATTTTGTCCGAAATGAACCGGGACATCTTGGTGTCCGAAATCAGGTCGTTTGCGGACGCTTTTGATGCAGAGCTCAAGGGTAGGATTAATGCAGATGTGAGGACGCTCTCGGACATTTTTCAGGAGACAAAGGAACTCCCTCAGACTTCGTATCAGTCATCACGGACACCCTATCTTGGTCGGCACATGTTCATTAAAGGACATTCAACAGGTCCCATAAAGGACATTCAAAAGGACATCATAAAAACAGACACTCAAAAGAAGGTTTTCAGTGGTAAAGACCGAAAGGAAAAAATCATAAATATAATTCGTGAAAAAGGCGAAGTAACCATAAAGGACATTGCCTTGACCATCCCCGAATGTAGTGAAAAAACCATCCAGCGTGATCTCGTTGAACTCGTGATTTCAGGTGACATAAAAAAGAAGGGGGAACGACGGTGGACAACCTACTTTCTCTAGCGATTTATCCGGTGATTTGTGTCGTTGGCATCTCGCGATTCATAGCACGGAGATGCTTGTTCTATAGGGCTAGAAATGGTATGATTACCGTCGAGCGTCGCAGGCACTTTATCCACATGGATTTTGTTGTTTGCGCCGTGATGCCTCTATAATAGGGCCTATCGCTACCGCCCACCGGCGGAATGCAAGCGATGAAATGACTGTACGTTGATAATTTCATAGTGATTCCCAATCTCGGGAAAGAAAAAGAAGAAAGAAATGCATGACCGTGCGTCGGTCTTCAATCACGCAAACTACTCTTGAAGCATCCTGGATAGGGTGCGGAATCCACCGGTTCTGTGCCCTTAAAGGATGTTTCGAGATTAGTGATTACAGTAGCTTTATTAGTAGGGTTATTAGTAAACGACTTACAAGCAAGAAACTTATGCAAATCAAGAAAGTTCTCGGCTTGGCAGTTCTCGTTGCGGCTTTTGCATTCGTTGGCGCTTCAAGCGCTCACGCAGCAACCGCACAGGAACTCCAGGACCAGATCAATGCGTTGCTCGCACAGATCAGCTCACTTCAGGGTGGATCTTCGAGCACAAGCTGCTACAGCTTCACTCGCGACCTCACGGTTGGCTCACAGGGTGCTGATGTAACTGCTCTTCAGAATTACTTGGCAGCAGGTGGCTACTTCAAGGTAGCTGCAACTGGTTACTTCGGTTCGGTCACCGCACAGGCGGTATCGGCATGGCAGTCAGCAGCGGGTGTCTCACCTGCAGCTGGTTACTTTGGTGCAATCTCGCGCGCGAAGTACAACTCGACGTGTTCATCGACGTCAGGTGACGACGATGACAACAGCGGCAACGGTGGCTTCAACACTGGCAACGGTGAGGAGGCATCGCTTACGGATTACGACACGAAGGACGGTAGCGACACCTCTCTCGAAGAGGGTCAGACAGACGCTGAGGTTCTCGACTTCGAATTCGATGTCGATGACTCAGACGTCGAAGTTCAGCGTGTTCAGGTCAACTTCGAATTCACCGGTACAGCAACAGGTGAGGACAAGCCTTGGAAAGTATTCAAGGGTGCCCACCTCTTGATGGACGGTGACGAAGTCGCTTCGATCGACAACGTCGACGAGGAAGACACATGGAGCGATGAAGGTACCGACGAATGGAGCCTTCGCTTCAACAACGTTGGCGAAGTTGTTAAGGATGGTGACACTGGTCAGTTCACAGTTGCTCTTGATGTCGAAGACTCGGTTGACGGGTCAGGGACAGCGGGTGCCAACGAGTGGACCGTATCGATTGACAACGACTCAGTTCGTGCACTCGATGAGGCTGGTATCGACCAGTACGCGGGTGATTCTTCAGACACGGTCACTGGTGTAACAATCGACGAGGCAGGTCAAAACGACGAACTCAACGTCACTGAGTCTGACAACGATGTCGACTCAACCGTGTTCGACGTCGAGACAACGGAGACTTCAGATTGGATGACGATCGGTACGATGCAGCTTTCTGCAGACGGCGATCTTCAGCTCAACGATGTCCGCTTTGACATTGCAGCTGCAAACGGCAGCGACACCTACGATGGTCTCGTGAACGATGTTCAGATTCTCATCGATGGTCAGAAATACAACGACTTCACAGTCAACAACCCAACGACGGCGACCGGAACGCTCATCTTCGATCTTAGCGACGATGACGTGATGATCAACGACGGTGATGAGGTTGATGTTGAAGTTCAGGTTGAATTCAAGGCTTTGACAGGCAACTTCGACGAGGGCGACAACATCGTTCTCAACGCATCGTCGACAGGTGTTGACTCATGGGATGTTGAGGGTGCTGAGTCTGGCGAAGGCCTCGACTCGACGCAGCTCAAGGGTTCGTACGAAGGTGAAGTTCACTCAGTACGCAGCTCTGGTGTCTCCGTGACACTTGGAGATGTCAGCGGAACCGAAGCATCACCTGTTGGTGGTGACGAGGCTCAGGCAGACTTCTGGATTGAATTCACCGTCCACGCATTCGGCGAAAACTTCTGGGTCGCAAAGGGCGCAGCTGTTGACACGACTCCGGACGGAACCGGCGGTGTTGAATACGCAATTCAGACGGATGCAGATGTGGCAAGCACCACAGCATCGGTATCTGACGCGCTCACACCAATCGGTAGCAGCAGCACTGGTGACAGCTCATACGGTTACAAGGTTTCTGAGGGCACATCACGTACCTTCAAACTCCAGGTATCGTTTGACGCAACTGGTACTGGAACGGCAGGTTACTACCACGCGCAGATCTACGGCATCGACTACGATGACGACAGCGCAGGTGGCAGCCCATCGTACATCTCAACCGGTCTTGAAGACTTCCAGACCGAGGATGATTACGTATCGAACGCCGACACAGCAAACTAGTTTCCTAGCTTCGCAAGAAGCGACGAAAACAGTTTGACTAACAAAAACCACCCCCTCAAAAGGGTGGTTTTTGTTATGGAGAGAAGACTTTTTATGAAATTTTTATTGCGTGTGAATTAGAAGTTGTGTGGATGTGAGGGCTTTCCGTTTTTGCGACCTTTTCTGCCTTCTGGAATGTTTGAGGTATACTGGGATTGTGAAAGGGAACTTCTATGGCAACGTGCTTTCATTTCTGGCGATACTTGTCGCCAGCTTCGTGTTTCTTATGGGGTTGGTTTACTGGAATTCGCGGGGCACGTCGGACTCGGGAGATACGCCAACATCGACGTGCATCACCAGCTCAGGGGAGGCGTGTTAGTCTCAAATCCTGTACCATGTAGCCTGTAACGGAACGCATTACTGCTGAATGTTACAGGTTACAGGCTATAGAGTTTAATTCATGACCCTTACAACAACTATCAAAGAATCAATCAAAGACGCGATGCGAGCCAAGGATGCAGTTAAACTCACTGTACTCCGTGGTATCTCGGCGGCATTTACCAATGAACTTGTGGCAAAAGGTATTAAACCCGATGGAGAGCTTTCTGATGATGATGCGATGACGGTCATCGCGCGCGAAGCTAAGAAGCGTAAGGATTCTATCGAACAGTTCACGGCTGCAGGTCGTCCCGAGCTTGCTGAGAACGAACAGGCTGAGCTCGCTATTATCGAAACGTATCTCCCGACACAAATGACTCGTGATGAGATTGAAGCCGTCGTCAAGGCAAAGAAAGAAGAGCTCGGTATCACCGACCCCGCCCAAAAGGGGCAGTTCGTTGGAACGGTTATGAAGGACCTCAAAGGCAAGGCTGACGGCGAGATTGTTCGGGAAGTCGTGAACAGGTTGTTGTCCTCGAGTGTTGATACTCCGCTCTCACCATTCCTGCGGAACGCTAAGGGTATGACCTTCGCTGCGTGGTCCGTGTTTTGTCCTCGCAGGCTCGGAAAAACAAAGATCCACTCCGCTCCGAACCATATATTTGGAGCGCTGTGCTGTTGGCTGTAAGCTGTAAGCGTTATGACCACCCCCATCGCCATTCTCATCGGTTTCGTTATTCTTGCTGCGGCTGTTCTTGTGGCGTTTTTTCTCTCCAAGAAGAAATCGGTAGGGAATGACCAAACATCCGACGGCCTCTCCCTTGTGCTCCAGCAGATCAACGAGCTCTCGCGTACCGTTGATGCCAAGCTCGGCGAGAGTGCAAAGACCATGCACGATTCGCTCCGCACGCAGCTTGGCGAATCGGCACGCATTGTCAAAGAAGTGACGGAAGGTCTCACAAAGCTTGATGAGACCAACAAACAGGTTGTGTCGTTTGCCGACCAGCTTCAGAACCTCCAAGACATCCTCAAAAATCCAAAACAGCGTGGCATCTTGGGCGAGTACTATCTCGAGACGGTGTTGCAAAACGTGATGCCACCAGGCTCGTACCAGATGCAGTACGCATTCACCAATGGTGAGATTGTTGACGCTGTTGTGTTTATCAAAGACAAGATAGTGCCGATTGATGCCAAGTTCTCGCTTGAGAATTACAACCGCGTGCTCGGAGCACGCGATCAAGCTGAGCGCGAGCTCCACGAAAAGGCGTTCAAGACAGACCTCAAGAATCGCATCGATGAGACGAGCAAATATGTGCGCCCAGGAGAAAACACCATGGAGTTTGCATTCATGTTCATCCCGTCCGAAGGCATCTACTACGATCTTCTCATCAATCAGGTGGGCGCCGTAAAGACGTCGACACGTGATCTTATTGATTATGCGTTTGGCAAGAAGGTCATCATTGTTTCACCAACGTCATTCCTCGCGTACCTTCAGACCGTCCTCCAAGGGCTTCGCAGCCTTCAGATCGAAGAGCAGGCAAAGGATATCCAGAAGAACGTTGGTGAGCTCGGACGACACATTGCAAACTTTGACGGTTTCATGGTGAAGCTCGGCAGTGCGCTCGGCACGACGATTAATCACTACAACACCGCAAAGAAAGAGCTCGGGAAGATCGACAAGGATGTGATGCACATCACGGGGAGCTCGGCCGGCGTCCAACCGCTTGCCCTGCACAAGCCCGACGAGGAGTAACACTAGCGCCTCTCGAGTTTGTTGCGATGTTCGTTGAGGTACGCGATGGGGACCCCGGCTCTCTTGAGAAGGAGCGAGCATCTTTGGGGT
>CAZMAP010000037.1:4849-6834 GCA_964564385.1 uncultured Candidatus Saccharibacteria bacterium | reverse complement strand
ACGTGGGGTCAAACCCGCCATCTCCACTACTACGCTAAAGCTTCGTAGTGCAGGCACAAAACCTGTCCCGCGAATCAAGGCACAAAACACACCCCTCAGGGGTGTGTTTTGTTTATGAACACTTTAGCGAATAGGTCGTATCGTGACCGCATGCACTACGTCTATATTATTCAAAGCATCAAAGACGAATCGTTTTACACAGGTAACACAAAAATCTTCAGAGAAGGTTATCTGAGCATAATAGGGGTCTTACTCTTTCAACCAAAACGAAGATTCCATATCGTTTCGTTTGGTATTGCGCTTTTATCCAGGAATCCAAGGCTATCTTGTTTGAAAAATATTTAAAGACTGGTTCGGACATTGCTTTTGCTCGTAAGAGGCTCTTGTAAGGTTCCTCCTTCGCTGAAGCTCCGGAGGGCGGGCACTTCTCCGTCGTTTTTTTCGAAAGGGCCCGCCCTTCGAAGCCTCGCGTAAGCGAGGCGAAGGAGGGTATAATCCACGTATGTCACAACGCGCCACCAAGCAGCCAAAACAACCCCGCAAAGAGCCCCAGCCAAAGCCTCTTGGGGGTTTGACGACGCAGATCCTTATCACGGTCATCATTTTTTTCGTTATTTCGTCGGCATACACGTTTTTCTCTGGTCGTAAAGATTCCAGTGAGATTCCGTTTTCCCAGGTTGCTCATGATGTTGCGGGGGGTTCGATTGCTTCGATTGTCGTCGAGGGTGATACGCTCACCATCACACGAGTGGATGGTTCAGAGCAGACATCTCGCAAAGAAACCGGCGTCGGTCTTTCGGAGGCGTTTACTGCATACGGTGTAACACCGACCGAACTTGCGTCAACGACTATTTCTGTGCGGAGTGAATCAGGCTTTTGGTTTTGGGTGGTCAATCTCGCACCCATCTTCATACCAATCTTCCTTGTTGGGCTCTTCATCTACATGCTCATGCGCTCATCAAAAGGTGCTGGTATGCAGGCGTTCTCGTTTGGACAAGCGCGCGCTCGTTTCTTTGATCCAAAGGACAACAAAAAAGTTCTCTTCAAAGACGTTGCTGGTGTGAAGGAAGCCAAGGAAGAGCTCCTCGAAATCGTCGACTTCCTCAAGAACCCCAAGAAGTTTCTTGCGATTGGTGCGCAGATTCCTAAGGGTGTTCTTCTCATGGGAAGTCCGGGTACTGGTAAGACGCTCCTTGCGCGCGCAGTGGCGGGGGAGGCGGGTGTGCCGTTTTTCTCAATCTCCGGTTCCGAATTTGTTGAGATGTTTGTTGGTGTTGGTGCATCACGTGTTCGTGACTTGTTCCAAACGGTAAAAAAGGCAGCGCCTGCAATCATCTTTATCGACGAGATTGATGCTGTTGGACGTGTTCGTGGCACGGGTGTTGGTGGTGGCAATGACGAACGCGAACAAACACTCAATCAGATTCTTGTTGAGATGGATGGATTCGAGCCGACCGAAGAGGTGATTGTCATGGCAGCAACGAACCGTCCTGACGTGCTTGATCCGGCACTTCTTCGTCCAGGACGTTTTGATCGCCGCGTTCGCCTCGACCTCCCTGATCGTGCCGACCGCGAGGCAATTTTGGCAATCCACGCACGTACCAAACCGCTTGCAGAAGATGTCGTCTTCAAGACAGTTGCTGAGCGCACACCAGGATTCTCGGGTGCTGATCTCCAATCGCTCATGAACGAAGCAGCCATTCTTGCTGCGCGTGAGAACCGTACCAAGGTTTCGCAATTTGACCTGATTCGTTCAATTGAGAAAGTGATGATGGGCCCTGAGCGCCGCAGTCATATTCTTTCTGACAAAGAGAAAAAAATTACCGCATACCACGAGGCAGGACATGCACTCGTCGCATCGGTGCTCACGGAATCCGATCCAATCCACAAAGTCTCAATCATCGCGCGCGGTCACATGGGCGGCTACACACTCTCGCTCCCGCTTGAAGAGAATCGTTTGTTCACTCGCAAGGCATTCCTTGATC
>CAZMAP010000037.1:0-4839 GCA_964564385.1 uncultured Candidatus Saccharibacteria bacterium | reverse complement strand
TGATCGTCTTGCAATGACACTTGGTGGATACGCTGCAGAAGAGATGGTTTTTGGTGATATTACGACCGGACCGTCGAACGATCTCCAAGTTGCATCATCGCTTGCGCGTGACATGGTTACTCGCTACGGCATGTCACTCGAAGTTGGACCTGTTGCACTTGTCGAAGACGTTCAGCACCAAGGCGGCATGTCAGAAATCCGTGATTATTCGGAGAAGATTGCCGCAAAGGTTGATGATGAGGTGGGCAAGCTTTTGAGTGTTGCGCGAGAACGCGCCACAAAGGTTCTCACCGACCACAAGCACGTTCTCGATGCGATTGTGAACGTCCTTATCGAAAAAGAGACTATCGAACAAGACGATTTTGAGGCCATTCTTCGCGCTCATGGGATTGCTGTAAAGGGGAAGGAGAAGGGAGTATCATAAGTGTACTTATAACCAATAACCATTTATCTATGGGATTCGGATTTGAAAGATTTTTTGGAGGATCAAAAGAGTCAAAGCCAGCCACACCTGCGACTGAGAAAACTCCAAACAAACTTCCTGCTAACGACGTTGATAGAGAAGCAGCAGCTTTTCTGGCACAACTTGAGAAACGAGGCATCAATGACCGAGATGTAAAAATCGAAAGTATCACCGGTGAAGCAACAACCGAGAAAGCTCCAGTGAACACATCGCGTCCTTCGTATCTCAGTGACAGAAAGAGCGCGTAGTTTGACATCTTCTATTTTTCTGGCATACTCATTTGGGTACTGTTCGCCAACTGACAGGGAGGATGTATGTCACCAACGTCGCCTGACCCTGCTGAGGGTCGAGGTAACATCCGCCTGGTCAGGAATCCTCCAGCCAGCGAGCGGATGGCCGCAATCATCGAAGAAATCCTGAATCGTCACGGATTCACGACCCAACAAGCTGTAGATGCCGTTCGGCTCGTAAAAGAGCTCGATGGTCTTGGCCTCGAGGAGAAACTCTTCTTGAAGGCTCTCGAGATCATCGATCGCAAACATGCGACCATCGGCGCATAACCACGGCCCCCACTGAGGAAGGGGGCCGTTTGTAGTTTCTCCGCCGAAGCTTCTCGCCTCGCCGAAGTCTCCGGTGTGGCGCGGGCAGCGAAGGAGGATGTTCCCGACTATTCTCCGTTTTCTATCCTGTCGAATGCGAGGAGTGCGGAGATGTTGTGTTGAATGTAGTCGATGCGTACGTCGTATGTGTCGAGACCACTGTGGAAGGCACCTTGCGCTGTCATATCGGCGCCGAGGAGTGCGAGTTGTGTGGCGGTGAACTGCGTTCGAAGCTCAAAGTCGATTGCTTTTCGCATAACATCTTTTACAACCGTTGCGTACGCTTCTTCGCCTGCTCGGGTGAAGATTGTATATGCTGCTCCAAGCCCCTCGCTCCTGGTTGCTGTTGGTGTTGAGCGCGGAGGTTCATAAAACCCACCCGCCCATTCCGGATGGTCGACAGTTTCTCCCGAGCGCACCGAGGGGTGTTGCGACGCTGCGATTGATTCAACGATTCTCTTGGCATGCGCGAGATATTCTTTGTCGGGACGGTCCGTGTAGAGTTCGCTGAGTCCATAGAGGAGCCAGTGATCATGGTTGAGATCTTTTGTTGGGATGTTGGCATCACGAACGTCGATAATCCAGTGTGCGGCGTTGTGTGCGGCGTTAATCCACAACGAGTCGTGGTCGACCGCGGAGAGACGTGCGAGGGCAAAGAGCGCTTCTCCCGGATAGTATCCTGACTCGAAGTCTTCTGGTGCCCCGCTTGAACTGTCGATTTTGTGAACAGAGAACTCTCCGTTTTGACGTTGTGTTGAGACGACAAATCGAGCGAGTTGTTGTGCACGGGGAAGATACTGCTTTGAGCCGGTGACTGCTGTGTGTTCAGTGAATGCAAGAATCGCAAGAGCATTTCCTCCAAGTTTTATTTCGCCGTCTTCCTCAACACACGCGGCATCCACAAGAGGCTGTCCGCCAACAAGTTCGGGGCAAGGGATGATCTGGTTGTCTAGGTAGGTAAGCGCTTTTTCTCCTGCACGAAGATATTGCTCATCACCCGTGGCCTCGTAGAGGTCGATGAGTGAGTAGGCAGTTCCGGCATGACGGAGGATGTTGTATGACGGAGATTCGTCTCCGGTCAGTGGGTCGTAATCGTAGACGAACGAACCGTCCTCGTGCATTTGTCGCACGAGGTAATCACCGCCCGCCTTGGCAGATCTGAGATATTTTGATTGTGTGATGCTGGGAATGACGAGCGCAAGAATTACGATAACGATGCCAAGTCCGGCAATGATGTAGGGGGCTTTTGTTTTCATGATCGTAACGATACATGAGTTCCTGCTTCTCGAGAACAGGTTAATGGTCGAGCCTTGTTTGAACCACGCGCAGGGCCTCCTCGAGCACCTCTTCTTGTGTTTTGTTCGAAGCGTCGAGAATATAGGCGTCTGGCGCGGGGCGTAAGCCTGACTCGGGTCGTTCGATGTCCATACGGTCTCGTTCTTTGAGGGCTTCGCGGATGCGCTCGAGTGGCTCTTCGGCGCCTTTTTTCTTTCGCTGAAGGTATCGCCACGTTGTTCGTTTCTCGATGTCGGCTTCGAGATATATCTTTACGCGCGCATCGGGGAACACCACCGTGCCGATGTCGCGACCTTCGACAACTGAATTGCCCCAACGCTGAACAATCTCATGTTGCCATGTGCGCACAATCTCACGGATTGCCGGTATCTTGGCCACAGCGGGTGTCATGTGGTCGGCATATGCCGAATGAGTCACGTCGGTGATGTCTTGGCCGTTGAATACCACATGTTGGTTGGGGTGGTATGCAACAACGGCTTCTCTGAGAGATTTGAGACATGCTTCCAGATTGTTGTCGATCTTTTCTGCCACTTCTACTGCCACCATACGATAGACGAGTCCACTGTTGAAATGAGAAAAACCAAGTCTTTGTGCCAACCCTTTTGCAAGGGCGCTTTTGCCTGAACCCGACGTGCCGTCGACGGCTATGATGATGGGGGGTGTGGAATTGGTCATGACAAGTTGGTTAGTAATAAAAGGCCGCTATCGTCACGGATCACTAAGTCTTTTGTTCGCACGCGGCGCTCCAAAAGCCTACGTGTCCGCGACCTCACCGTACCTGTCGCTGTAGCAACATGGTTCCGGCTCGGCTTGCCAAAAGAGACTGCACAGGCAGTCTCTTTTTTAACGCAATCCGCCCCCATGGACTCGAACCATGAACCGCCGAGGTATAAGCTCGGAGCTCTAACCATTGAGCTAGGGGCGGGACGCATGCGAGGCCATTGTGATATTGTTGCCCCATGAATGCAACATCGGGACTTAGAATATCGGTTCATAGGATATTCAGCGTTTTTGCCAAGAAGACGAGGCCGTATGCATGGGGAGTGGTTACGGTCTCTTTGTTATTGGTAACAACCAGCATTTTAGGTACTGTTGCCCCGCTTTTCTATAAAAAGTTCTTTGACGCACTTGTTGCGGGGACTGATTCCCTGGACATTGCCTTTTGGGCCCTTGTTTCGGCTCTGTTTATCAAAGGCCTTATCGCCCTCCTGTGGCGCCCTATTAATTTTCTTACGATATGGATCGAGGCGCGGGTGATGGCGAATCTGGCCAATGATGCCTTTGAAAACATCATTCGTCACTCCTATGATTTTTTCACCAACTCCTTCGTCGGTTCGCTTACCAAGAAGGTGAATAGGTTCTCGAGTGCGTATGAAACCATTTTCGACCAGCTTGTATACCAACTTGTTCCGCTTTTTGTCTCGACAATAGCGATATTGGTCGTCATATTCTCGCGCTCAAAGGAAATTGGCCTTGCCATCCTCGTGTGGTTTTTTCTTCTCCTGTTCGTTAATTATCTTGCTATCAGGTGGAAACAAAAATACGAAGAACAGCGAGCGGAGGCGGATACCAAGGTTGGTGGAATGCTGTCAGATGCTTTGACGAACAGCACGACGATAAAACTATTTTCAGCAGCTAGCCACGAAATTGGACTTTTTGCCACAGTGGTCGAAGAGCTTCGGAGACTCAGAAACTTTACGTGGAGCGTCAGTGAGATCATTCATTCTGTCCAAGGTATTCTCACCGTCGTAATAGAAGTGGTCGTGATGCTCGCGGCATTTAAACTTTATAAACAAGGGGTGCTTACAATCGGTGATTTTGTTCTGTTTCAAACGTTCATCATTAGCCTCGTGGAGCGACTCTGGGGTTTTGGTCATGTGATCAAGGCGCTTTACCAAGCATTTGCAGACGGGAAAGAGATGGTCGAGATACTCGATATGCCATATGGTGTGCAGGACATACCGAATGCGGGGACGCTCAAAATCACGAACGGCAAGATCGACTTCATTGACGTCTCATTCAACTTCAACGAAACGCGCAAAGTGCTCGATGGTTTCTCACTCTCAATTGACCCAGGAGAAAAGGTGGCATTCATTGGTCCTTCGGGCGCAGGAAAAACGACGGTTACAAAACTCCTCTTCCGTTTCCACGATGTAACTGCAGGAACTATCCTCATCGACGGTCAGGACATCTCAAAGGTCACTCAAGACAGTCTTCGTGACGCGATTGCTTTGGTGCCACAGGAACCGATTCTTTTTCACCGTTCGCTCATGGACAACATCCGCTACGGACGTCGTGATGCGACCGACGAAGAAGTCCTCGAAGCTGCCAAGAAGGCGCGCTGTCACGAGTTCATCTCGGCGCTTCCTGATGGATACGAAACGATGGTGGGTGAGCGTGGTGTGAAGCTTTCGGGTGGTGAGCGCCAGCGCGTCGCTATCGCTCGCGCGATTCTCAAAGACGCGCCGATTCTCGTGCTCG
>CAZMAP010000036.1:0-7077 GCA_964564385.1 uncultured Candidatus Saccharibacteria bacterium | reverse complement strand
GAGTCATCCTGGTGAATTTTTAGCGATGCTTCGCACTGCTTTGCGAAGAAAAAGAGCCGTGAGGCTCGTGTGACGATAATAGCAAAATGCAAGCAGATGTCAAATGCCTACACGTCCAAGAGCGACTGTTTGAGGCCACTTTTCCACCGTCTGTCCCCAGCCTATTGCGCTTTCAAAATAGTGGGGTATAATGCATCGCGTACCTGTTCTTTGCGGTTTGTGGAATACGTTTTACCTACCAAGGACTCATCCGGGAATGAACCCGGTGTTTATAGGGAGAGGCTTTCTATGCCCAAGAGCATCAACGTGGTGTTGCGAGGCGTTCTGACCCTAGTCACGGGTCAGAAGAAGGAGGCGACGCTCAACCTGCACCGCGACGGGTGCAGGTTCACCACGGAGAGGGGAGAGTGCTTCACCTTGCGAGACTACCGCAGGTTCGAGGCCATCCCGCAGCAGTAAGGGGGACCTAGGGCCCCACCAGTCCTACCACCACGGCTTAACGCCGCAACCAACGAGGAGCGTCCGGGGATCCTTCCCCCGAATCTGGCGCTCCTTTTCATTTTGGAGCAACAAAACACCCCCGCCGTGGCGGGGGCATTCTTGTTTCCTTCGTCCTCCGTAGCCTTGGCGTAGGAGGGTTATTTTGTCTTCTTTCCTCCAACGCGTCGACGCGAAACAATGAGGTGGTTTGAGTATTTCTTGGGTGTGCGCGTCTTGTGACCCTTGCCGGTGTTCTTGCCGTGACGAGTGCGAGCGCGACGGTGACCGCGACCCTGAACACCTTCACCACCACCATGCGGGTGGTCAACAGGGTTCATGGCAGTACCACGGACCTTTGGACGTACACCGAGCCAGCGATTGCGACCTGCCTTACCAAGATTTTCCAAGCGGTGTTCAGGATTTGAAACTTCACCAATCGATGCCCAGCCATTTTCATCAACACGACGAACCTCTGTCGACGGCATCTTGAGAAGCGTGTACCCAGCGTCGTGAGCGACAACCTCTGCGTAATTGCCGGCTGAACGTGCGAGCTGTGCACCGCCACGAGGCTTGATCTCGACATTGTAGACAAATGTACCGACAGGAATCTTTGCGAGAGGAAGGCGGTTGCCCGGCTTTGCAATAGCAGTTGCTGAGTTGATCATTGTGTCACCAACCTTGATAGTCTGTGGAGCAATGACATAACGACGTTCACCGTCGCTGTAACAAACAAGTGCGATAAATGAAGTGCGGTTTGGGTCGTATTCGACTGATTCAACACGTGCAGGAATATCAATCTTGTCGTACTTGAAGTCGATGTCACGCCAGCGACGCTTGTGGCCACCACCAACGGAACGGGTTGTGAGGCGTCCCATCGCGTTGCGACCATGTGAACGGGCATACCCGTTCGTGAGCGGTTTGTGCGGTGTGTCGGTGGTAATTGTCGCGCGATACGAGATCACTGACATACCACGACGTCCTGCTGATGTTGGTTTGTGCTTCTTCATACGTAGTTTGTTAGTTTATTGGTTCGTTAGTTTTTGGTTTTGAACTAAAGAGCGAACGACATGAGCGAAACTAAAGAACTAATAAACATTAAACTAATTCAATGCTGTCGCCTTTTTTGAGCTGGACGTACGCCTTTTTGCCACCGCCTGAGCTGCTCTGGAGACCACGGCGCGACATGTACTTTTTGGTTGGGATGGTCACAATGCGTACGGCAACTGGAGTAACACCATAGACGTCTTTGATAGCGGCCTTGATGGTCGTCTTGTTTGCATATGGAGCGACATCGAAGGTGTACACATTCTGCCCAGCAACGACCGTTGCCTTTTCGGTAACGCGAGGGTTGCGGAGAATATCTGCATTGACCTTGCCTGTTGCAACTGTGGTCTTGAGCTTCTTGTCGCTTGTTGCAACACTCTTTGATGTAGAGACAACCGGCGCGCTCTTTCGAACATCATCCTTTTCTTGTGCGTCGCCTTTTTTTGCCTTTGATGCAAAAAGAGTTGTCTTTGCCTTGACGCCTTCGTTTGAGTCTTTTTTCTTGAACAACATAGTGGTGCTTTTAGTTTATTAGTTCGTTAGTTTTTGGTTTGAAACCAAGGAGCGAATGAAATGAGTGAAACTAATGAACTAATGAACCTTTAACTTACTCCCAAGCGAAGCAAGAGATTCGGCTGGGTTCTCAATGAGGAGGTACTTTGAGGAAAGTGCATCAACAACATTGAGATTGCGGAGTTCGTCGACTTCGACATTGCCGAAGTTTGCAAAACTACGCTTTGTGTTTTCGTTGTTTTGCGAGAGTGCAAGGAAGAGTGCGTTGGTTTTTTTGGAAACAAGACCCTCAAATCCCTTGATTGCACCAAGCGCGTGGAGTATTGTGCGAGCCTCTGCGGTCTTTGGGGCTTTGAACAAGATTGAATCAACAAAGATTACTTCACCCTCGCGAAGCTTCTGTGAGAGAACAACGGCAAGCGCCTTTGCGCGCATGCTCTTTGGAATACGCTTGCTGTAGTCCTTGTTGGCGTTCGGACCATGTGTAACACCACCACCCTTCCAGATTGGGGAACGTGATGATCCGTGACGAGCCTGACCGGTTCCCTTTTGCTTCCAAGGCTTCTTACCACCACCACGAACTTCGCCACGACCCTTGGTGTGTGCGAGACCATTGCCCGCGCGTGCGTTTGACTGCATGCCGAGAGCAACCTGACGAACGAGGTCGTTGTTCCATGCAACATTGAAAAGCGCCCCGGGGAGAGAGACCGTTCCTGATTCCTTACCTGCTGAGGTGTAAACTGGTGCCGAAAGAGATTCGAGGACTTTCTTTTCTGTATTCTTTTTTGGAGTTGTCTTCTTCATAAAAATTGTTGCCTTTCGATTGTCGTCTTATTTACCAACGATCTCGATGAGCGTGCCGCGACGACCAGGAACTGCTCCTGAAATGAGGAGGTAGCCGTTGGCTGCATCAACCTGAACAATCTTGAGGTTCTTGACCGTGATGCGATCACCACCCATGCGACCACCCATGCGCATACCTTTGACAACACGACCACCCGCACGACCACCACCACCGATCGAACCGACTTCGCGCTCAGAGTGCTTCTGACCGTGGGTGCGGCTACCTCCGTGAAAACCGTGGCGCTTCACACCACCTTGGAATCCCTTTGCCTTGCTGATGCCCGACGCGGTGACAACGTCACCCTCGGCAAATGTGTCAGCGTTGACGACTGAACCAACTTCAGGAGCTTCGTCGGTGCCTGCCTGCGCAGGCAGGCGAAATTCGATGTAACCAGAGAAAAGACCCTTGGTCTTCTGTGCTTTGTTGATGTGCTTTTCTTTCTTTTCTGCAAAACCAAACTGGACTGCAGCGTAACCGTCCTTTGCGGCGGTCTTGAGCTGAGTGACAGTAAGTGGAGAGACCTTCACGATAGTTGCGGGCTGAACCTTGCCGCCTTCGGTGAAGACCTGTGTCATCTCTTCTTTTGTTCCGACAATAAACTTCATGGTATGAAACGTTGTTGTGTAGGTGTCCACCGAAGCTTTAGCGAAGGCGGACGATGAATTTCATTTTGCTCGTACCTGTAACCTGTAGCCCGAATCCTGTAACAAATTTATTACAGGATGCTTAAATCCCCGACTCGGACACTCTGTCCGGCCGGGGCCGTTGGGGTGTCCAGAGGTCCCCTGTGGGACATGGCGCATCGGTACCTGCCTCGCCGAAGTCTCGACGCAGGCAGGTTGACCACGAGACTATATCAAAGCTTTGAAATTGATGCAAGCAAGAACGGGCCTTCACGCGACGCGTCTTCTTGAGATTGGTGGCCTCTATGAAACGACCTCACCTTCTATACATATTTTGTCAAGAAAAGACTTGACAAGGTGCTTTAAACTGATATAATACTCTCCGGAAGCTCTCCACAATTCAGGAAGATAAAAAGGGCAACGTTGCCCGCCTGATGGAGAGAGTCAAACCGCCTTTACGGGAGGAGATCCCAATGCGCAAGTCTCTCGTCTACGCCAGCATCGTGCTGGTCGTCCTCGCCCTCGCCGCCTTCGTGGCTACGAGTCCCATCAACGCTCAAATGCAGCCGGACGGCACCTACGCTGTTCAGCCAACGGACACCCTCTGGGACCTCTCCGGGGTCTACTACAACAACCCCCTCAAGTGGGGGCAGGTGGTCGCCCAGAACCCGTTCCTCTCCAAGCCTGGCCGACAATTCATCAATCCCGAAGGGAAGTTCATCGTGGTCATCCGACCCGGCGAGACCCTCAAGGGCCTGGGTGAGCTGAACATGACGCCGCAGCCTGTGGAGGTCCAGGGGTTCGTTCGACCGACCCCCGCCCTCGGGAACAACCTCGCGGGCGTCGGTTCCATCAACAGCCTCACCGGCGGCGGCATCACCTTGCCCCGGTGGGCGTGGCTGCTGATCAGTCTCATCCTCCTCGCACTGGCGCGGTGGTGGTGGAAGTTCACTCATCCCGCGACCTCTGGCGCCCCGCTCCGGCATAACGGCGTCGACCCGCTCAACACGGATGACGTCATCATGTGGACGACCCGACTCGGTCGGACACGCTTCGGACGGCTGGCGGAATACCCGCAGGAGACCCTCCACCCCCGCCTCGTTGGTAACATCGAGGCCGGTGTCATCAACGGCATCGGCCGCGTCGGGTACCACGGTGGTTCGTCGTCCATTCGACTCATGAGGAACGAGCCCGGTTTCCGGGCCTGGTTCCAGATGCCGAACGGCAGGCGCGAGCAGCTCGTGTTCCTCCAGGGCTGCGGCAACGATGTGGCGTTCTCGGGTCTCCGCTATACCGGGTTCACCTTCACGCCTACCGGCGTGGCGGCGACCATCCCGGTGCAGCAGCCGGTCGTCGCTCCTGTGCCCGTCCCTCAGCCTCGCTCAACCTTCGGTATCACCGAGGCGCGCGAGTTCGACTCGCTGCAGGGACGTACCGACGCCGACCGCCGGCAGTACGTCATGACCCTGCGTCATCTCGGTGTGCAGATCACACTGCCCGACGAGGTCGCTCACGGCCAGCGTTCGTGCAAGGCGGCGGAAACCCAGTTCACATCGGCTGCCGAAGCGGCTCGGGTGGAGATCGCACAGATCACCGCACGCCTCGCGACCCTTCACGAAGTGGCCCGCAACAACATCGAGAACGCCTCGAAGCAGCGCAACACGGCGGGAGACCTCCAGAGGTTCCTCGACAGCTTCATCGCTCCTCCGACGCCCCCGGCCCCTGCGGCCGAGACGGCGATCGCCGAAGCGCCCGCTCCCGAGCGTGCCGTCGGCACCCTCTGACCTTCCTGGATTCCCACCTCCCTGACACTTCGGTGTCAGGACGAACCGGCACCTAACACGGCGCCACAGCGGGCAACGACACCACACTCGTGGTGAACCGAGCCCGCTTTCCTTATGCCCGAATACAAAAACACCCCTCAATTTCTCTCGGGGTGTTTTTGCAATTGTCTCCTTACAATTGTTGCTTTGCGAAGCCCTACATCATCTTCACTTCGATGTTCACGCCCGATGGGAGTGAGAGCGAAGTGAGCGCTTCGATGATCTTCGGCGTCGGGTTGACGATGTCGATCACGCGCTTGTGAACGCGCATCTCGAACTGCTCTCGTGCGTTCTTGTCGATGAACGCGCCTCGGTTAACCGTGTACTTGGTGTGCTCGGTCGGAAGCGGAATCGGACCTTGGACATTTGCTTCGTAGCGAAGTGCCGTGTCCATGATTTGCTTCACCGACGTGTCGAGAAGTTTGTGTTCGTATGCACGAACGCGGATGCGAAGCTTGTTGGGAGTCTCTTCGTGTGTTGCCTTCGTTGTTTTCTTTGTTTTGGTAGCAGCCATGATTGCGGGCTAACAGCTTACTGCTTACAGCTAACAGCAATTTTTGCTGTGAGTTGTAGGCTGTGGGCCGTAAGTTATTTGACGATTTTCGTGACGACACCTGCACCAACAGTCTTACCACCCTCACGGATAGCGAAACGCTGATTGTCCTCGAGCGCGACCGGAGCAACGAGTTTGACACTGAACTTGACCGTGTCGCCCGGCATCACCATCTGTGTTCCCTCAGGGAGCGTTACTTCACCAGTCACATCTGTTGTGCGAACGTAGAACTGAGGCTTGTACCCAGAGATGAACGGTGTGTGACGACCGCCTTCGTCCTTGGAGAGAACGTAGACTTCTGCCTCGAAGTCGGTGTGCGGGGTAACAGAACCAGGAGCCGCGAGCACCTGACCGCGAGTAACGTCTTCTTTCTTGAGACCGCGAACGAGGATACCCGCGTTGTCGCCGGCCTGTCCTTCGCTGAGCGACTTGTTGAACATCTCGATACCGGTGACCGTGGTCTTCTGTGTGGGATTGAGACCGATAACCTCAACATCCTGTCCGACTTTGATCATACCGCGCTCGATGCGACCGGTAACGACCGTACCACGACCTTCGATTGAGAAGATGTCTTCGACTGGCATGAGGAACGGCTTGTCAGTCTCACGAACTGGGCTTTCGACGTAGGTGTCGAGCGCGTTGATGAGCTCGAAGACTTTCTGTGCCCATTCATCATCCTTTGATGATGCCTCGAGAGCCTTGAGACCAGAACCGCGGATGATTGGTGCGTTGGCACCATCGAATCCTTGCTTTGTGAGAAGGTCACGAATTTCCTCTTCGACGAGGTCGATGAGGTCCTTGTCCGGAACCATGTCACATTTGTTGAGGAAGACGAGAAGCTTCGGAACACCAACCTGCTTTGCAAGGAGAACGTGCTCACGAGTCTGTGGCATCGCACCGTCGGTTGCAGCAACCACGAGGATTGCGGCGTCCATTTGTGCGGCACCGGTGATCATGTTCTTGATGTAGTCGGCGTGTCCTGGAGCGTCGATGTGCGCGTAGTGACGTGCAGGCGTCCAGTACTCTGAGTGGTGGAGTGAAATCGTGATACCACGAGCCTTCTCTTCGGGAGCCTTGTCGATGTTGTCGATTGCTTCGACACGTGCGCCGTATCCCTCCTCTTTGTGCATGTCGAGGACGTGGAGAATACCTGCGGTAAGCGTCGTCTTGCCGTGGTCAACGTGTCCGATGGTACCA
>CAZMAP010000035.1:0-7326 GCA_964564385.1 uncultured Candidatus Saccharibacteria bacterium | reverse complement strand
GTACTCCGGCGCTTTATTCGAAGCGCCGAAAATCTTGTACTCAATCTACATATTTAGTTTTCAACGAACTTCACCGGTTATGACAACCCCGACTGAAATGTCGGGATAAAAAATCCCCTAACCGGAGACCTAGATTGTACTCATAAAAATGCCTGTGTCAAGAAAGGGCTTTTGGACTGGGGATGACCTGTGGATTAGTACAGAAGGCGACAATGCGAATGAAAATGATTGTTGCCTTTACTAAAACAGAATCCACCTTCGCTGAAGCTCCGGCGAGATACAGAAAGGGGCCGGCCCGCACGAACGCGAACCGGCCCCACAGCAGATGCTCAGTGATCGTTGGGGTTGTTGAAGGTAATCGTGACCCCACCCGTCCAGGTGCCGTCGATCGGCACCATTCCGGGCTCACCGGTCCCCCAACTCTCGGCCTGCAGATACGACACATAGAGCCTGCTGTCGTGACGCAGGTCGAGCGACAGAGTCGACGACAGGTACTGCGTCGTACGACCGGTGTTTCCGGCGATGTAGCCGGGCGAAACGTCGAGCGACAAACGCCACCAACCAACAGAGAACGTCGGCTGAACCCAGCCGTAGATCCGGTCGCCACCGTAGTCGGTGTTGTATGTCCCGACATACTGCACGCCGGTCTTCATGGAGAAGTGGTCGTTGTACTTCCACGTCATCTTCGCCAACGGCCCGATGAACGTGGCATGCGGACCGCCAAGCTGAGCAGGAGCGTGGAAGATCTCGGTTCCATAGGAACCAGAGAACTTCCCCGACTCCCACGAGCGAGTGATGAACCCGTCGTAGTAGTCGGCCTGTTCTCCTTGGTTCTGGTCGCCGATGCCGCGGACGACGATGAGCTCGGCGGACCAGCTCCCCTTCTCGACCGTGACGTCGAGCGCGCCAATCGGACGCGTCGAGGCCGTGCTCCCGAAGAGCTTGAAGGCGCTCTGCGACGACCACGAAAGGTCGGCGGTGTAGGTCTGCGCGGAGGCGTTGACGGTGAACCCCACCGCCAGGAACATCGCGATCACGAACGAAAGAGTCTTGCGATTCATGGTTTCCCCTCCTTGGGGTGAGTTGGAATCGTTACCAGTGGAGCTGGAGCCGTCCGAGCACGCGCTCGGCTTCGGCTTCGTAATCGACGACGACGCGGACCTCCTTTCGGAGGAGAATCTCCGTCCCCAACGTCCATTCTTCCGAACCATCGGGGCGATGGTCCCACATCGCATGCGGACGCACGAAGCGTCCGAGCGAGTATGAGACCTGAATCATCCCCAGAAGCTTCTCGCTGGTACCGTCGTCGTAGTAGACGCCGGCCCACACGCTAAACTTCTGGTCCGAGGAACTCATCCAGTCGATGCCGACCCGCGTAACGTCCGCGGACAGCTGTGACGTGAATGAGAGAGTTCCCACCGAACCGAGCTTGCGCCCGATCCGAAGGGACGACTCCACATGGGCGAAGTTGCCATCATCGTTGAACTGTTTGCCGGAATTTCCGGACACGTCGACGATGGCGCTCCACAGTCCGAACGATCGTTTGACCTGAACTCCGTAGCCGTAAGCATTGAAGGTGTTGGCCTTCGGATACTCGACACTACGGAGAAGGAACGGAGGAGGCGCGGAATACGGCGCCGCCAAGAAGAGTCGCCCAACCGACACCGTGGTCTGCTTGGAGACCGCGCACTCGAGAGTGGCGATTTCCAACCAGTTCCCGTTCTCGCCATTGACGGCCTCTGTGGCCGCCAAGTTCATCTCCACCTTGCCACGGCAGGTGCCATGGCCAAGGTAGAGCAACGGGCGAACACGGCGGACCGTGTCACCGCTCCCGTCGCTCCGCCAGTCGAGCTGGACGAAGAGACGGGCGAGCTCGACGACCGGCTTCTCCGGCTGACCCACGAGGGTCAGCGGAAACTGCTGCGCCGAAGCATCGGTGACGCCCACCACGATGGTGAGCACGAGCATGAGGCTCTTGAGATAACGCGTCATTGTGTCCTCCAGGACATGAGTGAGACGTTGGACTTCTATACCCTCAACTCAATTTCTGAGCATTCTGTTGCTGTTGTTAAGGACCAAGTCGGAACAGAAGTGAAACTCTACCTTGTATTATAACGTTTTTAAAGCGTACGTCAAGGGTTTCTTGATGAGAGTTTGACCATTTAACACATAACAAAACGCCGCCGGCAGAGCCGACGGCGCAAGTTGAACGAGCATTCAGTGAGACGCGAGCGACAGAGACCCCAGAGGCAGCCTCACCCCACTCGCAACCCTCACCTCGAACGTATCCTCCCGACCAGTGACCCTCGTCCGAAGTCCTGGAAACTTCCTCATCGCGTCCATCCTCGCATGAGCACGATAGGACAACAGTCTCCCAATGAGAATCTTCTCCTCTTCTTCGCGAGGAAAATTCGAGGGGAAACCAAAGTGACACTCATAGGTGATTTCCCAGTAGGGGGACCACCTAACGCTTTCCGGAGGAGAGTAATCCTCCACCTCAACGAAGAGGGTAAACCTTACGACGAGAGTATACACGCGTTCCTCCTTTCAGGAACAGTTGCTAGCGTCTTCTTTCCAGAGAGTACCCCGCACCCGCAACAGAGTCAACCAAGAAAGATTTCATAAAAATATCGTAAGATAGCATCATGAATCTCTCCGACAAGCTCGCCGATGCCCTGCGTGTTGATGAATCGCACGCCAAAGCCCTCACACGTCTTGGTGTAACCACTGTCCGAGATTTGTTCTACCACTTCCCTGCCCGCTACGACGATCTCTCGGGAGCGACGCAAACAGGCATCCTCGCCAAAGGACAGAAGGTGACGCTCTACGGAACTATTTCGAAAGCAAAAGTATCAAAAGGGTGGAAGTCGAAGATTCCCATGGCGCAGGCAACCATCAATACCGTGAGTGGCAAGGTAAAAGCGGTCTGGTTTCACCAACCTTACATTGCCAAGATGTTCCCCGAAGGCGCGACGGTGAAGGTTGAAGGAACGATATCGGAGAGGAGCGGTGAATTTTATCTTTCAAACCCAGCCATTTCTCACGCGTCAGTAATCCCAGAGGAAGCTGAGTCGCTTTTTGCGGAAACAGATGACAAAGAACCTATGACCTATGACCAGCCACCGGTTATAGGTCATGGGTTATCTCTCTTCCCCGTCTATCCCGAAAGCCGTGGTGTCACGTCACGTTGGATCTACTACGCGATCAAAAAACTCATCAAGGCCGGCGCGCTCGAACGTGTTGTTGATCCTCTGCCTGCCGATGTTCTCAAACGTCTCAATCTACCATCGCTTGGCACGGCGCTCGTATGGATTCATGCGCCCGAGAACAAAAAAGATGCGGACGCAGCGCGCAAACGATTTGCATTCGAAGAGATCTTCTTCATCCAACTCAAGAAACAACAGGAGCGCGCAATGACCGACTCGCTCCCAACGTGGGACATTCGTCCAACCAAAGAAAGCGTTGATGGATTCCTCTCCAAGTTCCCGTTCAAACCAACATCCGCTCAATCAAAAGCGCTCGAAGACATCTTCGCCGACTTCGCAGGCACACGCGCGATGTCGCGCCTTCTCGAAGGAGACGTTGGTTCGGGCAAGACATTCGTGGCAGCAGCAACGAGCTTTGCTGTCGTCACAACTCGTCCTCCCAAGATGGTTTCGACTGGCCCGGCGTTTCCAAAGAAATCTGATTTGCAGAAGATAACCAAAGTCGCCGATGGAAAAGAAGACTTCGGTAACCTGCAGGTTGCACTCATGGCGCCAACAGAAATCTTGGCGACACAGCACTTTGAATCGTTTGTTGAGCTCTATCGAGGTTTGCCGATCAACGTTGCACTCATCACGTCGTCGGGCTGTAAAAAGTTCCCTTCCAAAGTTAACCCAAATGGCTGGACCGATATTTCTCGTTCTCAACTGTTGAAGTGGGTCGCAAACGGCGAAATCCCGATTCTCATTGGCACGCATGCGCTCATCCAAAAGACGGTCGAATGGAAGCATCTCGCCTACATCATCATCGACGAGCAACATCGCTTTGGCACCAAACAGCGCGCGGCGTTGGCGAGGAAAGACAAGAACCTCCCCCATCTTTTGAGCATGACCGCAACGCCAATCCCCCGCACCTTGGCTCTGACAATATATGGAGACCTCGATCTCACGCTGCTTGATGTGATGCCGCCCGGGCGTAAGCCAATCATCACCAAAAACGTCCCGCCTTCGGGACGCAAAGAAGTGTACGAGCACCTGCGACAGGAGCTTGAGGCAGGACGACAGGCATACGTCATCTGCCCGCGCATCGACCCACCTACGCCAGAAGGCTTCGGCGAGCAGGCTGCACCGAACAAAACCGACCTGTCCGCCAGAGTCTTGGCGAAGGCGGATGAGATGGCGCTTCAGGCGAAGTCGGTTGAAGAAGAAGCAAAACGTCTCGCACGCGAGGTGTTCCCCGAGTTCTCGGTTGGTATGCTTCACGGCAAGATGAAGACAGAAAAGAAAGAAGACATGATGAAAGCGTTTACCGAAGGCTCGATCAAGATTCTCGTTGCAACATCGGTCGTTGAAGTCGGCGTGAACGTACCGAACGCGACGATCATTCTCATCGAAGGGGCTGAGCGCTTTGGTCTCTCACAGCTCCACCAGCTCCGCGGCCGCGTGCTCCGCAGCAACCACCAAGCGTACTGTTATCTCTTTACTGAATCCAAGTCACAGCCAACGCTCGACCGTCTCAAAGCACTCACCAAAGCAGCCAATGGCTTTGAGCTCGCCGAGCACGATCTCATGCTCCGCGGTTCTGGTGATCTTTCAGGAAAGAAACAATGGGGTGTTTCTGATATTGGTATGGAAGCACTCAAGAACCTCAAGCTTGTTGAAGCCGCGCGAGCAGAAGCAAAACGAATCGTTGAATCGGATGTGCTCCTCACAAAATACCCCGAATTACAAAAAGCCCTCGCCGAGCGAGGCGAGGTGCATTTTGAGTAGAAGTGATCTTGTTTTGTTTTGAATAAATCAATCTGTTTTTCTATACATCACCGTATCGGTATATAATTGCCGTCTATGACCACACACAAAGACCCACTCAAAGCTCACAAGGCTCACAAAGGTAAGATGGAAGTACGGGCCAAAGCTCCGCTCAAAACTCGTGAAGATCTTTCGCTCTGGTACACACCCGGTGTCGGCAAGGTTGCCTCGTACCTCGGCGAACACCCCGAACAGGCTCGTGACTACACACTCAAAGGAAACAGCGTGCTCGTGGTCTCCGACGGATCAGCGGTTCTTGGTCTGGGCAATATTGGACCAATGGGCGCACTGCCAGTGATGGAAGGTAAAGCGATGATCTTCAAAGAGTTTGCCAATATCGACGCCTACCCCATCGTTCTCGACACACAAGACACCCAAGAAATTATCGACACCATTGCCCACATTGCACCAGGTTTTAGTGGTATCAATCTCGAAGACATCTCCGCACCACGCTGTTTTGATATCGAAGAACAGCTCAAAGCGCGTCTGAACATCCCCGTGTTCCACGACGATCAGCATGGTACAGCCATCGTTGTGCTCGCTGGATTGCTCAATGCACTCAAAGTAGCCAAAAAACGCATCGCTACAGCAAAGATAGTCATCGTGGGAGCAGGCGCAGCGGGCAATGCCATCACCACATTGCTCCATGCCGCAGGCGCGCGCGCCATTGTCGTCGTCGATTCCAAAGAAATCGTTTCAAAGAAACGCAACGATTTGGACCCTCACAAACAAAAGCTTCTCACAATGACGAACCCCGACAACAAAACAGGCACACTCGCCGACGCTCTCTGTGGTGCGGATGTATTCATCGGCGTTGCGCGTGCAAACCTTGTCACCGAAGAGATGGTGAGAAGCATGGCACCACGAGCGATTGTGTTTGCCATGTCGAACCCCAACCCCGAAATCATGCCCGACCTCGCACTCCGCGCTGGTGCACTCGTTGTTGCCACAGGACGCTCGGACTACCCAAACCAAATCAACAACTCACTCGTGTTCCCCGGGCTCTTTCGTGGTGCCTTGGACCACGGCGTGCGCGAAATTACGACTGCAATCAAACTACGCACAGCACACAAACTTGCGTCGCTTGTGAAGAAACCTTCTCCCAAAAAGATCATCCCTGGACCGTTCGACAAAGGTATCGTCAAAGCAATCGCGTCTGCGATTCACTAAAACAAAAGCCCTCGCCGAGCGAGGCGAGGTGCATTTTGAGTAAAGCATATCGATAATATTGGATCCTTTACGAAGCCTTTTTTGAGGTCCTTCGTGCTCGATCTCTTTGTTTCTTTAAGGTTTTCTCAAACTGATCTTTAGTTATGAATCCATGTTTTTCGAGATTTTGAAGAACGTTTGTCCCCTCCACACGAGCGCGCCAGTAGTCATAGAGCGAAAGCACCGCTTTGTACTGCGAACCCTTAATATCCCGCATAAAAATTAGAGCAACGGCATTCATTTCAACCAATTCCACAAAAGGCGCATGAATTGAACTGAGGGCTGGATGAGATTCGGTACCAAAATGACTCACCCTTAAGGAGAGTTCCTCAAGCATGTTTAGTAATTTTATTTGCTCATCCAGAACCGGATCAATATTATTCCGAACGCAACCATCAGCTTCTTCAGTAATGCTAAAAAATATAGATAGTTGCTTTTCAAAGTTTATTGAAAAATTCTTTTTCACGTCCTCAATCGATTTGTTTTCGCTAAGATTGATGCGAGAAAACCAAAAACTTGGATCTTTTCCTAGGATAGCCTTTTGCACACCAATCATCTCAGGAATTATCTTTTCACGAAAAAAACTTATTTGATCTATAGCTGCCAACGTTCTGTCCTGTCTCTTTTTATATAGGTACGCTAGCAAGGCAACCCCGATTGAAAGGTCCCCTAAGATAGTAAAAATCTTTGCGAGGGTGTCGAGATTATAACTATTAAAAATGGCACATGACACCAATACCCCAGCAATTAGTATGGAAATCGATAGGTTTTTGCTCATAGTATTGATTTCAAAATCTTATTCCTCCTCCTTCAAAAACCCTCCCGCCTGAATGGACCACAGCTTTTTGTAGAGATCGTCTTTTGTGAGGAGCTCGTCATGCGTACCCATCGCGCGGATATTACCGCCTTCGATAACGATGATGCGGTCCATCGTGATGATGGTTGAGAGACGGTGTGCGATAACGATGACAGTCTTCCCTTCCATGAGGATGTTGAGTGCCTCTTGGATGAGGTGCTCCGATTCAGAATCGAGGCTCGATGTTGCCTCGTCGAGCACGAGAATCGGCGCGTCTTTGAGAATCGCGCGAGCGATAGCGACGCGCTG
>CAZMAP010000034.1:0-7329 GCA_964564385.1 uncultured Candidatus Saccharibacteria bacterium | reverse complement strand
TTGGAGACGTGTCAGAGTGGTCGAATGTACCTCCTTGCTAAGGAGGCAGGGGTAACACCCTCGTGGGTTCGAATCCCACCGTCTCCGCCAAGACAACTAAGTATCGGAGTGACCCGAGTACCTAATTTACGTAATTCGAGCTAAGGTGAAGCTAATGGATCAAGAAACATTTCCACAAAACGTACAATTTCCAAACCTCGCTTCTGAGATAGAAACGATGCTAAAAGCAGATCAAGATATGCGAGAAAAGAACCTGCAAAATGAGGATTTTTGGGATGAAGATCTGGACAGAAAGAATACAGAAAGAATGAAAGAAATAATCGCAGAGATTGGCTGGCCAACAATATCAAAAGTGGGCTTGGAAAGTGCCCATTCTGGTTGGCTTCTTGTTCAACACGCCGATCATGATGTCGATTTCCAGAGAAGATGTCTAGAACTCATGAAACAAGCTCCCGAAGGCGAAGTTTCCAAGCAAGATATTGCATACCTCGAAGACAGAGTGAGGGTAAATCAAAATCAGCCTCAATTATATGGAACACAATTTACTCAAGATGGAGAAAAACACATCCCCAAACCTATTGAGGATCAAGAACGGGTAGATAGTCGAAGAACAGAGATGGGCCTCGACGCGTTGCAGGAAGGAATCGATCGAATGAACGAAAAATACACGGCTTCTTCAGAAGCCTAGCGACCCGAGTACCGCCGGTGGTAGCACGAAATTGTTTGAGCAGCTCAAAAACGTTTTTAAACAATATGTTCAGACGTCTTGAACGCTTTATCGTAATTCTTTGATGATTCTTTTTATATCTGGAAAATAAGAATCGAACAGCTCGCCAACCCTCCCAAGTTCATTTCCATTTTTTTGAAGAGCTATTGTGTTTGGAAAAAATCTAAACATAATCAAGTCAACAATCCTTTCCTTAGTCCAATGATCGATTTTATATTCTCTTATCCAATCCTCAATTGTTAGATGGACAATCTCGTGCGCGCAAACAACCCAGGAAATTGTTTGTCCATAATCAATATTCACTTGAATCTTATTTGGATGCCGATAACTTCCCCCAACCCCATATTTTGTGATTAAGACATCGTATGTATGGTGTATAAAACCACCCAAAGTCTGCAATTCTCTTGTAAAATTTTCATTGATTAGACCAAACTCTGTACTGAGAAGTTTTGCAGCACGATCATATTCGACACGATGAAACTCTTTGGTAACCGCGTCGAGTATTTCTTCCCTATCCACACGCTCATCGTGTTCCACCTTGACCCGTAATGACTCCGGAAGGTTGACTCGATAGCCGTTTTCTTTATACCAACGATATTTGCCGAGGGTATACTGAATTCGATTCGTTTCTGATTCTGGGGAATATACACAATTGAGCTGCATCGTTCTATTTTAACTTACATACAAAACACACCTAGGACTTACTCGCCAATCCCACCAACCACCACACCTTCAACACCCCTTGGACACGTGCCGGCGTGTTTTGGGTATCATCTCACCACATCTTGCATATTGAGCAATTTTGTAGAAAATAATCAACAGACAGTACCAACTGGGGAGGAAAAATGGCCGAGAAAGGTCCCAGCAACGGCAACCAAGGAAAGCCCCTAACACCAGGACAACAGGACCTTCTGGAGGCTCTCCGAGAAGCCGCCACACCCGAGAAGGAATTGCCAATGAAGCTGAGGGAGGGGGTATCTTTGAACCCCACCCAAGAAAGCCTGCTTCGGGAGCTCCGAATGGCATCCAAGACAAGGCTGGCCACTATGGGATGCAGAGCACCCCGGATGGTCAAATGCCAAGGCAGATTCGTTCCCGCACTCGGTTGAACCAACCAGCCTCGCAGCCCCCGCACAACTACGCGGGGGCTTTTGTATTTTACGTGAACAATAATGCCGAGATTCCAATGTTTTTACACGATATTTTTAACATGTTGAAACTCGTGTGTTGTAGTGGTCTCAAAGCGTGGATATCTCGACATTTTACTTAGTCAAAGAAGACATACTTTGAGATAATGACCTGGCACTTTCATTATCAATTTTAGATGATCATGTGATGCCAAAAAAAGAAACGCGGTACGTCCTCAAGAGAGACGGTCGAAAGCAAAGATTCGATGACAGAAAGATTATCAATGCAATCACCAAAGCCGGAAAAGCAACCGGCGAGTTTGAGAAAGACACCGCTGTTCTTTTGGCACAAAAAGCAATCGACCACGTAGAAAAAGCATCCAAGGATGTCACTCCATCGGTCGAAGGGATACAAGATATCGTCGAGCGTGTGCTCATGATGTCGCCGTACAAAAAAACGGCGAAAGCGTACATCATCTATCGCGACCAGCACCGCGCCATTCGTGAGATTTCGGACAACGCGCATATCGATCTTGTCGACAGCTACATCAGCAACAGTGATTGGCAGGTGCAAGAGAACAGCAACATGAGCTTCTCACTCCAAGGGCTCAACAATTATCTCGCAACAGAAATCAGCAAGACATACTGGCTCAACAAGATCTATCCCGAAAACGTTCGCGTCGCACATTCAAGTGGTGATTTTCACATTCACGATCTCGGTAGTCTCTCAGTCTATTGTGTGGGGTGGGATCTCTACGAACTCCTCACCGAAGGATTCACTGGCGTTCCCGGGAAGGTTGAGTCGTTGCCCGCAAAACACTTGCGAACCGCGCTTGGACAGATGGTCAACTTTATGTACACGCTCCAAGGAGAAGCAGCCGGAGCAATTGCCTTTTCCAATTTCGATACGTTGCTCGCTCCGTTCATACGATACGACAAACTCTCGTACGCCGAAGTCAAACAAGCAATGCAGGAGTTCATCTTCAACATGAACGTGCCAACACGTGTTGGATTCCAGACTCCGTTCTCGAACATCACGCTCGATTTGACACCGTCACCCAACTTCACAAACAGTCGCGTAGTGATTGGTGGAAAACTCCAACAAGAGACATACAAGGATTTTCAAAAAGAGATGGATATGCTCAACGAAGCGTTCTTCGAAGTCATGGCTGAGGGAGATGCTTCGGGTCGCGTCTTTTCGTTCCCCATCCCGACCATCAACATCACCAAAGATTTTGATTTTGACAGACCAGAATACAAAAACCTCTGGAAAATCACGGGCAAGTACGGCATCCCCTACTTCAGCAATTTCGTCAATTCGGACATGCACCCCGAGGATACCCGCTCCATGTGCTGCCGCCTCCGCTTGGATATCAAAGAGCTTGGCCGACGAGGTGGTGGGCTTTTTGGAGCCAACGCACTCACTGGTTCGGTTGGGGTTGTGACAATCAACATGCCCCGTCTCGGTTACCTCTCGTCATCAGTCAAAGAATTCAAACAACACCTACGTCAGATGATGGACATTGCCAAGGAGAGCCTCGAGATTAAACGAAAGATACTCGAAAAGTTTACTGACGGCGGTCTCTACCCGTACACAAAATTCTATCTCCGCAAAATCAAAGAGCGAGACGGTGGCTATTGGAACAACCACTTCTCGACGATTGGTCTCGTTGGCCTCAACGAAGCGGCAGTCAACCTGCTTGGCGTATCAATGGGAGATCCCAAAGGAAAGAAATTCGGCATCGAAATTCTCGACTTCATGCGCGACACGCTTGTTGAATATCAAAAAGAGACAGGCAATCTCTACAATCTCGAAGCAACGCCCGCAGAAGGTACGTCGTACCGTCTCGCCAAAAAAGATGTGGCTAAGTATCCCGATATCATCGTTGCCAACGAAGAAGCTCACAAAGCAGGAGCAGAACCCTTCTACACCAACTCGTCGCAACTGCCAGTGTTCTTCACCGACGATATCTTCGAGAACCTCGATCTCCAAGACGAACTTCAGACGAAATACACCGGTGGTACGGTCATTCACCTGTTTGCAGGAGAAAAAATCGATGACCATCGCACTGTAACATCCCTCGTCAGCAAGATTTGCTCGACGTATCGCCTCCCCTATTTCAGTTTCACCCCCACATTCAGCGTCTGCCAAGGTCACGGCTACCTCACCGGTAGAAACGATACCTGTCCCGAATGTGGCAAGACATGTGAAGTCTATTCGCGCGTTGTCGGCTACCTCCGTCCGGTCAAACAGTGGAACATCGGTAAGCAAGCAGAATTCTCAGAGAGAAAGACATTCACTATCCCGACCAAGGCGGCTCTCTCCCAAAAATGATCATCGGTGGACTTCAGAAAACAACACTCATCGATTACCCCGGCAAAATTGCAGCTATCGTCTTCACGTCGGGCTGCAATATGAACTGTCACTATTGCTACAATCCCGAGCTCCGCGATTTCTCACCCAAAATCGATGAGGATGAATTCTTCTCCTTTTTGGACAACAGAGTTGGTAAGCTCGACGCGGTCACCGTCACTGGTGGAGAACCAACGGTTCAAAAAGATCTCTTTGAATTCATTACAAAGATTAAAGACCGAGGATTTCTCGTCAAACTCGACACGCAAGGAACCAACCCCGTCATGGTTGAGCGACTCGTCGACGCGCAGATCATTGACTATATAGCGATGGATATCAAAGCGCCCTTCGAGCGCTATCGCGAAGTGGCAAACTGCTTCGTCGATGAGAAAGCGCTCAAACGAACCATCGCCCGCATTATGTCGAGTGCTCCAGATTATGAGTTTAGGACAACAATCGTGCGCCAACAGCTCGGCTTGGATGACATGCGAGCAATCGGAGAGATCATCCGCGGAGCAAAGCGCCACTATTCTCAAGCATTTGTTCCGACAGACAATCTGAACGACCCGACCTTCGCCTCGTTCTCCGGTCCAAGCGACGCCGAGATGGAAGCACTGCGCGTTGTCATGTCTGCTTATGTCGACGAAGCATTTGTACGATGAAAAATCCGTGCATCTATTTTGATTACGCTGCAACCACACCGCTCGATGAGCGTGTGTTCGAGCGCATGGCACCGTATATGACCGACCCTGATTTTCAGGGAAATCCATCTTCCCTTCACAGCCTCGGCCGTACCGCACACAACGCTCTCGAAGAAGCCCGAATGAGTGTCGCGCAAACGCTCGGCGTCGAAAGCGATGAGATTATCTTCACGGGATCGGGCACAGAATCAGATAACCTGGCGATAATCGGGATTGCTCGAGCACACAAGGAAAAAGGAAAACACATCATCGTCTCGTGCATCGAACACAAGGCAATCATGGAAAGTGCACACATCTTGGAACACGAAGGCTTCTCCGTCTCATACGCGCCCGTCGATTCAGCGGGTGTCGTTGACACCAAGGAGCTCCTCTCGCTCGTGCGACCAGATACCATCATGATATCGGTGATGCTCGTCAACAACGAAGTGGGGTCGATTCAACCCATACGCGAGATTGCTGACGGTATACGAGCAATGCGCAACGGAGGAGAATTCCCTCTACTCCATACCGACGCCTGCCAAGCCGCATCGGTGCTCTCGATCTCGCCGCACATACTCGGCGTTGATCTCATGACACTCAATGGCGGAAAAATCTATGGGCCCAAGGGTGTGGGGTGTCTTTGGCTACGACGCGGAATACGAATCTCACCGCTCGTCGTAGGAGGAAGTCAAGAATCTGGACGTCGCTCGGGTACAGAAAACATCTCACTCGCAGTCGGATTTGCGCACGCGCTCGAATTGGCACACAACAATGTCGATTACGAACACAAAAGACTCGCGGAGCTCAACACCATGTTGAGAAACGGAATCAGCACCATCGAAGGAACGCATTTCAATAGCACGAGCGCCTCATCCCCGAGCATTGTGAACGTATCGTTTGCCGGAACCGAAGGAGAATCGCTCTTGCTCGACCTCGATGCTCACGGTATCTGTTGTTCAACGGGATCCGCATGCGCCGCAAGCGATTTGAAGCCCTCATACGTGCTGCTTTCGATGGGTATTCCCGAGGAGCTCGCGCACGCCAGCCTCAGATTCTCGCTCGGCCGGCACACAACAGTAGAAGATGTGGCACGCCTTATCGACGTCTTGCCACTATCGGTTGCACGAATCCGTTCCATTTGTCCATCCACAAAACCATGAACGACAACTCCAACAACAAGGGCGACGTCTCCTGTGGTCCCAACAGCTCGTGGGTATACAGCGATATTGTAAGGGATCATTTCTTTCATCCAAAAAATCTCCTCCTCGACGAAACCGGCTACGAAGCCGACGGTCGAGGTGAAGTTGGAAGCATGGCATGTGGCGACGTGATGATTGTTTGGATTAAGGTCAATCCAGAGACGCGACGCGTCAGTGATTGTGTGTGGAGAACATTTGGCTGTGCATCGGCAATCGCTTCAACATCAATGATGTCTGTCATGGCCACCGAGAATGGCGGCATGACGCTCGATCGGGCAAAAGCACTCAAACCGGAAGAGATTATCGAGAGGCTCGGTGGTCTCCCCGACCGAAAATTCCACTGCTCAGTTCTTGGCCAGGAAGCCCTACGGACCGCCGTGGAAGATTACGAAAGGAAAACGACACATCACTAACATGTCGATACACGAATTGGTGTTAACAAAAAAATCCGTAGTGTGTGACGATGTAACGCTTCTCGATTTCGATTCACACAATACGGCACCGATAGCGTATGTGCCGGGACAGTACGTCAACATATTCCTCGCCGATGAAAACAGCGTCGGAGGAAGTCATGGCAAGTCGTATTCGGTGATTCCATGCGATAGCGGCATACGAATTGCCGTGCGTCGGATAGGAACATTCTCGTCAGCCCTATGTGACCTGACTCTTGGAACGTCCGTGGTTGTTGACGGACCGCATGGCACCCTGTGTCCCAAGGCGCATTCGACCGCTCTTGTGTGTATTGCGGGAGGCATCGGAATAGCACCGTTTATAAGCTGGTATGACGCTATCAAATCACGAATCGTGTCAGGAGAACCTCTCCACGCTCATTTTTTGATAAGCAACACTTCACAAAGAAGATCACCCTTCATCGAGCAAATAACCCCTTTTGTAGGACCGAGCGGTCGCATTGATGTCTCACTGTTCTTTACAAGAGAAGCTGTCAGCGAGGGACACCACCGTCGAATCACCTCCCAAGACATTGAAAACGCCCTACATAAAATTTCCGATGCGGATTGTGCGATATGTGGTTCAGTTGGATTCACTCGAGACATGTGGAAAGCCCTCAAAACCCTTGGTGTACCCGAGGAGCGAATAGCAACCGAGGCTTTCTATTAATTTTACTTGCGCAAAAGGTCTCACACGCACCTTTTTGCCACCACGCTGGACCATATCTGCTAAACTAAAGTCATGAACGGATACACCACCAATATCGAGCAACTTTCCCTCGACAACGACAATT
>CAZMAP010000033.1:0-8006 GCA_964564385.1 uncultured Candidatus Saccharibacteria bacterium | reverse complement strand
AATTGTTGATATCATGCGTGAGACAGGTTGGTCTCCTATCTGCTGCAGGCGTCGATTCTTGAGGAGATTCGTTCCTAGTACGAGAGGACCGGAATGAACTGACCTCTGGTGTACCAGCTGTTCTGCCAAGAGCAACGCTGGGTAGCTATGTCGGGCATGGATAACCTCTGAAAGCATCTAAGAGGGAAGCCAGCTCCAAGATTAGGAATCATTGAGAACCGTGAGAGATGATCACGTTGATAGGCATTAGGTGTACGCACAGCAATGTGTTCAGCCGAGATGTACTAATTCGTCGAATTCTCTTGTTAGGTAATCTGAAAATACCACGAAACATAAACCGTGGATCATAAACAAGGAATTCTTTGTTTTGTGGCCCATGCTACATGGTACCTGTCTTCCGATTCTCTACAGTATGAAGGTGTTGACGTCGTCGCGTGACGATCTTTCACAATTCAACGAACATCAAAGAGTGGTCAGACTTTGGTCTGGTCGCTGTCAGTGGAATCCATGGGCGGGATTAGCTCAGCGGTAGAGCGCCACCTGGTTCAGGTGGGGGTCGCGGGTTCAAATCCCGTCTCCCGCTCCAGGATTTCTTCTGGCTGTAGAGCGCTGTTCATTTTGGGAGAAACAGTACGTCGGGGCGGTGTTTCTGGTGAGAGGATCCGAACCCAATCCTGCCGAGAGGTGGGTGCGGCGGCCGTAACTATGACGGTCCATGATAAAAGGTCCATCTCATTTGTCACCCTGCGAGGTTAAAGCCCTCGTTCTCCCACTCCAGCGTTTCCATGTTCTTAATAACGACCTGCGGTTGTGGTACGGGAGGTCCGTACGCAATCTTCTTCTCGGAACCGTCCGGGGGCATGTCGTCCAATCTTTTGACTGGGGGTAGCTCAGTTGGTAGAGCGCCGGACTCTTAATCCGGATGTCGTGGGTTCGATTCCCACCCTCCAGCCATCCCACGCTTTGCGTGGGACCACTCTTTGGTGTTTGTTGGTATCGTTTCGAGCTTCATAATCTGGTGACTTGACGCAATGGAACCACCCGTTCCCATTCCGAACACGGAAGTTAAACGTTGTAGTGCCGATGGTAGTCCTTAGGGGCGAGAGTAGGTAGTCGCCAGGTTAAGGAGCTTGAACAGAAAATCCCCCGACGAACGTCGTGGGGCTTTTCTTTTATCTAAATGACTTTCGCTTCGCGGTCCATGTTTTGTCCTTGCAGGCTCGGAAAAACATGGATCCGCTTCGCTCTGCGCCATGTATTTCGTGTCTGTGCCTAAAAGCTAATCGCCAGTCGCTAAAAGCTGTATACTATACCCATGTCATGGGCATCGCGCCGTCGTGCGCTCTACCTTCTCGGTCTCATCGTTGCACTTGCGATTGTTGTTGGTATTCCCACATTCTTCTTTTTTTATGATCCGCCGACCTGTACTGACGGCATACAAAACGGTCTCGAAGATGGTGTTGATTGCGGTGGCGAGTGCACCATCATTTGTAGTTTCAGTGCGGCGGACGCTATCACCCAATGGAGTCGTCTGTTCAATATCATTCCCGGTGTCTACAGCACACTCGCGCTCGTTGAGAATCCCAATGCAACCGTTGGCGCGGTTGATGTTCCTTATAGTTTCAAATTGCGCGGGGCAGACAATGTGCTCGTTTATGAGAAGAAGGGCGTTGTTTCGTTGCCACCAAAGAGCATAATCCCGATTTTTGAAACAGGGCTTCAAACGGGGGCACGCGTACCGACGCGTTCTGAATTCACGCTCGGTACACCCGTGTGGGTTCGACAAGATGAGGTGCGGCACGATATATCTGTGCGCGATGAGAAGATCGAAAACGAAGCGGTCCAGCCGACCGTTACTGCTATGGTGCGCAATGACGCCACGGACGCCATTGGCGCGTTCGCGGTGGTTGCCATCCTCTATGATGGTACCGGCAATGCAGTGCACGCCTCGCGCACTATCGTTGATAGTCTCGATGCGCTTACCGAAACACGTGTTGTCTTCACATGGCCACAGCCATTCATGAGCTCTGTTGCACAGATTGATATTGTGCCGGTGTTTTAATGTGTCCAGGTCTTAGTCTTGTAAAACAAAATGAAAGAAGTTAAGAATAACCTCCTAGTGGAGCTTCATATCCCTGATTTTCAGGTCGCTAAAGATTTTTATTCACAACTCGGTTTTGTGGTTGTTATGGAAGATTTGCCTACTGAAAAAGATAAGGGCTACATGACCATGAAGAGATTTGATGGGTTGGGGGATACGCTCGTCGCTTTCTATGGTGGAGATGAAAGAGTCTATGGCCACTCGTTTTTTAAACGGTTTCCTCCAAAAACTCAAAGAGGGTACGCGGTCGAAATAACAGTACCCGTTAAAAACATCACAGATTTTTATATGAAAATCTTGGAGACCTCAAAGGAATTCATTGTTCAAGAACTCAAGGTTGTCGAAGATCATAAAATGACATGGAAGGATTTTCGCATGGTCGATCCATTCGGTTTTTACCTTCGGTTCACAGACTTGCTTAATTGGGGGCAATAGATGAATTTTTATGTCTCCGCTCGCATCTTTCACTCGTTCGGTGAATTGGCTCATGCTCGCTTCTGCGGGGCTTCTTGTCATGGCGGGATTGGTAACTATGAACTCATTTTTACCGGCACAGGTCGCTGGCGCTCCAAATGTGTTCTTTCAACAACAGCTCGTGTGGTTTTTGATCTCGATTGCGGTGTTTTTTGGGGCGAGCTTGGTGGATTGGCGATTCCTTCGCACAACACCGGTCGTCGTCACAATCTTCATCGCGTCGGTGGTTTCACTCGCACTTCTCTTTGGTCTCGGCACCATCACGATGGGGGCGCTTTCGCGATTCAACCTTGGTGTGTTTTTTATCCAACCCTCTGACCCTGCAAAGTTGGCTCTTGTCATCATTCTCGCAAAATATTTTTCTCGACGTCATGTCGAGATTGCACACATCCGTCATATCTTTGTCTCGGGTGTCTATGCATTCATTTTTTTCATTCTCCTCTTCATACAACCTGACTTTGGAGGCGCTATTGTTGTTTTCGCGCTCTGGCTCGGTATGACGCTCGTCTCGGGGCTTTCCAAAAAACATCTCGCACTTATCTTCCTCACAGGAGCGGTCGCCTTTGGAGCTTTGTGGGGCTTTGTTTTTCAGGATTATCAAAAAGATCGCATCCGAACATTCGTCAGTCCGCTCACTGATATTCACGGTGCTGGATACAACGCATACCAATCGATGGTCACGGTTGGGGCTGGACAGGTGCTTGGGCGCGGTATTGGTTTTGGTACGCAATCACGTCTCAAGTTTCTTCCCGAATACGAAACGGACTTCATTTTTGCTGCGTTTGCCGAAGAGTGGGGTTTTGTTGGTGTGCTCATCCTCACGCTCTGTTTCGTCGTTCTCTTTGGATGTATTCTTCGCGAGGCGCGGCGCGGTGCAACCAATTTTGAGACACTCTTTGCTGTTGGTGTCGCGCTTATGCTTGCGGTTCCGTCTATCATTCATGTCGGCATGAACGTTGGCGTGCTCCCAGTGACGGGAACGGTGTTACCGTTCGTGAGTTATGGTGGAAGTCATCTCGTCATCGAATTCCTCGCGCTCGGCATGCTCTCAGGAATGCGACGCTATCATCGCGCCGCGCATCGTGAGGAGTTGGGTGGGGAGGTGGCTCTGCTCAGCGGAGCTCAACCCCGCTGAGCGGGGTGGTGATGTGAGGCGCCACAATGGCATCAGATTGAGGTCATTGACAGATAGCATAGTATATGCTAGCATGGTGTCAGACCAATCGCAGTCGTTGTCCACAACCGTCCGATTCAAAACCGGACAGAGGAGAAGCCATGAAGACCCGTTTGAGCCTTGCCGTCATCGCCATCGCGCTGTCTCTCATCGCCATCAACATGACCTACGCGAACTTCGCGGGTCAGAAGGTCGAGGAGACCGCCAAGATCCAGGCCCCGGAGCCGGAGGAGATCCTCAAGATCGTCGGACGTGCCACCGACGTCTTCGACGGCATCGGTGTCGAGTCCGGCTTCGTCGCCACGGACGGCGTGCGTCTCCGGCTCGTTCCCTACGACCGAGGATCGATGGCCGCCACTCCGGGCTGGAAGCCTCAGTACATCAAGTTGGTGAAGTACGACGGCCAGACCATCGTCGCCCCCGTCACGGTCGACCAGTTCAACTGACCGACTCCCCACCGCCCCCTCATGAAAGCCGCCCGCTTTCACAGGGGCGGCTTTCTTTTGCATTCAAAAATATCTTTTATTGTTCGTACTTTCCAACCACGTACTCCATCTCGTCTTGAAAATCTCGGTTGGGACATGACCAACCGGGGGAGAGTGGGTGTACGCCATCAGATGCTTCCATGTCGGCGATGCCGAGGACATAGAATGCGCCGTCGCCCACAGGGCAGCCAAATGATCCAGCGGGGAATCGGAAGTAACGGAAATTGCCAGCGGCATCATCGGCTACGGGGTCGGCTATCTTTCCCGATAGCAATCGATTTGTATTCAATATCTCGATGAAGGTACCGTTGCCTGGTGTGTCCCATCCGCCTTCGCCGGCGCCGTCTCCGTCGGGGTATGTTTCGCTTTCGGAATAGTAGAGCTCGAGCGCGGTTTGTGCTTGTCTGATGGAATTGATGCGGTCTGCATCTCGCGCGTTTCGTCGCGCGCTTGAAAGCGCGGCGAGGATGATTGTCGACATAAGCGCAATGATGGATATGACAACGAGGAGCTCGATGAGAGTGAAGCCACGCCTCACCGGAGGTGAGGAAGTTTCAAGCTTCAGATTCCAAACTCCAAACGAAATCTTTTTGGAAATTGGAATCTCGATATTGGTTGGGTTCTGGTGCTTGGTCATTGGAGTTTATTCTATCTTACCACTGCTGGGAGGAAATTCTTATGAGGGTCTACCTCTTCTTTGGATATCGCTGATGTGCCGATGAAAAAGGCGCTGAAAAAGAGGATGAGTGCACCGATGATGAGTACTGTTTGTGCTTGAGACACGGTTTTGACAATGTTGTTTTTGAGCATCCATCCGATGATGCCTCGCGTGTTTTGAATGGGGGAACGCGCTATCGGTCCCTGTTCTTCAAAGGTGACGTTCATATGAGTGATTGATAGAGTTTTTCTGTTTCGGTGAGCATGCGATCGATGGAGAAATCACGCGTGACGCGTTCATTGAGAGCCCTCCCGTATTCTTCGCGACGGTCTTTGTCTTCGATAAATAGTGCAAGCGCGCCGGCAATTTCCTTGGGTCTCTTTGACTGTACAACAATACCTGATTCCATGTCGGTGATGATTTCTTGGATACCGGGGATAGCACTCCCGACACAGGGGAGACCGGCGTGCCCTGCCTCTAAGAGGGCTATAGGGAGGCCTTCTTTGACCGAGGTGAGGGTGAAAATATCGAACGCGCCAAGGTATGTTGCGGCGTCGGGAAGTGTTCCGGTGAGGAATACGTTAGATGTGAGGCCGGATTCTGCTATCTGAGATTCGAGTGTCTCGCGAAGCCCACCGTCATTGCCGATGATGACGCAAACAATGTTTCCATGTATTGCGCGCAGTTCACGGATTCCTTCGATAAGGTATGAAAGTCCTTTGTTTGGATGAAGTTCTGCAATGGTGCCAATCCAGAGTGTTCCTCGCGCAGGGTGCTCCATTCCAGTTTTTTCTTCGAGTTTCTTGCGCGCTGTGATGCGTGAGAGCCCTTTCATCGGTGCAACGCCGATGCGGATGAGCTCGGGTCGTTCATCAACAAGAGGCATTGTTGATGCGGTTCGGTGGTTCGCCGCACTCACAAAGATTACTTTGTCACAGAGCATGAAGGTAATCCATGTAAGGAATGCGATGATGATTTTTTGCCATCGTGGACGATCATCCTCGAAGGGAAGACCGTGTGATGTGAAGACCACCTTTGGGACGCCGGCGAGGTGCGCCACGAGTGCGCCAAGACCGCCGGCTTTTGAACTGTTGAGATGAACGACTCTTGGCATCGTCCTTCGGAAGATTGTGAAGAGCTCCCATGCGGCCAGGAGCTCTTTGCCTAGCGAGATGTCACGCTGGAATGCGCTGATGGGAAAGACGGGGATGCCGGCATCGGTGAGACGTTCTCTAAGGATACCCTCACCACCGAGCGCAACCCCGACGGTTCGTCGCGCATGTATGTATGTAGCGCAGTCATAGACGTACTTTTGCGCCCCTCCCCAGTTGGATTTGGTGATGACGTAGAGTATGTCGAACCGCGGCTGGTTATGCTCGGACATGTTGTTCATATTGGATGGTTCTCGCATCCATACCTATCCCATGATATACCATCTCTATGGTTTTCAAGGGACTCAATAGGCTCGACGCCGTCTTTCTTTTCCTGGGCGACGTTGCGGTCCTTCTCATATCGCTTTGGTTGACGCTGTTTATACGTAACGGCACGTTCCCTTCTGGTGATGAATGGTCACGGCATTTTGCGGCTTTTGTTATCTTGTTTGGGGTTTGGCTTTTCGCATTTTTTATTGCTGGCCTCTACGAGAAACATACATCAATACTCAAAAAACGCCTTCCGGGGATTATTCTGAACACGCAGGTTATCAACAGTATTATTGGTATATTGTTTTTCTATCTCATCCCATACTTCGGTATCACACCGAAGACGATTCTGTTCATTTATCTCGTCGTGTCGTTTGGTCTCGTTGTGGTATGGCGTCGGTTCGGATCCGTCTTCTTCATGGATCGAAGTCAACAGCCTGCCATCCTCATTGGAACAGGGGATGAGATGCGCGATCTTGTTCGTGAGGTGAATGATAATCCACGCTATGGTCTGAGGTTTGTGTCGACGATTGATTTACTTGAAGTCGATGGGTTTGATTTTCAAAAGGAGATTGTTGAACGTGTCTATTCCGAGGGTGTCGGTACTATTGTTGTCGATACGACAAATGACCGAATCATATCGATTCTCCCAAGCCTCTACAACCTTATCTTCTCAGGAGTTCGTTTCATCGACATACACAAGGTGTACGAGGATATCTTTGATCGCGTACCACTTTCGCTCGTTCAGTACAGCTGGTTTCTTGAGAATATCTCGGTTACGCGTAAGTTTGCCTACGAATTTTTCAAACGAGTCATGGATATCATCATAACAACTCCTCTTTTTGTCGGATCAATCGTGCTGTTGCCGTTTGTTGCGCTTGCGATTTATGTCGAGGACAGGGGTGATGTTTTCATTACACAAGATCGTGTTGGACGGAACAATCGTCTTATCAAGATTGTAAAAGTTCGGACGATGACCGGTTCGGATCGTGGCGACCAAGTACTTAAAAGTCAGCACCGAGTTACACGCGTCGGTGCGTTTTTGCGCAAAGCGCGCATCGATGAGCTTCCGCAACTTTGGAATGTACTCCGCGGTGACCTTTCGCTTATCGGTCCGCGCCCTGAACTTCCTGCGCTTGTGAAGCGTTACGAAGAAGAAGTGCCGTTCTACAATGTGCGCCACCTCATCACCCCCGGCCTCTCGGGGTGGGGACAGATTAATGACTACGATGTTCCACGACAGGGTGTCGATATCGAGAAGACCAAACGGAAGCTCTCATACGATCTCTATTACATCACCAACCGCTCATTCTTCCTCGACCTCAAAATCGCACTCAAAACGCTCAAAACGCTTATCTCTCGTGCTGGTGCCTAAGGCACCTGGGTGAAATTGCCCCCGTGCTCACTGCACGGGGGTTTCATTTTTATAAAAATCTCACCAACATTGACAATCCCCACTTTTACGCGTACTACTGGTGCGTGTGTTCTTTTTAAAAATTCGTATTGACCGTGGTTTTGAGGGCTTAAATACGAGCTTTCACAACCGCGGTCAATGGAGATTCGCGGCCCTTGTGCCCACTGATACTGGGCAAGGAGGAAGTATGGGCGCCAATACCGTCCAAGAGATGTTCGAGAAGCTTTGGAACATGTGGGTCTTCGGAATCTGGCCGCTTGTCTTGGATGGGAAGCGGTC
>CAZMAP010000032.1:0-8458 GCA_964564385.1 uncultured Candidatus Saccharibacteria bacterium | reverse complement strand
CGCCAAGTGCATCGTGTATCTCTCTAATAAGCAGTTCCGCCTGCTGGATTGGGTCACGCGTTTCCATACGGTAGCACCTATGCCACCACATCATACCACGCCGGATGTACGATATTTAGCTCGCGCGCGTCGTCCTGCTTCGTTTGACAGGAGTGTCGACCGTGGTCTTTGTGGTCTGTTTGGGAGTAACCGAGGATGTCTGTTGATTTTGCAAAAGCTGCAATTGATTCATTGCTGACTGAAGAAATGCGACATCAATATCGGGAACAGGTGTCGCGTCGACGCTCGAAGGCGTCTGCACAGCAACAGGTGCCCTATCATCCGAGTCTGCATCGAGAATGACTGCCTTCTGAGACCCTCCCATTGACGACTCCACTGAACGACGAAGCACCTCGAGTTCGCGCGCAAGCACCGTCCTCGACTCGCGTTCCTCGAGAATCTGATTTTCAAGCTCACTGATGTGTCCCGCTTGTTCTTCGAGCCGCTCATGCCAGACAAAACCGGTACGACCGATGCCGAGCGATGAAGCAATGAGAAGAAGCGTGACTGCGATGTTTCGTGTGTCAGGTTTCATGAGGATGTATTAATCGATACGTTGCCACATGTGCGTATCGCGTTTAAACGTGTCGCACTCCGGGCATTTAAAATCGTCGGGGAGAGTCTCCCACCGAGTACCCGGCGCAATGCCTTGTTCGGGAAGACCCTTTGCTTCGTCATATGTCCAACCACAATCGAGACAAACGTACTGTGCCATAGCAATATCGGTTAACGGTAGTAACGACACAATGCTACCGACACACTATGAATCTTTGATGAATGCCTACCCAGCCAGTGGAAAACGGAGCGTCACTGTTGTACCGCGCTCTAGCTGGCTTTTGATATCAACGAATCCGCCGTGTCGTTCCACAATTTCTTTGACAATGGCGAGACCAAGACCGGCACCATTTTTTCGCACTCCACGAGACGAATCAGCTTTGTAAAAACGATCAAAAATAAGTGGCAGATCTTCGGAGGCTATACCAATACCCGTATCAACAACACAAACAAATGCATCGTTTGACTCCCGACCAAGCGTAATCGCGACACTACCGTGAGGAGTATAGTCCACAGCATTTGTTATCACATTCATAAGAGCTCGCTGTATATCATGAGCGACACCATATATCACAACAGACGATTCTGGTCCGGCATACGAAAGTGTCAGGCCTCTCTCCTCAGCATACGGACGCGTGAGATCACACATGCCACGAACAAGCGTACCAAGATCAACATCTTGAGAGACAGATGCGTTCGAACTCCCACGCGCAAGCGCCAATAAGTCATCGGAGAGCTTTGAAAGACGCTTGGACTCTTCAAGCATGTCAGCGATGAAAGTCCGATACGCAGTCGGCGATTGTTCACGGGACAGTGCGACATCGGCGCCCGCGCGCATAACCGCCAACGGTGTGCGAAGTTCATGGGCCGCATCCGCAATAAACCGCTCCTGACGTTCATACGATTCCTCGATGGGACGAAGCGCCTTTCGCGAAAGCACCCACGCAAAAATCACAATAAACACCATGATGATGGCACTCGCAAAAGCTTGTGTCGCCAAAAGATCGTCGTCGACACTACTACCACTGGTGTCTGATATAACTGGCGTATCGTCGTCAAAACCACCATCACCGTCAATTCTATCTTCGACGATAAGCGCATCGCCTCCCCATTCATCCTCAATGTGGATTGTCTTTGTAAAAATAAAGTAGATGAGGAGGTTAAACACAACGAGAAGCAGAAAAACGCCAATCGTATACCACGCGGTGAGCGTAAGACGAGCGTTTCGAAACGTCTTAGATAGTCGCCGTGTACCCTGCACCCCTGACTGTTTTAATGTATCGTCCTTCGGTGTCATGTAATTTTTTACGTATCTGTTTTATATATGCATCGGTGATATTACTCTCGGGATCATATGCAAAATCCCAACAATGTGCGAGGAGATCGTCGCGTGTAATCACACGCCCCTTGTTTCGCATAAAGTATTCCAAAACCGAAAGCTCCTTGGGAGTCATGGGGACCTCCCGCTTTCCCTGTCGAACAACCCTCGACGTGAGATCGAACGACACATCTCCAAGAGAAAGCACCTCACTAAGCCGCTCCTGGGGGCGTCGCAACAATGCACGAACACGAGCAAGCAGCTCCTTCATGTCAAACGGTTTGACAAGATAGTCATCAGCACCACTATCGAGACCTTGGATACGCTGATCAACCTCACCAAGCGCCGTAACCATGATGATGGGAATGACAATATCATCATCGCGCAAACTCTTGCAGACCGAAACACCGTCTTTGCCTGGCAACAGAATGTCGAGAACGACAAGATCGTACGCGCTCGCTCGAATCATGCGTTCCCCCGCGTCACCATCACGAGCAACATCGACAGCATAGCCGCCCTGCTCAAGCATCTCTTTCATATATCCAGCCAACTTCTCGTTATCCTCAACAATTATGACGCGCATACACCGCGCATAATACTCCTCCGGCACACAAAGACAATCCATCGTATTCATCGTATGTTCATGATGCGTAGATATCATTTTGTACATACACACCATGGAACCGCTACGCGAACACATTTTTGAAGACCGCCTCATGGGAAGCGACCTCGTCGTCTCAATCGTCATGTCATCACCAGACATGGCGCGCAAGGAATACGAGCGGGCAAAATCGCTCGGCAACGATTATGAAAAGCGCTTCTCGCGCTTCCTCCCAACGAGCGAACTTTCGCGCCTCAATGACACTGGCGTCGCGGATGTGTCCTCGGAGTTCATCGACGTCATCTCAACAGGATTCTCCCTCTATCGAGATACCCACGGCGCATTCAATCCACTTGTTCAGATAGCACGCATGGGATACGACACTTCGTTTGACACACTCAACGGACCGCGAGAAATCGACCATGGAAATTATGACGTCCACCCCACGTCGGTATCTATCGATGAAGTATCACGCCACATCGTCCTTGGAACAGGACAACGCCTCGATGTGGGTGGCTACCTCAAAGGTATGGTGGCCGAGCACATGGCAAAGTCCATAGAGGGTGCTGATGGCATCATCGTCAATATTGGTGGCGATATCTATACCACCGGAAAAGACGAGAATGGGGCGCCGTTCGGATTTGATGTCTACGATCCAGTGAACGAACAGGTAGCCGTGGTTGTGCCGCTCACCGACGGAGCAATCGCAACATCCGGCGTATATCGACGCGCGTGGGAAGCCGATGGAAAGCGAGTTCATCATATTCTCGATGAGACTGGCACTCAAAATCCCACGAGTGACCTCGTCTCGGCAACAATCATCGCGGAACACGGCCATGAGGCTGATGCCTATGCCACAGTTGCGATTGTTATGGGGTCAGAACGAGCGTCTCGTCTCTTGCGCGAACGAGGGCTCTCGTATGTATTCATCACGCACGAAGGGAAAACAATCATGAACATTTAATCACGACCATGAACAAACGATTCTTCAAAACAATCACCGTCATTCAGGAAAGCCTCCTCGGCATATCCATAGCACTCCTTGCGTTTGGCCCCGTGGTGCTCGTGGTGTGGGGACACCTAATCCCCTTCTCGATAATTGGGGCGCTGTACACACTGTCTCTCATTGCTGTGACTCTTGTGATGTCGATACGACCATTCGCCGACATCACAAACGATGTGCCCCAGATACGCGCACTTGTCATCCTCCGAAAAGGGTTTGGGGTTCTCTCCGCGTCTATCATCGTCACATTCCTTCTCGCCAAACTCATTGAACCAGGATCCACATACCTATCATCAATGCTCACGTCGACATATTGGTCACTCGACCGATACGCGCTCTTCGCCCATCTCGGAGACATCACAGGCATCATCCTTCTCATCACGTCAAACACATTCTCAAAGCGAATCTTAGGACCATGGTGGAAACGCATTCAAAAGCTCGCCTATGTCTATTTCTATGCCGGCGCGCTCTACGAAATGCTTGCGCTCCAGAGCACCTTTGCCATGGTTGCCATGGGAATCGTGACCGTGCTCGTCTTTGTCGCGTGGGTAAAGAAACGATTTGAAAAAGTCATTGATCCAGTCACACCATAGCTATGAGTATCAAAAAACTCGCCGGAACAGTATCTTCATTTCGTGATCTTTCACCAACGGCACGAGAGATAGCAATTGAGTTGCCGAAAGACCTCGACTTCACGGCCGGTGCTTTCGTCAACACGTTCTTCGACGTGGATGGTGAGACTATTCGACGCGCATACTCCATCTCCTCAGATGAAAACGACCAACGTCATATCACGCTCTCCATACGTAAAGTACCGGGCGGAAAAGCAGCTGAATTCTTTTGGAAGACCGACGTCGTAGGATCATCCGTATCCATCATGGGGCCTTTGGGCATCAACACGGCTGACAAGCTTACGAAACGCAGGCTCTTCCTCTTTGGATTCGGTATTGGTATCTCGGTCATCATGGCCATGCTCCGCCACGCTCTACGACGCGACGACATCGATGAGATTGTTGTTGTGACAGGTGCGCGCGATGAATCCGAATCAATCTATCGTGATGAGCTCAAGGCGCTCGCTCAAAGGAGCAAACAGGTCACACTCCGCCACGTGCTCTCACGACCACAGCGCACTGAAATGTCAGATTGTAGAGTTGGGTACATCCAAGACCACATCGACGGATTCACCTTCGATAACGCCGACATCTATGTATGTGGACACAAAGCCGCCTGCGACTCGCTCGTCGAGACAATACAAAAAACACACCCGAGCGAGTGCGTCTTTCATATGGAGGCTTTTGGCTAACCCATCTTACTCATCAAGGTGTACCATCCATTTGTCCTCAATGGCCTGAGCGATGTCGATACCCTCTCGATCCGCAAAAAGAAAAAGATACGCGCACACATCCGCAATCTCCTGAGCAAGCAGTTCTCGAATCTCTTCTTTGCTTTTGCCCTTTTGACGACCGCGATCGGTGAGCATTACATAAGCCTGGAGACACTCTCCCCACTCTTCACCGATCTTTAAAGGTAGGTGATCGCGGTCCGTATGGATATCGGGGTATTGTTGGAGATAAAGACTCATGACACGTTTCACCTTTTCGGTTATAGAAGATATCTGTGATGGTTCAACCATAGGTATTTTAGTTTCCGTACCGTCGTATCACCGAACGCACCACAGCACCGACTTTCATGTCGTTTTCGGGATAGATGTTGCGATACTTTTTGTTGCCAGGCTCGAGATAGTATCCGTGTGAATTCTGTCGGAGATATTTGAGCGTCCATGACCCATCGACTTCAGCGACCACGATATCGCCGATCTTTGCTTTTTCGGTACGCTCAACAAGAACAAAATCACCTTCGATAATGCCCGCTTCTTCCATGGAATCACCTTTGACACGAAGAATGTATGACGCTTCCCTGTCACGAATCAGCCATTCATCGAGTGTGGTGGTATCGAGTGTCTCTTCTTCGTGGGCGGCCGGAAGACCAGCCTCAATGAGACCGAGCATCTTTACTTCACCAAAGAGTGACGTGGGGGCAAGACGGCCAAGGTGGTCTTTGACCACAACACCAGCCTCGACGAGTTTGTCGACGACCTTGGCAACAGCGTTCTTGGATTTGAATCCAAAGAGTGTCGCCATCTCGGCATAGGTCGGCATGCGCTTGTGAGACCCATAGAAGCGATCGAGTAGTGCTTTGTGATCGGTAATCATGAATTAATTAGAAAAGTCCGACGTAGGAGAGAACACGAGAAAAGAGTGGCTGACGGCGCAACTGTCGCGCCTGACGAATGAGCATTTTGTGACGCCTCGCTTCTGACCGATATGATAGCCCGCGGATGATTTTTTCGTCGATGATTGAATTGAGAGAATCAAGTTCGTGTTCGAGACGGTGCTGGTACTGATGCTGTGACATACGATATGTGTTAACTGGTAACCCCTTGTGTATGTCATCAGTATAGGTGAACGAGCGTTCACCATGCAAGAAAGAACTGTGGATAAGTCTCTCTGTGCTTGATATTAGACGGCGATATTGATTTCCCGCTCTGCCCTACTTGCAAGCTCGAGAAGCGTTGCAACATCTCCCGCATTCATCGAACGAGGTTTTGTATCTTTGATACAGAAAACACCGACCGGAAGACCCGTGTTTCTATCGTGAAGCGCCACGCCGGCATAGAAACGAATGTATGGAGCGCCCGTCACAGAGGGATTGTCTTTGAACCGTTCGTCGTTGAGCGTGTCTTCAACCACAAACACCTCCTTTGCAAACATCGCATGCCCACAAAACGAGATATTACGAGGTGCTTCACGCACATCGACACCCTGACAGGACTTGAACCATTCACGGTCCTTATCAATAAGGGTAATGGTTGATATCGGCACATTAAATCTCTGTTGTGCCTCTTTGGTGATGTGGTCAAATCGCTCTTCGGGCTCCGTGTCCAAGAGTTTGAGTCCATGAACCGCCTCAAGGCGCTTGTCTTCTCCAGGATAGATTGGTGCTTGTTGCATAGAGATGTATTTATTCTAAATGGTGTCCGTATCACGTGCGATGCCAAAATCATCCGTTACCTTTTGTTGCATACTAAAAAAGAATTTGATGTTCCCATCCTTGTCGAGAATGGGAGATATGCGAAGTATCGCATCATACAATTCACCATCTTTCTTTTTATTGGTAATACGGACGGCAACTGCCTTCTTGAGATCTTTGACCTCATGCCAAAGTTTCTGATAAAACTCACGCGACATTTGATTTCCCCACAAAGAAGGTCGGGATCCGATGATTTCCTCGAGAGAATAGCCGGTTATTTCGGTTGCCTTCTCATTTGCATACAAAATAACCCCATCGGGGTCGGTGAGAACTACCTGATCGCCAAATTCCTCGAACAGCGTATTGAGCTTACCGCAACGATTGCACTTTATTTCGATTGCCGCATTCAAAAGTGCCCCCTTTGCAAGAAGCTTTCCGCACCCGAGACAGCGAAATTCACTTACCGATATTGATGCTTCTGTTGAGTTCATTCGAACCCCAGGGCCTCGAGGGCTTCATGTGCGGGTTGTTGAAAATATATCACGACATATCAGTGCATTCATCACACAGCTGTGCATAATCATCCCAGAGCGACGATAACATCGTTAGGATAAAAATGTTTCTTGAGATTATACTGAGCGCGATGCACATCAAAGCCACCGTCGCACCCGAAAGCTCGAAAGAGTCCATTGTATTCGAAAAAGGCCGCTATCGTATAGCGGTCAAAGCCCCCGCACGCGACGGAAAGGCAAACACAGCCGCAAAGCTCCTTCTTGCAAGGCACCTCGGAATCTCCCCAACAAAACTCTCCCTCATTCGCGGTGTAGACCGCCCCTCGAAGATCTTTGTACAGCGGGACTAGCTACGATTAGTTCGAGCTTTTCTGCCCTACTCATCTTCTTGATCTCAGCTTCCCGCTTGGAAGCAGTACTCCGATTCTTCTTCCGTTCGACACGAACAATCTCCCCTGCCCCTTTTGACCGTGTGTACCGCGCACCCTTACCGGATTTGTGTTCAGCGAGCCGACGTTCAACATCAGTGGTGATGCCGGTGTACAACGAGCCATTACCGCATTTCAATATATAAACGAAATACATACAGGATCCTGTCCTCCGTAGCTTTAGCCCTCCTCCGTAGCAAGACTGCGGAGGACGGAGCGAAGGAGGGTTATTCAAATTCAAAGAGAACGTCACGGAAATTCTCAATTCTATCGTTCTTGTCTATCTGTATCTTTTCTTTCTTGTAGCGAGCCAGACGTTCGGCACGATGTTTTGGGTCTATCCAAATGCGACCATCGGCATACACAATGCGATGAAACGGGATGTTCTTCACTCCTTCAGTGTATGCCTTGCCCAAAATGGCAGTGATACTCTGTGCCGCCATTCCTCCGCCACCCGCGGCACGTGCGATACGTCCATATGTTGTGACACGACCTGGAGGGACCGACAGAGCCGCCTTAATGACCCGCTGAGAGAATGTGGGACCCATAGGTGGCTTTCGTTTCATATTTATTCTAATTCGAAACCAAGCAAACCGTGCTCCTTAATCTTTTCCGTGTAGTTGGGATACGAGGCATAGACTTTTTTCATCTCTTCGACTGACTCGATGTTTGGCATAATCCTTTTAAAAGGAAGCTCCTTCACCATCTCATCGATGCTTTTCCAGTGATATCTTCTGCTTATCTTTTTCAAAAGCTTTTCTCCGTCACATGAGAATATAAGCATATCGCCCGCCTTGATGGGCTCATACTTAATACTATTAGCTCTCGTCTCAATAGATTTCGAGCCATTTCTAATCTGTTCAAAGTTGTCTTTATCTGATTTTCTGAAGACAAGAGTCCACGTTTTCATGAAGGTTGTAGGAGTCTTACTTATCAAATATCTTGATGAGATATTTGTCGATATCACGCTGA
>CAZMAP010000031.1:0-8879 GCA_964564385.1 uncultured Candidatus Saccharibacteria bacterium | reverse complement strand
TGGGCTGGCAGTGGGCGCCGCTGGCTGTGGCCGCCGTCTTCGGCGCCACCGCGGGCTGGGTTGCCTACGACTGGCAGGGTGCGCGCAAGGCTCTTGCGCGCGCGGCCAAGGAGACGATGGTCGTCGGTATGCCGAAGAAGATGCGGGGCCTTGCGCTGCTGCTGAAGACTTGCGGCACGCTGTTTCTTCTGTACGCTCTTGCATCGTTCCTCTGCCTCTCCTATTTCACTTTTACCGTCCGGCTTGGAGAACCTGGACTACTACGCCAAGAGACTCTTCTCTTGTGCGCGCTCGCCTCCTTGTTCTTCGGTCTTATGGGAACGGTCATACTCACAACGTCCCGCGATCCGATTTCACTCGGAAAGAAGGAGATCGCGGAGATGGTGCGCCTCCTGCGGGTCATCAACCCGATTGCCCTGGTGTACTGGGCAAGCTTGGCCATGATTTGGTTCATCAAGGGCCTCTGGAGACTCGGCAAGCATCTGCCGATGGTTCTGATCGGTCTCTCTCAGTTCCTCGCCCGCACCATTCTCCTCTTCGTGAAGTACACGAACGAGGAAGGGCGGCGAGCGGCGGCGTTGGCAACCTTGTTCTCGCTCTCCATCGCCATGGCGGTGGGAGCTTGGCTCAACGAGAACCTCGTTGCCTACGCGCTGGTGGGCCTCGTGCTCGGCCCCGTCGTGGGGCACATCGAGCACAAGGTGTACCGGGCGCTCGAGCGGCGCGGGCGGATCGAGTGGGCGCTCGCCAAGCTCGGGGCCAACAAGGCCGACTGATCAGACGTGCCTCTTCCAACGCCGACCTCCCCGAGGTCGGCGCTTTGTTTTGTTGGAGGTGTTGCCTCGGATTGACTTCTTTATATTTTAAGCGCAGAATCTGCGCGGATTTGGGTTGTTCGTTGTCGTACAAAAATGCAGTTCGATGGCCTACGGGCCAAGAAAGGAACACCGTGTCCAAAAAGATCAGCCCCGCCCTCTGGTTCACCATCCTCTTCGTAACCTTCGTTGTGGGGATCTTGGTCATCGTGGCCGAGAACCTTTCGAAGACTCAGTACAACCAGATCATCAGCTGGCGATATCCGACCGACCCTGTGGAACGCGCCAGATACCGCGGCGAACTTCCGGAGACAATGCCCTCAGTGAACACGCTGAGGGCGTACATCCTCTGGAAGATTCCTCAACCCGGTGGCGACGAAGCGCCGCGCGGACGTCTCATCCCTGAGCCTCTGACGAAACAGCTCGGGGAAGAGGTCTGCCATGAGCTTGCCACCTTCGCCCTCGGAGCAAGCCCAGTGGCACTCTTCTGGGACCCGTGGCTTCGAGGGTGTGTTTCATCGGAGGACGTCGTGAGTTTCATCCGGGGCACCACCCCTTCGCCCGACCTCTACGGAATGTTCGAACGAAGGCTGTGGACGCACGAGGCCATCGTGGCCTGTTTGCAGGAACGGCCCTGTGCAAAGTTGGCCCCGAGTCTCTTCTCCGAAGGGGAGATCTCTCGGGCGCTTGAGCACGCGAAGTCGAGGCTGAAGAAATTCGACTTCATTCCGATGCAATACTGGACCCGGGAGCTGGCCAAGTTCGCCGTTGAACAGGACGTGCGAAACTTCAAACACGTCCCTGAACATTTCCGGACGTATCCGTTCAGCTTGCACGTCGTCCAAGTTGACGGACGCATGCTCGAGTTCGTGCCACGTGGGCACAAGCTCGCGAACGGAGGCTACCTGTGCAAGGTGGCCCTCGAGCAATCGGACGGAGCCGAGCCGTTCGTCCCTAGCATTTTTCGACACAAGTTTCCGTGATTCGTTGTTCCGCCCCCCGCACGAGCCTCGCGCATCGCGCGGGGCTTCCTTTTTTATTCAAACCCAGAGCAACACCTCATACAAACAAAACGAAACCCCCGTTCACACGGGGGCACCAACAACATCTTCCGGTTCCTCGGGGGTCTGGGCAGGCTCTTCGCCACCCACCGCGGAGCTGACGGCATTGCCACTTCCCCCGATGCGGCGCCACTTGCTCGGCGTCGGGTAACCGTCAAACACAGACGGAATTGACGGGGTTCCCGGCGGGGGGTTGTGACCAAAACACCCCCGCTCGCGGTGTCTCTTCCGCGCCCCTTCCGCCCAAGTGTACTCGTCGCGCTCGTCAAGCACTCGACACCTCCCTAGCGAGTAAGAAGACCAGGTCCAAGCACCACTCTACACACGCTCGCGCCAAATGACAAGTCAACAACCAAGACAACGCCTTGGTTTTGAACTAAAAACCCCGGACAACCTGGTCCGGGGCATGGGGGAACTCTGCCCCCACTCTCACTTCTTGTGCAATGCCCTCGGACGACGCGCCTTGGACATCGCATATGCCCGCTTGAGGCTGGCAAAGGGTGGGAGGTGGTCGAAGAGACCCCTCACTCCGTACAACATCCAGGCGGGCTGATAGCTATTCATCAAATACTCCTGAACCCGCGCACCTTCCGTTTTTCCTTCTCCCATACTCTCAGCTCCTTTCACGAACCCGAAGAACCTCATTCCAAGAACCATTCTCCACACAAAACACAAAAAGACAATCAGTGACACTAACCACCAAGGCAACGCCCCCGTACGCCTCCCGCTTTGCTATACTCATATCGATATGGAGAATCCTCTTTCGAACAACCCCGAGACGACGCCGACGGCTCCAATCGAACCACAGACCGATGGTGTCCCGACGGCACGTCCAGCAATCCGAACCCTGCACTCGGACATTGCTTCGTCGGTGCGCTCCAACAACATCTCGCTCACCAAGATAGCGCTCGCCCAGCAAGCCAAAAATGCTGACCTCCCTTTCGTCGCCGAAGAAAAGACTCATTTTTGGAGCGCGTGGTCGATTGGCACCATCCTTCTCATCGTCGGTGGATTCATCATCCTCGGCGGTGCGATATTCATCGCGATATCAAAGACTGTCTCACTCCCGTTCACAGAACAAGCGCCACTGACACCCACGCTTGTGCCCGTCGAATCACAAACGGCAATCGACACCACCCGCATGCCGCTCGCCGAATTACTTCGAGCAATCTCTGCATTTGCAGATAGCACCTATTCATCACCTGTGACACTCGAGGCGCTCATCGTGCAAGAAATGACAACAGCAACATCGACAGACGGAGAGCACGTAACAACACTGACGCCCATGTCGCTTGAACGCTTTTTGGAACGCCTGAACTCTCGAGCGCCCGGAAGACTTGTCCGCTCAACCGGACCCGAAATGACGTTGGGACGAGCAGGAGAAACACCGTTTCTCATTACCAAAACATCCTCGTACGAAGCCGCCTTTGCCGGTATGCTCGAGTGGGAACCACGCATGGCCGAGGATCTTCCATTCCTTGCACAAAAACAAGCAACGAATGACGAGCAACGCACAAAAGATCAAGAGACAACCACACCAAAAGACACTGCTTCATCTTCGGCGCCTGGTACCAGTTCGGTGCCGGCAGTGGTCGAAACCGCATCAACAACCCCAATCATCCCCACACCAACGGTGACCCCACCACCAACATGGAAAGACATCATCGTGCGCAACAAAGACGTGCGCGCGCTTGTCACCCACGACGGCACACCGCTCCTCCTCTATGCATTCCCCAAAAACGGTATCCTGGTCATAACACAATCACCGGAGGCATTTATGCTCATCATTGACGCCCTCAATGCCCCTGTATTTGGAATATAGCCACACCTTGTCCGCAAGCCAGCATTCCTCTATACTCACTCCATGAATTCTCATCTTTCATCCCAACAACTCGCCGACTTCAAAAACCGTCTCATCGCAGAAAAGACGCGTCTCGAGGAGGAGCTTTCTACCATTGCAAAACAGAACCCCCACAACCCCGAGGACTGGAGTGCTGTCACCGATGAAGCCGAGACCACGAGCGCCGACAAAAACGACATGGCCGACGCTATCGAAGATCTCGAAGAAAACACGGGCATCAGCGACACGCTCGAAGCTCAACTCAAGGAGGTAAACGACGCGCTCGAACGCATGGACACTGGCACCTATGGGCTCGACGAAGAAACAGGAGAACCCATCACGGCAGAACGTCTCGAGGCAAACCCTTCGGCACGAAACAATATATAGAACCCCACACCCGCCCCACACAGGCGGGTGTGTTAGGATTACCGCATGAAACACGGCAACGAACAGCCACCGAGGGACGGCGCCTCAAAAGAAACCGCCCCGCGACAAGAAATCGATGATCCATTTTTTCTCCTGCGGCTTTCGATAAAAGATGAATCCTATCTGGAAGGAATCATAGAGAGATCCAATGGAATCATCGAGCGCCTAAACGCCATCAACAGCACTCAGTGGGACTCCGAGATGTCCCAACAGCTCAATGTGATTGTCAAAGAGATAGAAAGCCTCAGGAACGCTGCTGGAGATGACGCTCTTTTGGACATTGGGCGCGCACTCAAGAAAAAAATCGACACCCTCCCGAGAACCGCGTCTTTTCTTTTATGTGCCCGATTAGATTCCATCCGATCACGCATCGGAGGCGATGAGGAAGTCTCTGATGAAGAACGCTTTGTGCCTTTTCTTTTAAGCAAGGGTCGTTTGGGGCTTTACACACCAGAAGGCCGACTCCTGGTCCAGAAAGAAGACGTTGACGCTGTAGAGCTTGAATCCGTCACCCAAGAGTTGTGGGAACTTGACGGAGAGATGTTCTACTATGAAGCAAATAAAAACATTGTTGGTGCGCCCTTCACTGAAAATGATGCCCAGCAATACCAAAAAGATACCCGAGAGAAAGAAAACCTCCTCGAGGAACTCCGTTCAAGATTCCTTAGACCACTCACCATAGAGGACCTGACTGGAAAAACGCTCAGCGCAGAAGAAGCCGAGGCAGAATTGCGAGATTACATAAGCATGGTCCACGGAGACATGAGAGGCATCATCTCTTTCTATCTGGCGTATTATCCGATATACGAACGCATTGAAGACCCCGATTTCAAAAAGCCAGGCCTTGATGATCTTTCTCTTGTTGAGCAATTCAACCTTCTCACATTCTTCAAAGAACGCTCCATCGCCGACGTCGAACCGCTCAAACAGTTTGCCAAAACCTACGGCACAGACGGTCTTCGAACATTCCTCTCACTCGAGCACGACAGGGGATTTGGTTCATCAATCATCGCACTTGGAGAAAAACTCCCCCAGGAGAGCGCCCGCGCACTCTTCAAGAAATACGGCGAGCTCCTCGATGCCGCACACGAAGCCGAATCATATGTCGAACATGCGTTTGGTAAAAAGGGCAACAAAGAACTCGTGGGAACAATCAGCAAAAATCTCCTCGTGAAGGCCGTGAAGCTCCTGAAGGAATCTTCACAAAATCTCGACAGCGCACCCGACATCAAAACCGCCGAGGCTCAAATTGCGGAGCGTCTCAAAATGATTGAGAGCGCCACCGAACTCTTCCTCTCAACATTCAAAACGCTTGCAACATCGGGAGAATCTATCTCTCTTGCAGAAATACGCGAGCTGTCGTTCGAACACATCAACCCCGCAGATCTTTCGCCCGACGACAAAGCAACCATGCGGAGTATCTACGCACAAAACTATCAAGCGACGCCCGAACTTCAGCACGAACTCCTCGCAAACTTTGATATCGCAACAAGTGGGGAAGATCCATCCGCTTCGGACAAACCACTGACGTTCTACACGCTTCGACACAACAACCGCATCGTCGCCTTTTGCGCCTTTACAGAATACGAGTACCGTAAAATTCGTTTTAGCATGATGAACATCGATCCCCACTACCAAAACAACGCACTCGGACAAACGTTTCTCGACAAAACGCTCGCGATGGAATCCCCATTCGGAAGAATCGATGCGGCTTGTGATGCCTGCAGCCCGGCGGCGCGCCACTACATTGAAAAGGGCTTCGTTGGAAAACGTTCGTTTACCTATCACGAAATACAGGCACTCGATATCTTGTTCCTCGACAAGGCAATCGCCCGCACATGGACACCCGAGATGGTAATCGCACGAGCGCATCCAGACGCGCACGCGGACAGCGACGGCATTCTTGTTGTTGTTGCCCAAACACCACACGAGCTACCGTTTGATCTCCTCAACAAAGGAAAAATCCTTTCTCGCTATTTCAAAAAAGACGACCGCTATTACGCTGTTTTTGAAGACCCCGCACCACAAGAACCGGGCGCTATTGTTGTGTAGCATCCCCTGCACGAAGTTGGTCCCACGTAAAATCAAAAAGCGTTTTGTGTGTTGTGTAGATATGTGGATCCTCAACGATGATACCAATCATCGAATCGGGCCTGAGCGTCAGATATGAGATTTTTCCATCATAGATCTGCACAACAGTCTCCGTCGGCGTCGTCGCCCAGGGAATAAAGCGTATGTCGGTAACCGACCGGTGATAGTCTTTTATTATCTCGCGATTTTTAGGCGTGTCGTACACAATTCCGCGCTTTTTGATGCCGAGCTTCTCTCGTTTTGCAACGTATGTGCTATTGATATCAGGAATGAATCGCATAATCGATTCGAGATCGGCAAACGTACGAATCTCTTCTTTTGCGTAGAGCGAGTCATCAAGCACCTCTTCCATGCCTTTCTTGCCCTCAAAAAAGCGGATATTCGGCCGTCCCGAAACAAGGTTGTAGCTGCTTGTGAGCGTGCCGATTGTTGTTTCGAGCGGGTCTTTGAGGGCAGCGAGTGTTGCCTGTTTTTTTGCAAAGAGATCCCGCAAAACGCTCGGGTGTGCCGGGGTAAAACTCGCCACGCCCGACAAAGGATCGTGTTTTTCAACCAAACCAAGAGCCTCGAGGCGTGCCAGAGCCTTGTAAGCCATGCCGCGCTTAACCCCCGAAACCGTTGCCACCTTGCGGGCAGACGACGAACCGCTTTTGAGCAGGGAAGCGTATACAGCACCCTCTTCGGGAGTAAGACCAACCAATCCAAGCAAGTCATTGTTTATTGCGTCCATATGTCATACAAATATGACAGATTCATACCTATAAATCAAATACTATTTGTGGATAACGTTTAAAACACCCACACAACGCCTTTGTCTTGTCCTAGGTACTTGACATTTCTAATAGGTCTGCTATACTGTTCCCAGATACTTAGTTCATTGAGAGGAGGCAGCCGATGAAGCGACCCTCACTTTTCTGAACCTTATGCCTTGCATAAGGGACGGCACTTGGGCCTGTAAGCCAAGCAAGAGGAGAGAGTGAGTGGGCTCCGATTCATTGAATGTCTCGTTTCGAACGATGCGGTGTTCTCAAGTATGGCCCAGCTTCGAAACCTGGCCCCAGCGACGAGAGCTATGTCTTTAAGACCATGACCGCGTCAACCGTCTTTCTTAGCAGAGAGATCGGCTGGGAGTGAAAGCTTAACCACCTTTCGTTTCCAGAAATGTCTCTGCTACCGATACAACGAGGAGAGAGCTTCGTTTGATTGGGTGGAAGGCCCAAAGGTTTGGAAGAGAGATCCAAACCACGGAGGAGAGATGAACTTTGATAACTGAATAATAAACATTGTGGTCGTGAGCGTTCACATGAACACTCACGACCCGACAAGAATCCTCATGCGGTTATCGCCACATCGCTTTTTGAACGTGCATGATGATTCTTGTCGGGTGCACTCACGCACCCCGAAGGTTTCCCCGCACGATGCGGGAAGAGAGGATACTGCCATGACGATCACCGCCACCACGACGATCACCCCCGCCGAGGCCAACACCATCGTCTGCCGCCTCACGCGGCGGATCGGACACAACTCCGCCCCGACCTGGGCGGCGAAGTGCGCCGGCGTGGAGTCCCAGCTGGGGCTCCTCGCTTTGAAGTGTGGCAATCGGCAGAGCGCCGATCGCCACATGAACAACGCTTCGGCGTTGCGCACCGCCGCCAGCAACGCGCGGCGGCAGTGGCGGTAGGTACAGAAGGTTCTGGTTCTGGGACAACGAACGTTGGTTCGTCCGTTGCCCCCTCACTTGAGCCCATGATCATGTGTGCATCCAGTACACATTGAATCGTGGGCTGAAGGAGTTTGTCATGAAAACGGTCGAGATTTGCCTGAGTTGTGGCGGACCGAGCGACTTCACGGGGGGACTGTTGTCGCCCCGGCCCGAGGAGGTTTCGATCTCCTCGCGGAAAGGCAAAGGGGGGCGGTGGATGCACACCGACACTTTTGCCAAAGTCACGTCGCATCGCGACGTGGTCTACTGGCAGAAGGACTCGTCTGGGGACGTGTTCATTCACGTCCTGCTGAACGAGAATGGCACGGTGCAGCATTCCTGCCGGGTCATGCTGGACCGGCAGGCACACTCGTACGTGCGACCCCTTCAGTACACCCTTGGGTGGGTGGCGGGGGCGCTCGGGCACCGGGAATTTCCCACACTCGAGGCCGAGTTGCGAGAGATGTACCGGGAGCATCAGCTCCCGGAGGATGGGTACGAGAAGTACGAAGAAAACTAGGCTCATGGGTGTAGTTCCTGTGAGCTATCATCCCGCACACAACGTGGTTTGTTGCGTGCGGGGCTTTATTGAGCCCGGGAACTGATTCCTGGGTTCATTGAGATTGGAGAAAAAGATGTCAACGTATTACCGCTTCGCACTGCTCGACCCGCGGCCGATCCCGGCCGCGGCGGAGGCGAACGAAGCCGTTTTCGCTTCGGGGCCCGTGTTGGGCGTCGAGGTGACGGTTCCAGCCCTCGCGGGCCGGTGTTCGTTGGGGAACATCGACCCCCAGCACACCGACGGCGATACCTCGCGCGCCGCCGTCGAGGCGATCATCGACCGTTTTGTCGTCTCGGGGGAGGACTTCCCCGAGCGGCAGACCGTCCTGGCGACGGTTCGCGCCGACCTCGACGCGGTCGGCGCGATGGCGATCCTCGAGATC
>CAZMAP010000030.1:0-8948 GCA_964564385.1 uncultured Candidatus Saccharibacteria bacterium | reverse complement strand
GTGGCACTTGTGCAGAACGAAGGTTTTGAGGCTCACCTCGTGGGCGGTTGTGTGCGTGACATCCTTATGGGTCGCACACCAAAAGATTGGGATGTTACGACCAACGCAACACCCGATGATATCGTCCGCATATTTCCGAATACGTTTTATGAAAACGATTACGGGACCGTTGGTGTGGTGAATGACGAAACAACCGACCCAAAGCTCAAGGTGATTGAAGTAACGCCGTATCGCATCGAAGGTAAGTACTCGGACAAACGACACCCGGACTCGGTCACGTTTGCAAAAAACCTTTCTGACGATCTCAAGCGTCGCGACTTCACAATGAACGCAATCGCCTATGATCCGATATCGGGAACGTTCTCAGATCCGCACAAAGGCGCAAAAGACATCGAACAAAAAATCATTAGAACGGTGGGGGAGGCGGGTGAGCGATTTGCCGAAGACGCGCTACGCATCATGCGAGCAGTGCGATTCTCAGCCGAACTCGACTTCGAGCTCGACAAAGCCACCGAAACAGCAATTCGCGAACTCGGCGACACGCTCAAAGATATAGCCAAAGAACGCATTGGCGACGAATTCACCAAGCTCATCATGTCGCCTCGTCCGCGCAAGGGCGTGGAAATGTTCTACGAGCTTGGCATACTCAAACACATCGTCCCCGAACTCGAAGAGGGCATAAACGTGAAGCAGAATCAGGCCCACACGTTCCCCGTGTTCGAACATATCGTGCGTACACTCCAAGCAGCGGCAGACAAAGGTGCAACGCTCGACGTGCGCCTCGCCGCACTCTTTCATGATATTGGTAAACCAGCAACAAAAGCTTTCAACGAAAAAAATGACGACTGGTCGTTTCATGGCCACGACATGGTGGGAGCCAAAATAGCCAAGCACCGCCTCCGAGAATTGCGCTACGGCAACGATGTTGTCGACACCGTGGTCAAGCTCGTGCGCTGGCACATGTTCTTCTCCGACACTGAACAAATAACACATTCGGCCGTGCGCCGTCTCATCAGCAATGTCGGAACCGACAACGTAGAGAACATCTTGCTCTTGCGCGTGTGTGATCGCATTGGCACCGGACGACCAAAAGAACAGCCGTATCGTTTGCGCAAATACAAAGCGATGATTGAAGAAGTACTTCGCGATCCCGTTTCGGTGAGCATGCTTGCCGTAAAGGGAGCTGACATTATGGAAAAACTCGACGAGAAGCCCGGACGTCGCATCGGATGGATTCTCAACGCACTTCTTGAAATTGTTTTGGATGATCCAACACAGAACACTTCGGAAATTCTCATCACGCGCGCAAAAGAACTCGCCACACTACCCGAACCAGAACTCAAGAAATTAGGAGAAGCCGCAAAAGAAACACGAGAAGCTATTGAAGCAGAAGAGATAGGGAAGATACGCTCGAAATATCACGTGGAGTAACGTGTAGCAATAAGCAAATAGCAATTAAGAAACGGAGCGTTCCATCTCTTCTATGGAGCGAGGACTGTTTGAGGAGAGCTTCGCTCGACCTGTCTGTCGCAGGCAGGCGAGTTCCGCAGCGGAATAAGAAGAGATGGAGCGCGAAGTTCTTTTTCCAATGCAAAAGCCCCTACGATGGCGACGGGCAAGAGGGGGTTAATGCCTGTGGCGAGTAGGGGCTGCGGGTGGAGGCCCCTAAATATGTAACGGGGGCGTCCTATGAAATTGTGTCTGCGAAAGAGCTAGCCAGACGGGCAAACCGATGCAAAGGGGAGGAGAATGTCCCTTTGTCTTTATTTGGTGCCGTAGGGCGACACGGCGCCTATCGGACCACCCCGGCTCCGAAGAAAGTATAAAGGACATCAAGGACATGTAAAGGACAAAGGTGGATAACTCGGACGCAATTAAAAACAAAGTGAAAGGCCCCAACCCTGTGGGCTGGAGCCTCGTAACCTACGCCGTGTGGCACCGCCTCGCGGCGAGCCTCCGCCTATCTTAGAAAGAAACCTGTGAGCCGCCGTGATGATCCGGTTCGACTCGTTTCCATTCTAAGAAACCGTGGTTCTCCTTTCCCCTTGACGTTATCTCAGGTACTCAGCTGGCTCTTTCGAGCTCCCCACAATCTTAGCGGAGATTTTCTTCTCCTTTCTGCGCCTTGGTCGCGTCGAGGTCGAGGGACCAAGGCGCTGAGATTGGGTGAGGGGGGTGGTATTCCCCGAGGGTCCGGGTGAGCACGTTGTGCAACCCTGTGGAGACCTCGATGCTAAACCACCCCCAGAACAAAGACCGTGTGCAGGCTGAACGTTTTGCCTGCGACCTTAAGGGTTACCCCTCAGGTGGTGGCGACGGATCAGCCTCTCATGAGTGACTTGGCAACTAAGCTACCAGGTTCACCACGGCACAATCGCACACGATCTATTGCATATTATATACTACAAAAAACAAAAGTCAAGCTTTTTTGTACTACGTTAAGCGTGTTATCAAAATATGGCTTAAAACAAGTGATTTTCTAGGATTGTAGAAAATTTTCCAAAAGAAAAACCCCGGAAACCATGTTCCAGGGCGCGGAGTCGACCAGTTTCCTAGGACTGGAGGCTTCCGCCGTTTGGGAGCGTCCGACCGGACCGATCTCCCCACCCAAGCATCGTTTATCGCCGGTACTTATTCGCTCAGAGGATGGAATTCTCCCAGCGAATCGCTTGAGCCTAGTTTGACTATGACACACAACACCAACTATCTCAATGTTTTTGAAAAAAAAGAGCCTGCCCCGATCGGGAGGGCAGGCTGAGGAGGGTCCCTGGGTTGACAGGGAGGGGGGCGGCACGGAGGGCGCGGGTCCCACTGGGGGAGGGGGTCTTACAACCGCCCTTTCCCTGTCATCCCAAGATCAAGAACTTGGTGAGACGGACGATGCGGCGAAGGGTTTTACCCAAATTGGCGCCACAGAAATGTCGCTCGTGGCTTGAAAGCGAACCACAACGACGCATCGTCCGTCTCGAGGAACTGTTCTGAAAATGAGCGTATCATAACAAAAAACCCAGTCAAGCCTCCTCCGAAACCCCAAATTCGTGCCCAACGTTTGGTTTACATATCAATATCCAAAACCACGGGACAGTGATCAGAACCATAGATGCCGTTTTCTATCTCACATCGCTTCACCTTTGGCACAAGATCTGCCGAAACAAAAAAATAGTCGAGGCGCCACCCAATATTGCGGTCACGCATACCACGCCAACTATCCCAGTAGGTATAAGCTCCTGTGGTGGTGGGGTGGAGGTGGCGATAGACGTCGACATAGCCGGCATCCTCAACACGATCAATCCACGCGCGCTCTTCGGGCAAAAACCCGCTCGTTGTGCGATTTTCCTCGGGACGAGCAAGATCTATCTCATGGTGGGCAACGTTAACGTCACCACAAAAAACGACTGAGCGCCCGGCCTTCCTCACTTTTTCTATATATTCCAAAAAAGCATCGTAGTACCGAAGTTTATAGTCGAGACGCTCAGGGCCTCGACCTCCGTTGGGAAAATAGACGCCATAGAGCGCAACATCACCAAAAAAAGCCTCGATGAGCCTTCCTTCCGTGTTGAACTCATCAGGAAGAACATCGACATTGATGGCATCGGGCTCTGTGGTTGAATACAGCGCAACGCCACTGTAGCCCTTGCGCACTCGACATGAATTGAAAGCCGAAACATATCCCGCGGGACGCTTCATCAAATCGGGGAGTTGCCCCTCTTCGGCTTTGATTTCTTGGAAAAACACCACGTCGGGCGCAAGCTCAAAAAAAGAATCCCACGAGCCGTTCTTTTCGAGCGAACGAAGTCCATTGACGTTCCAGGTGACGATTCGCATAGATGACCTACAGCTTACAGCCAACAACAAGAAACTAAAACCAATCGAGGTATTTGGCTGTCAGCTGTAGGCTGTGAGCTGTCAGTCTATCCACAGCCCCACTATCAGATGCGTGTGGTACGCGTACAATAGAGAGCGTTACCGTTTATCAGTAGTCAAATCATATGATGAGCATGGAAATGTGTGGATGTTCAAAAGTCGCGAAGGTGCTCTTGATCATCGGCGCCCTCAACTGGGGTCTTGTCGGTGTCGGGCAATTCTTCGACGCAGACTGGAATGTCGTACACCTGCTTCTCGGCAATTGGATGTGGCTTGAATCAGTGGTCTACATCATTGTTGGTCTCGCAGGTATCTCCAAGCTCTTCGGATGCCGCTGCAAAAAGTGTGTTGTGGCAGCTCCGACGAACGGGGGGATGTAATCGTCGACTCGAATATACAAAAACAGCTCTGCGGTGGCAGAGCTGTTTTTGTTTCTCAGATTACAAATCAGTTTGCATTGATAATCCGGATTGCTTGATTGAATGCATTTTGCAAAGCCGGATCCGTGGACGTTCCCAATCCAGTAAAGACTTTTGATGACAGCGACGGACCACCACCCATGACCGCCTGCATGAGAGTGAGATATGACCTTGCAAACAAAAGGATGTCGCTCATCCCTCCAAGCCCAACTCCTGTGGGAGGCGTGGTTGTTGCGGGCCCAGGCCCTCCTGTGCCAACACCATCGATTTTGTAGAGGAGTACATTTTTACCATTTGCCACAACAAGCTTTCCGTCTTTACCGAGCGAAACGCTCGAAATCGTTCCCATCCATCGACCGTTATCAAACAACGCTGTAGGCTTCTCGACAGTCAATTCTTGCGTCCCTTTCAACACGCGAGGCCCCAGAGCACCAAAGGCGACATAGTCACCGAGAATAGCAAAATCGAATCCATAGAGATCGCTGGGGATGCTTCTTTCATCGATTTTTTGTATACCAGAAGCATCTGCTTGATAACGAACTATTTTTGCATCACGCGGGCTAGTGCCCGTTTCAATGGCAAAAATAGATGCGTCCTTGGGATCTCTCTTGAGAGCCGACGTGCCCCAGAGCGACTTCCACAATCCACTGATTGGTTCACGATCGATTTCGGTTAATCCGTCAGTCGTCACCCGAGACACAACAAGCTCCGTGGGGTAGTTTTTTGTATTGGTTTGAATGAACAAATCATTAATACCTCCCACCACGTCTCCTTTTGGAGTTTTTGTCCACAATTCATCGAACTCCGGCAATTTGAACGCAACGAGACGATCCAATTGAGGGAAATATCCATCTCCACCCTTTTTCACTACGAGAATATCATTTGAGGTAACAACAGGATCGTAGTAACTTGCCCACGCATTCCAATCACGTTCTGGACCTTGGGGAAGAATATAGTCATCGCTCGATTTCGAGAAGAAGATTCGCGAAACAAACGACAGTCCGTCTGGCACAACGTCGTACACAACGGGAGAGCGCCTCACAAAAGAACGACTTTGTCCTAGGCGCACAATCGAGCCGTCTGTTCGCTCGACAACAGCAGTTCCCATTTGACACCCTCCCGCTTCCGAACAACCGAGTGTGATGGAGCTTGTATCACTACACGTATTTCCACCTCCCTTGTACGATCCGTCGTTTCCAAAAAGAAAGGCACCGCCCGAATGGTCCTGCTTGCACCCTCCGGTCACCACCAAATCTCCGCTCGAAAGCCATGTTGCACCCTCAAAGGCACGAGAACCCCAGGAAAAATTGTATCCGCTCTGTTCATATGTGCGGAGCACCTTTTCGAATGTAACATCCTCAGCAAAAAGAGTTGCCGGAACAGCCATGAGGACACCGGTCAGAATCAGGACACCGAGAAATTGTTTTTTGGTTGTCTGTAGTTGATTTCGCATAATGGTACGAGAGGATTAGTTGTGCTCACCCCGAGTATACTATCTTTTTCTATGGCCATGAAACGCCGCATGTATCTCCTTGAGATGTTTGTCGGTGACATGGGTGTAGACCTGGGTGGTGGCGATATTCGCGTGACCCAAAAGCGCCTGCACACTACGAACATCGGCGCCATTCTCAAGCAAGTCAGTGGCAAATGAGTGTCGAATAATGTGCGGTGTCACCTTGCGGCTAATACCGGCCCGCGTGGCATGTGTTTTGACCGCGCGCTCAACAGCGCGCGGTATGAGCGCCTTTGGCTGTTGTTTCCCGCCCGGATGAGAAACAAACATCGCATCTTCCATATCCTTTCGTGCCCTAAGATATGTCTGCACCGCTTGAAGCGCATCGGGAGACACAAAGACGACACGAACCTTGTCGCCCTTGCCACGAATAGAGAATTCTCCGCGTTCCAAATCAACATCTCGCGTAAGCGAACATAACTCAGAAACACGCATCCCGGTCGAAAAGAGTAGTTCGAGCATGGCTGCATCACGAAGCGCCTTGAGCTCATCGTCGGGAGACTTCGCATCTTTGAGCGCGTCGCGCGGAGCCGCGAGGAGACGTTCGAGCTCTGCGTGACTCATGAGGTCGAGATCACGGTCTCCTGTTTTGGCGAGCTCGATTGCTTCGGGCTGAAGCGATTCGATACCGCGACGACGGAGGTATTTGAGAAATGCCCGAAGAGCGATGAGGTAGTAATTCTGTGTCTTCTTTTTGAGTGTTGCTCCTTTGGTGGCGCCACTCTCCTGACGATTGAGCCACAAACGAAACTCCCGCACCGTGCTGTCGGTGAGGTCTTTTGGATCATCAATCTTCGCAAACCCAAGAAAACGCGTAAGGTATCGGTCGTAATTCTCGGTTGTTTTCACCGAACGGCCTTTTTCAATCTCGAGATACTCGAGAAACTGTTGTTTGAAATCTTTGAGAGAATGTCTGGACACCACCATATTGTGCGACATGTGACACAACAACACCAACAAGAACAACGCAGTTCGCCACACCCGACCGACTTGCCCCCTCTCAGTTTATATGCTACTGTGTCGCATATGGCACTCTCAACGAAAAAGAAGGCGACCATCATCAAATCATCAGCTCGACACGACAAGGACACCGGTTCTCCGGAGGTCCAGGTCAACCTTATCTCGAAGCGTATCGACGATTTGTCGAAACACCTCAAAAAGAACCGCAAGGACAAGCACTCACGTCGCGGTCTTCTCGGATTGGTTGCAGAACGTCGCACCCACCTCGAATACCTCAAGAAGAAGAACCCAGCCAAGCACGCCGAACTTTTGAAGAAGATCAAAGAATAGCCTACGGCCTACAGTTCACCACAGGAAACCTATGACCGATAACCAATGACTTTTTGTCGTTGGTTTTGAGTTATAGGTTATTGGTTTGACTCGCTGTAAGCTATACGTAGCCAGGTATAGGCTTTTTAATACTCGTCGACATTTTCAATACGTACTCATGTCAATCATCAAACACCCGGCACAACGCGTTGCCGTTTTCATCGACGCACAAAATCTCTATCACAGCGCCAAGCATCTCTACGGATCCAAGGTCAATTTTGGCAAACTCGTCGAAGATGCAGTCGCAGGACGACCACTCGTTCGTGCTATCGCATACGTCATCTCCACCGAATCTGGTGAAGAAAAAAGCTTCTTTGAAGCTCTTGGAAAAGTCGGCATCGAAGCAAAGACGAAAGATCTCCAGATTTTTGCAGGTGGTGCCAAGAAAGGGGACTGGGACGTTGGTCTCGCAATCGACGCAGTGAAACTCGCTCCCAAACTCGACGTTGTCATCATCGTCTCAGGCGACGGCGACTATGTTCCCCTCGTTGAATATCTTCAGATTAATGAGGGCTGTCAGGTTGAAGCTGTTTCGTTCGGTCGTTCATCGTCAGCACGCCTCATCGAAGCGGTCGACGACTTCAAAGATCTCGACGAAGATCCGGGCAAATATCTCCTCGGATTCCGCGGAGGAAGCCGAAGCACCTCACCCAACAGACAACCAGGACGCACAAGCACACCACAACGACAGAGCAGTGTTCGACGAGTAGAGCGCAAGGTTGACTAATCGGAGGTGTTGCCTCGGATTGACTTCACTCTGTCCAAAGCGCAGAATCTGCGCGGATTTGGGTTCGTTGTCGTACAAGAAACGCAGCACTGTGGCCTACGGGCCGGAAGGAAGACCATGGGAAGATTTTCAAGTCGTCTCTTGTGGAGACATATGAGAGAAAAGTGGAGCTGTCCGTATCTACTCAACATCAGAAACGGCCGCTTCTATATGACGTTTGTGGACAATGCTGGTGTCGAGCGGCACTTCCCAACCGGCAAACAACCAGCGGGAGACGCCTGGACAGTTGCCACATGTCCGGAGTTTTCAAGCCCTTCGGACGAGAACGTCTGGTGGGTACACTGCCCAAGGGGCAATTCCGCCGAGGATAGCTTTTTCCCAAGGAAGATACTTTGGGAGTTTTTCGCGAGCTACCCAACCCCACAGACGTACCTCGATCAGCTGAACGGTAACAAGTAGCCCGACCGTCGTCCTGCCACCCCAGCCCCGCGTGAGTGCGGGGCGTTTGTTTTGTTGGAGGCAGTGTCTCCGATTGACTTCATGCGAACCTTCACTAGAATCAAGCACGGACAAGGTTCATCTAGACGAGGGAGGCGCGTATGTCACATGGAGCAGAGCAACGGCCGTGGATGGTCGAGCGCACTCGAGACGAGATCACGGCGGTAAGACACTACTACCGGAGCCCCGAGCTCAGGGTTGGGGCTCTTGTAATGCTCACTCGAGAGATCCCCGACATCGTCGCTTTCGGGGCAGGCCGAGTCGGCAAGCTCATCAAGATCGAGGAGGTCCTTCACCGAGGGGATCTGGAGCTCTCGATTCAGTTTCCTCACATGTGGCGTCTCGCCCGAGCGCGCCTACAAGACGTGACAACCCCATAGCCCCCGTTCGGAGCCCCGCACTCACGCGGGGCTTTTGTTTTATAAGCAAGGTTGATTTATTTACTCGCGGAGCGCAAAATCGGGCCAGAGTTGCACACACCAAACAATATTTATTTCCCGGGAGGAAAATACCGATGACACAGGCGTTCGAAGAAAAACGGGACCAACTCCGAAAATGGATTCTCACCAGAGCGCCCGGTGAGATTCTCACCAAGCAG
>CAZMAP010000029.1:0-9254 GCA_964564385.1 uncultured Candidatus Saccharibacteria bacterium | reverse complement strand
TGAGACTACGTTCGCCCAGCGGACCACCCCCCCAACCGCATGAGACTACGTTCGCCCAGCGGTCCACCCCCCCCAACAGCATGAGACTACGTTCGCCCAGCGGACCACCCCCCCAACAGCATGAGACTACGTTCGCCCAGCGGACCACCCAAAACAGCCTCCTAGAGGCTTGTGGGGGCACATAAAGACCGGATAAAGTCGCAATTGACGAAGCTTACAGCGAGAGTAAAATAGGGCTGTCGAACTAGGGCTCCGGCCTCGCCCACGGGTAAAACCGATGAGGGCAAATAAACAAAACAACCGCTTCGTGTGGTTGTTTTGTTTATGGCAAAAGAACGTGCCTCAACCGAGCCTTTAAAACGTCAAAAATACCTTCGTCGAGCATCGCCATCTTTCTTACCAATCGGCGTGTATCAATGAGTCGAGGCTGGGAAAGAACCACGGTCGAGTCTCTTCCACTGATATTGCCGAGATACATATGATATCTGCTTTCTTTCCTTTTCCCGGTCAAAAAGACCCCAAAGAACATCGATTTGTTAAATCCTTTGACAACCACTATCGGTCGAGAATAATTTCTTCCCGAGCCGTCCTGCTCAAAACCAACATTCAGTCCAGCTGCACACCACCAGATTTCTCGTTCTTTGAAAAAAGGCCTCCGAACAGAATCATTGAGCTTTTTCTTCTCCCTATTCCACCCATCAAAATCTTTTTTCATATTCACACCCTACGCCACGCCTCATCAACTCCTCATAAACCAAAACCGCCCAGCGCGACGCGGGCGGTTTGAGGACGATGTTGCGGAGCTACTACTCAGCGCTTTCGGACGTGCTCTCGTCTTCGGGTGCGCTTGTTTCAGCAGGAGCGGCGTTTGCTGCTGCAGCTGCGTTTTCGTCGAGAATGATGGGACCGACGTTCACGAGAAGATCACGGCTGGGGCTATAGATAATGGCCTTTGCTGCTGTTTGGTAGATGAGGAGAATGTCACCGTTGATAGCACCGCGATAAAACGACTGCGTCTTGAGAAGTTCGTCGATGTCAACAATCTTTGCTGCAACGGGAGCTTCGCCTTCGGGAAGCATCATGTGCTTGCCAACGGCTTTGACGAAACCAGCAATGTCCTTTTCGGTGAGCTCGTCGCCCTGTGTGACGCTCGAACCGCCCAAAAACGTGTCGTGCGATTTCATGTAATAGGCAACTCCCCCAAGAGCACCGAGAATGATGATAATACTGATGGCGAGAAGAAAGCGTTTTGGTGTCATATAGCCATAGGATACCCCACTGCGGGCGAGATTCAAGACAACAAAAAACACCCAGGTGTGGATACAGTCCGGGTGTCTCATGTGTCCGTCTACAACAGCTACGCGTTTCGCGGAGTTTTTTCTTCGATGAACGTGAGTGCCTTGCCCTTTTTGCCGGCACGACCGGTGCGGCCAATGCGGTGAACGTAGTCTTCGTAGCTCTCAGGGAGATCGTAGTTGATGACATGCGAGACATCGTCGATGTGGAGACCACGCGCCGCAACGTCTGTTGCAACAAGGACCTGTACTTCGTCTTTCTTAAACTTACCGAGCGCGCGTTGACGCTGGCTGTGGCCCTTGTCACCGTGGATTGATTCGCTTGCAACACCTCGTTTGACGAGATCGTTCGAGAGACGCTCAACACCATGCTTGGTGCGACCAAAAACCAACACCTTGCTGAACTCGGGGTCTTTGAGAAGGTCGTGGAGTTTGTCGATCTTTTGTTCGCCCGCCTTGATATGAACAACATCCTGATCAATTGACTTTGCAGTGTCGCGCGTCTTGACCGAAATCATGACTGGATCATTGAGAAACTGGTTGATGAGCGCTTTGATTTCGGGCGAAAGTGTCGCCGAGAAGAAGAGCGTGTGGCGAGGCGATGGCATCTTGCCCATGACAAACTTCATGTCATTGATGAATCCCATGTCGAGCATGCGGTCGGCCTCATCGAGGACGATGGTGTTGAACTGGGCGAGATTGATATATCCACGCTCCATAAGATCTTTGACGCGACCGGGAGTACCAATCACAAAGTTGTGACGACGTCCGAGCATGCGCATCTGAGGACCGAGCGGTGCACCACCGACGCAGCAGACTGCGAAGATGTCTCGGCCTTTGACGATACCGTCGAGGTCACGCTCAATCTGAATAGCGAGCTCACGAGTTGGTGCAAGAATGATGACTTTTTGTTTACGATCATCAAGAATCTTTTCGAGAAGCGGGATGAGAAACGCCGCGGTCTTACCTGTTCCGGTGTTTGCGAGGCCAACGATGTCACGACCCTCAAGGATGTGTGGAATCGCCTGATCCTGAATAGGAGTCGGCGTCACAAAACCACGGGCGATGATTGCCGACTTGAGGTCTTCACCAATCTTAAAGTCAGCAAAGGTGTGTGTTGGCGCGTAAACCTCTTCTTCCATTTCTACCGCCTTGTTGATGAATTTTGATACATCATCGAAGCTCTTGTGGCTGCGCTTGGGGCGACCGACGTGTCCACCGAAGCCTCGGCGAAGGTGGGAACGATCGCCACCGCGTGATACACCACCACGGAATCCACCCTGCCTGCCGGCAGGCAGGCGCGCTCCTCGACTTTCGCGCGCAATAGCTTTTTCTTTTCCGGGCATAGCCCGAACAACTGTTTTTCTAAACATACTGATGAAACTAGCGTCTTTCCGCCGGTTAGTTTCATCTGTGTACCGAGGCACGGTTGCCTGCTTGTATCTTCAGCCCTGGGCTGAGCAATAAAACCAATGGAGATTGACTAACGGGAGAGATTATAGACTATTGGGCTGTGGTTGTCAATGAGGTTTTCGAAGGCTTACCACTCCCCACTGTGGATTCTCACTAATCCACTTCGAGATATCGGTCCATTTGAGGCTGTGAAAACCGAACTGCTTGTCGTATACCGCATCATCTCCTTCGATACTAAAGCGAGCCGCTGTGTCAGGCGGAGCAAAGATGATTCCTGCAGCTTCAAATACATCACGGTTCCAAACACACATCGATACATCCTCGGGATGATAATTTGAAAAGGCACCTTCTTCAGCCATCCGAGCACTTGTCTCGAGAAACTTCTTGCTTCGGATACAGAATCCCCCATTTCCGACGACCATTGTTCCAAGCAGGCTTTCTGGGAAAGCAAAGTCACGAACCGACCAGCCGGCAACGAGCCACGGCGCACCGATGTAGTCGTAGTTTAAGAATGCATCTTCCCACGAATCTGGGTTGAGGATGAATCCATCGTGTTGGACAAGGAGAACAAAGTCCGTATCCACATAGTCTTTGAGATTCTTTATACAAAACTCAGAGAAAGCTTCGATCGAACCAATGTGTGGTATCTCCACTTTTCGAGAGTCATCTGTCGGCAGTGACGTGAGAAACTTCACCGCACCAAACTCTATCTGTTGTGATGAGATATCGAGCGCTCTCAGCGCACCCGCCGCATCAACACAGTCGATGGCCATGAGCGTAACGTTGGGAAGATTCTTTTTCATGTCTTAACCCGTCGCAACGTAAATCTGGAAAATGACGAAAACGATATACATAGCTGCGAGAACCCATCCCTCCATGCGAGAGAGAATATTTTTGGAACGTGCGAACCAATAGAACGCAACAAGACCGATACCAGTGACGATTGATGTCACCGAGAATTCAGACGCATGAATGAAAAAACGTCCATTTGAAAGGACAAGAATACCAAAGAGAAGTGTATTGGTGATGGCCGAACCAAGATAGTTGCCGAGCGCGATATCGGTGTGTTTCTTTTGCACCGCACGGATTGCCACAACAAGTTCGGGGATGTTGGTGCCGATGGAGAGAATGAGAAGACCAATGAACGATCCTGGAATCCCAAACACCTCTGAGAGAAACCGTGTCTCGTCGATGAGAACACGCGAGGCGAAGAAAATGATGACACCACCGACGAGGATTCCAAAAACATCTTTGGTGGCAACAAGGAATCGATCGAGTGGTCCGAGTGGTTCACCAAGAGCAACCGGCGGTTGAGGCGGAATCGATGCGTGAAAGCGCGGATGCATGAGCACCACGAGAAGCGCGTACATGAGGATACACACAACGCCTTCATTGAGTGTGGCGGTTCCATCAGCCATGAGTGCCGCCGGCAAAAAGATGGCAACAAGTGCCACGAGCAATTGCCATTTGGTGAGCGTGTGCGCGAGCTTGATGCCGTTGTTCCTGATGGCAAGAAACGGGATGACCAGCAAGAAGATAACGATTGATGCACCAACAAGATTACCGGCCGATATCTGTGGAGCGCCGTCGAGCGACGCACCAACCATGACCGAAAATTCACTGATTGATGTAATGAACCCCAGCACAAAGAACGCGACGCGAAACCCGCTCTGATGCAAGCGATGCGCCATACGATCCGTTGAATCGACAAGATGCCCGCCAAAAAACCAGATGACGAACATCGCCAAGACGAAGAGAAGAAGATGACCGAGAATCATAGGGAAATCCTGTACCCTAAAACCTGTAGCAACACGTTATTCTTTTGTTACAGGATATAGGCTACAGGTTACAGGCTAATGAATCGCCACCAACTCAACATCAAAAATGAGTGTCGCGTTCGGTGGGATAGCCCCCGGCACACCTCGTTCCCCATAGGCGAGCTCAGGCGGGATGGTAAGCGTTTTCTTTTCACCTACGGTCATACCCAAGATACCTTGATCCCATCCAGGAATAACCTGTCCGGCACCGAGTGTAAACGATATCGGCTCACCACGAGAAATACTTGAATCAAATACCGTACCGTCAGTAAGTTTGCCAGTGTAGTGTACTTCTACAACATCTCCGTTTTGTGCTGTCTGTGCTTCCATGGGATTCTGAGTTATTAAAAAGTATCCTCCAATGATGACGACTGCAATGATACTAAGCGCTGTTGCTGTTTTCATATGCTCTTTAGTCTACCATACCGTCCAGACGCACCACGACCCCGCCCCGCCGATGGCGGAAGCAGGGTCGCGATACAAGACGCTATGCGCGTCGTACGTTCTCGGCAGCAGGTCCTCGTGGCGTCTCTTTGACGTCAAAAACGAGTGCATCACCTTCCTTGATTTCCGCAAAGGTGAGCGGGGGTTGTACGGCGTCTTTGTGGAAGAAGATATCCTTCTCACCACCTTCACGTCCGATGAACCCGAAATCCTTGCCTTCAAGAGGCTTTTTCATCGTCCCGTTCATATATGTTGTGTGCATGGCTAGTATATATACCCGGAAATTCGACTACGTTTTGGTATCTCACGTCACAGTAGCACCTTTTGAGAGATAAGTATGTAGAGCGTGTATACTGGCCGGTATGAAGCCAAGAGACGAGCAAATATGGGACGTGGCCGTGATTGGCGGTGGACCAGCAGGAATGATGGCAGCTGGTCGAGCGGCGGAGCTCGGCAAACGCGTCATCCTCATCGAAAAAAACAAAAAGCTTGGTGAAAAACTCCTCATCACCGGCGGCGGACGATGCAATGTCACGAACGCCGAGCTCGACACGCGCACACTCCTCGCCAAGTTCAAATATGCTGAGCAGTTTCTCTTCTCGGCATTTGCACAGTGGAACGTTCAAGAAACGCTCGACTTCTTCAATCAGCGTGGCATGGAAACAAAGATCGAGGCCGAGAAGCGTGTCTTTCCTGTTTCAAATAAATCCCAATCGGTGTGGGATGTACTTGTTGACTATATGAAGAGTGGGAACGTGACGATTCTCTCCAACTCCCCCGTCTCTGGATTCGTTACGGAAAAAGATTCGATTGCGGCAGTGACGCTGGTGAACGGAAAAGAGATCCGTGCAAAGTCATTCATTCTCGCCACCGGAGGGACATCGCGTCCTGAGACCGGCTCAACAGGTGATGGGTTTGGTTGGTTGCGTACACTCGGTCACACAGTCACCGAACCCACCGCCGCACTCGTACCGATGGCTGTAAAAGACGAGTGGGTCAAAAAGCTCCAAGGCATCAGCCTCCCTACCGCTAAACTCACCGCATTTCAAAATGGCGAAAAACAAGAAGTCCGCAAAGGCAAAATGCTCTTCACGCACTTTGGCATCAGCGGTCCAGCGGTGCTCAACATGAGCAGTGCTGTTGGTGAGCTCCTCAAATATGGCGACGTGGCACTTGAGCTCGATGTACTCCCAACGCACGACCACGCCCAGCTCAACACCGCGTTGCAAGATTTGTTTAAAGAAGAAACAAACAAGAAGCTCAAGAATGCACTGCCAAAATTGATTCCATCGGCATTTGTCCCTGCCGTTTGTGAACTATCAAACGTTGACGGCGAAACGTTTTGTAACGAAGTCTCGCGCGAAGCACGCATGCGACTCATCGATACGCTCAAAGGCCTCGAGATGCACGTCAAAGGTTTGCTTGGCCTCGACAAAGCGATCATCGCCTCGGGCGGTGTAGCGCTCAGCGAAGTGGATTTCAAAACCATGCGCTCGAAGCGCTATCCCAATCTCTACATTGTTGGTGACATGCTCAACATCGATCGCCCCTCGGGTGGTTACAGCCTCCAGCTCTGTTGGACGACAGGAAGAGTGGCGGGAGAGCATGCACACTAGTGTGCAAAGCCGAGCCTTGTACAAACAAGAATAAAAACGCCCCGTGCTGTGAAAGCCACGGGGACAGGAGACGGAGGGCTACTCCGTCTGCACGAAGGGCCGGCGGAAGCGAAGATTGCAGTCCGAGGGTCCCAGGCTGACGTTCCCCACCGCGAACCACTTCACGGTCGGTCGCCGACCAGACAAGGTAGGCAAGATGAGGCATGGAACCAGCAGCCCAAGCCTGAGGGCGCGGCTGTCTTCCGAGACGGATCTCCAACCGAAAAACACCCGCTCCAAAGGAAGCTTCTGAGCAACCCGAGGAGGCACGGCCGCAAGTGCCCGAAGTTCCGCAAACCCGAACTCGTGACGCAGGAGATCTTCCCCCAGCAGATACGAGTAGATGGCACCGCCCACCACCCCACCCCCCAGACCTTGACCAGGGAAAGACCAGGGCTCCACGTCGTTCCTCAGATCGAACTCTGTGAAACCCTCCGACGGATGCAAATGGGGATGCACCTCCTTGTAGTCTTGAGGCAGGGGCTCCGCATGGTCCACACGGACCATGAAGTCCGACGACGTGGGGACCACAGTGAGCTTCCCCGAGATGAGGTCCCTCGCGCCCCGCACACCCCCAACGACGTTGAGGAGAGCCGGAAGGCTCACTCTCTCCTTCTTCTCTTCGACCACAATCTTGTACTCGTGAGGCATACTACTCCTCCTCCCGCCTATAGCGGGCATTGTTCCCCCACCCTATAGATGAGGGGCCGCAGTGTGCGGCGAAGCGCTAGACCAACCCGTCTGGTGGTCATAGCTCCGAACATCCGACAGATAAAATCAAAAGTCAGACACTTAGAGCTACAACCACCTACCAACCTACCAGCAAACAACTTTCAAAGAGCCACTTAATTTCTGGTGATTGTTATACTGTACCAAAATATTATTGTCAATACACAGCAGAGCACTATCATAGAAACAGGAAAGGTTGCGGGAGAGCATGCACACTAGTGTGCAAAGCCGAGCCTTGTACAAACAAGAATAAAAACGCCCCGTGCTGTGAAAGCCACGGGGGCGGAGGACCAAGGGCAAAGTATCCGAGGAGGACACAGTGCCCGAGGACCGAGTGCTACTTGCGGAAGCGGAGAGCGGGGCTGTTGGAGTCCCAGCCGAAGCCCAGCCAGAGCCAGTTCAACACCACCTCGTCGCCGAACTCGCAGAGGTACGGGACGCAGAGGCGGCGGCTGACGCGGCGCCGCACGACGCTCTTCCAGCCGAACACCGTCTTCCCAGCGTAGAGCTTGCGGAAGACCGCGATGCCCATCTTCTGGATGGCCAGCAGGTCGCTGAGACCGAGCTGGTCGTCGAGCGCGTTGTCGCGCTTGAACGCCTTGTAGATGACGTTGCCCTTGACCACACTGAGCTGGTCGGGATGGAGCCGCTGCTCGACGCCCGACTTGAGGTCGTACTCGGCGGGTCCCGTGCCTTCCAGCTCGGGGTGCATCACCTTGTCCAACCAGCTCGGGTAGCTGGGCTTGGCCGCACGGTCCACGCGAACCGTGAAGTCCAGCACGGGCTCGGTGGCGGGTGCAGGGGCGGGCGAAGGAGTGAGGGTCGCAGTGGCGAGCATCTCCTCGAGGAGGTTGGCCATGCCGACCAAGTCCCCGCTCGAGAGATTCTCAGGTGACAACACCCAATCGGGCAACTCCACCAGCTTGTCACGAATCGCCACGGTCAAGAGATCGCGACACTTCTGCTCGACCGTCTTTTCCATGACATTCATAACGTTCCCCTTTCTCCGGAGGCCCGGAGCATGGACCGAAATCCAGTTAGTAGTAGGACATCAAATAACAAAATCCTCGTGCAAAATACTCTTTTTTTGCATAATGTCAAGTACTTGGTGTTTCCCGTCAACCTACTCTTCCTCCTTCTTCGGAGCCGCCTTCTTTCCAAGATCGAGTGTTTCGTCGATGCGAATCTGTGCGACGAATTCGGGAACGTGAGAAACGAGAACCATCGCACCTTCATATTTATCGAGTGCTGCGGCAATGATCGGCAAGTGACGGAAGTTGATGTGGTTGGTTGGCTCGTCGAGGATGAGCAAGCCAGGGCGCTGGAGCACGAGTCGTGCGAATGCAACGAGACCTTTTTGTCCTTCCGAAAGGCTACCGATTTTTGAATAGATGGTTTCTCCAGTGATGAGGAATCCTGCCGCAACATTGCGGAGCGTTTCCTCAATCTCCTTTTCCATCACCTGTGCAAGCGATTCGTAGACGGTGTCGTCGAAATTGAGCGTTGAGAAATCTTGGCGGTAATAGCCGACCTTCACGCCGGGCGCTATCGTTGCGCCGTCGGCCTTGCCGGACGCGAGTGCTTCGAGGAGTGTGGTTTTGCCGATGCCGTTGGGACCTTTGAGCAAAAGGTGCTCGCGCTTCTTGAGTGAGATTTTGACCTTTTTGGTAGTCGGCTTGTGATCGAGCAAGATACTCACACTCGAGATTTCGAGCACGGGGCCGACGGTCTCGTTTGAGACGGGGATAGTGAAGGGGCGAATGGTCTTGTCTTCTTTGCGCACGTCAACCTTTTCTTCTTCGAGTTCTTCGGCCTCTTCGCGCATACGCTTGGCAACCAAACGCATCTTGCCTCCCTTGTGAGCAAAGAAGTTTGCCTTGTCTTTGTTTTCTTGAATCTTC
>CAZMAP010000028.1:0-9259 GCA_964564385.1 uncultured Candidatus Saccharibacteria bacterium | reverse complement strand
GCGGAGGATGGGGGATTCGAACCCCCGATCGGGTTTCCCCGATACCGCCTTTCCAAGGCGGCGCACTAGACCACTATGCGAACCCTCCAGAGAGACTAACAACAGACGACTGACGACAAACGATGAAGACGCAGAGCTTTTATACCACAGTTCTAACTCTTGAGGAATTCGGAGACTTTCTTTTCGATCTTCTTTGTTTCTATTGGCGCAAACCACACGATATCTTTGTTTCGCTTGAACCACGTCATCTGACGCTTCGCATAGTGTGTGATTTCGTGTTCAAGCGACGTGAGCATATCTTGTTTCGAGATGAGACCACGGAGGTATCGTGATACAAAACGATATTCGAGTCCGAGTTCATCGAGCCGTTTCCATGAGAGTCCGTTTTCTCTAAGCTGTTTGACTTCGCACAGCATACCTTGTTTCAGCCGCTTTATGAGACGTGTTCGGATCTTGACCCGAAGCGTATCCGTCGGGAGCGTGAGGCCGACGAAGAGCGCATCAAAGCGAGGTGTTTGATTTGTTGTCGGCGGAACGTTGCCCAATGCGTCAACGATCTCGAGCGCGCGAATGAGGCGTCGGCGATTGTTGCGGTCGATTGATGTAGCACGCCTCGGGTCTTTCTTTTTGAGAAGGCTGAACAGTGCCGATGTGGCCATTGTCTCGAGCTTTGCACGGAGTGTGGGGTTGGGCTTTGCGTCGGGAAAGATGGTCCCGTAGACGAGCGCGTCGATGTACATGCCCGTGCCACCGACGATGATGGGGAGCTTGTCTTTTTTGATGATTGATTCTACCGCGCGTGCTCCTTCTTGTGCATATCGCGCTACGGTGTAGCGAACGCGCGGGCTTGCAACGTCGAGCATATGGTGGGGGACGCGCTTCATTTCGCGTTTGGTAATCTTGCCCGAGCCGATATCGAGCCCGCGGTACACTTGTCGCGAATCAGCGGAGATGATTTCGCCCCCAAAATGCCGTGCGAGGGTGACGCCAAGATCGCTCTTGCCGGTGGCGGTGGGACCGAGGATGACGATGAGTTTGTGTTTTTCCGTGGCCATTTCGTCAGTGACGATACCCTGCATCTGTTCCTATGACAAGAGCCTTAGAATGGAAACAAACAGTGCGATAAAGAGGAGCCCATGTATAAGGTTGCCACCGATGTGGAGATTTACGCCGAGAATCCAAAGCACGATGAGTATGATGACGATAGTCCAGAGCATAGAGGAGATGTTAGTGTGTGTTTTCGTATAAGAGTTTTAGTTGTGTGAGTCCGCGGTGGGTTTGTACGGCGACGGTGTTTTTTGATTGTCTTGTGATGAGTGAGATTTCTTTGATTGAAAGCATTTGTATGTATCGCATGTGTACCACCTCCTGATACCTCGGTGAAAGGTTTTTGATGAGTCTGATGGCTCTTTTTCCATCCAAGAAATCCACTAACGGCTCGATGGTGTTAACACTCGGATCGAATCCCTTGTCGATAAGTACGTCGAGTGATACGGTTTTGTGTTTTCGATATTCATCGATGATGAGATTGTTGAGTATGTGGTAGAGAAAGGCCTTCATTTTTTCGATTTCACCACCCCTCACTAGGTACATCCACGTTTTCATAAAGGTATCTTGTATGAGGTCCTCACCTGTTTGAATGTCGCGGATTTTGAAAAACACGTGTGAGCGGAGAGATTTTTCATAATCGCGATGCGCCTCGGTGAGCGTTTGGCGGTTTTTTTCTTCGTTGGAGATTGTCATAAGGATAAAAACCCATCATTGTCTTGATGGTTAACATGCTGCTTCATTTGGACGGCATCGCCACGTCGGGCCGGCCGAGGAGGAAGTACGTGTTTGCTACTATAGCATGTTTTTGTAGAAAGTACTGCAATCGTTCTTTTCTGCAACGGCTTATGGGTATATGAAAACAAACGATATAACAAAGAAAGAGATAGTGCCCGTACCTATTGGTGTCGATTTTTTTGAGCACGTATGGGAGAAGAGTTGGACGTATATCAAGACGGTCGTTGATGTTGTTCGTGAGCCCGTCGTAATTCTCGATGAACAGTTCTGTGTTTTGGCGGCCAATGAATCTTTCTATCGGATATTCCAAGTCGAACAGAAGGATACTGAAAATCGTCTTGTTTATGAGTTGGGGAATGGGCAGTGGAATATCCCAGCGCTTCGAAAGCTCTTGGAAACCATATTGCCGAAGAACACCTTTTTCAAGGGGTTCGAGGTCACGCACGATTTTCCGCTCATTGGTCGTAAGGTGATGATTCTGAATGCGCGGCAGATCTATTTTCGTGAAGACACCATGTCGGGCCCAATTCCGCACATCATCATGCTCGCAATGGAAGACATCACCGAAATGATGGATGTTGCCGAGATGCTTGCGCGGCATACGACGGAATTCCAGTCTGTAATTGTGGAACGGACCGCAAGACTTGAGGCGCATATTCAAGACCTCGAAGATCAAATCAAGAATTTCAACAAACGACCCTAGATACCCGGATGGATGGTCACTGTCATGTATGGCGATCTGAAACGGCTTCGATGGTAGAGGACAATCCTTTATTCGTCTAAACACATCTACCATGGTTACAAAAACCACGTATATGAAGGTAGGTCTCATGATCGCCGCTTTTAGTCTCTTCATGCTCCCCGCTCTTACGCGTGCCGCGACATACGCGTATGTTGACAACAGTGGCGACGTTAAATCTGTTGTGGCTGGTGATTGGAGGACGGCTATTAGCACAGCGTTCAATATCTACATCCACAGTGGTGTCCTGTTGCTTGGCACCACAGATGACTTTGGAATCGTCGGAGATAATGCTGGCGGTTTCTAAGCTCTGATACGACATGTCTGAGAAAGAGGGTGTTCGCAAGATACCCTCTTTCTCATATTCCGCAAGTATCTAATCTTTCTCATGGGCGCATACTTTCACGACGTGCATTATTGGAGACTTCACTTCATCACTCATATGAAATCATCTACATTTTCACGCTCACTTCGGTATGCTGCCGCAGTGGGTGCAACGGCGCTTATGGTCGGAGTTCCGGCACATGCGCTTGCAAGCACAGCGTCGGGAAGCATCAACGAGTCATCGCTCATCGCGACGACCACACGACCGGTATTGTCGGGAAGTGCAAGTGGCACAAAAGCCGTTCGGTTGATAATCCGCAAAGAGGGAAGTACGAAGACGTTCTATGCAAGCGCCGCCATACGAGTAAAAAACGGAACATGGAAGGCGCGTATTACCAAGAAGCTTCCCGACGCCACCTATGAGGTTCGGTTATCAAAAAATGGGAGCACAAAGCTTTTGGAAAAGGATACTCTTGTCATTGATACCGATGGTGGAAAGGGTGAGTCACGGTCGACGAGTGTGCTATCGGTGTCGTCAATTCCACTCCTTTCGGGTGGTATGACACGGGGTGGTGCGTCGGTGCCAATCTCGTATCTCAAAACTGTTAATACGGGGAAAGAGCCTCTTGTAATCAAAGGGTTCGGTTTACGACAAAATGGTTCTGCGCCAACAAAGTCAATTATCGGTCTCACGGTTTCGGATGATGCTCCGGTGAGCGCACATGGTGCTAGTGGAGGGATCGAGGGCTCGGTTCCATTCAAAGATGGTGTCGCATTTGTTACGATGGAAACAACAATCGCACCCGGCGCGATGCGGCTTTTTACGATTAAAGCGATTATGGCTGCGGACGTCTCAAACCATATTGGAAAACAATTGATGATTGACGTGGCATCGGTTAGCACCAATGGTTCGACTCGGGGTTCGTTCCCTATTCGCGGAACAACGTGGACGATTGGATATTAGGGTTTGGAAAATAGTTACAACGTATTGAAGACACCGACCTCATGTCGGTGTCTTTGTGGCGGTAGGGCCGAGGATGACAACAGGTTTTGTCTCCATCATTGGCGTCGCTGCACTATTTCGACGAGCGCGGACGCAATGAAGATGATCTGCAGAATCGTAAAGATGATGCTTCCAATGCTAATGCTATAGATGAGCATGCATATTCCCCCAACCGCAAAAAGGATATCTTGTCGTTTTTCATCCCGTATCCATACGGCAATTGAAATGACCAGAAGGCCGACGATTCCGATGACTGTCGTGATTGTTGGCATCATGTGCCGGGGGAGGGACTCGAACCCTCATCCCTTGCGAGACACGATTTTGAGTCGTGCGCGTATACCATTCCGCCACCCCGGCAATACGAGCAGTTTAGCAGAATAGGGTCATAAGTATCAATCGCAATTAATACTTATGATAGGTGTCTTCGTCTGTGGTTCTCTGTCTGTTAGAATAGTCGTATGTCCTTTCACGGCAACTCAATTTTTTGGGTCGAGGTCGAAAAGATCGTTCCGAACCCGTTCCAACCCCGTCGCGAATTCGATCAGGTAAAACTCAAAGATCTCGCGGATTCTATCCGTCAATACGGAGTGCTTCAACCACTCGTTGTGACACAACGAGAAACACCGCGCGAGGGTGGTGGCATGTCGGTTCAATACGAACTTATCGCGGGTGAACGCCGTTTGCGTGCTTCTAAGCTTGCTGGACTCGTGCACGTCCCCGTCATTATCCGTGACGATGCCCAGAACGATCAGATGAAGCTCGAGATTGCGATTATCGAAAATCTCCAACGTGAAGACATCAATGCGGTCGAGCGTGCACGAGCCTTCAAGCAACTTGCCGACAACTTTAATCTCTCGCATGGGCAGATTGCCGCAAAGGTGGGAAAGAGCCGCGAGTACGTTTCGAACACGATTCGTCTCTTGTTGCTTCCCGAAGATATGCTTGCCGCGCTTGGTGAAGGAAAGATAAGCGAAGGTCACACACGCCCGCTCCTTATGCTTTCGGACCGTCCCGAAGAACAGAACGTTTTATTCAAGGAGATTCTCCTCAAGAAGATTACAGTTCGCGATGCGGAGCAGATTTCACGTCGCATCGCAACCGACCGTGTTCGCAAGAAGGAGCGCATGTATGATCCCGATATTGTGGCGCTTGAAGAGTCGGTATCCGAGCGTCTTGGTACGCGCGTACGTGTCGAACCAACCGGTTTGGGTGGTCGTATCCTCATCGACTATTTCTCTCCCGAAGATATCCGCAAGATTCTCACGCTTCTCGAAGGACGCGAAAACCCGCTTATCGCAGAGACAGCAGAGCTTGCTACAAGTGTTGCTTCGGGAGAAACACCCGCCCCAAATGCCGTGACTCCTGAATCCAACAAAGAAGACGGCGATGACGATCTCTACGCGGTGAGCAACTTCTCCTTGTAGTGGAAGTGTGTACAAAGACTCGCAACACACTAGTTTTAACTCTCGGTGAGTCCGAGTGCTAGACGTATTTTGCGCCGCGCGGCGCTTGTTTTGACCCACTGGAGCCATTTTGACGATGGTTTGCCGCCTTTTGTGGTTTCAATAAAAACGATGTCGCCCTGATGGAGTTCGGTGGAGAGTGCAACAAACTTGCCGTTAACACGAGCACCTGATGCCGTGTCGCCGAGGTCGCTGTGGATCGAATAGGCAAAATCGATGGGCGTTGCACCCACAGGGAGATCGATTGCCTCGCCTCGTGGTGTGAACACGAGGATGCGGTCATTGAAGAAATCATTCTTGATTTGCTGGAGATAGGTTTCTTCGTGAGCGTCGGCTGCGTCTTCGGCGAGTTCCTTGAGCCATGCGCGTGAATCGATTTTGGGCATATCAATGAGCGCGCGAAGTTCGTCGATTTGTTGCGCCTGGTTGAGGCTCTTTCTCTCTTTGTATGAAGTGTGTGAGGCTACACCGCGTTCGGCCTTTGCGTGCATATCCTGAGTTCTAATCTGCACTTCAACGACGGCACCCTCTCCGGTAAATACGGTGGTGTGGAGGCTCTGGTAACCGTTGGCTTTTGGCATGGCGATGTAGTCTTTGATGCGTCCGGGGAGTGGTGTCCACGAAGCGTGGATGATACCGAGTGCCAGGTAGCAGGCCTCAACGGTGGGGACAATAATTCGTATTGCCGCGATATCGTGTATCTCGTCGATGTGGAGCTTTTTTTCAGTGATTTTTTTGTGGAGACTGTAGAGATGTTTGAGTCGAGAGTCGATGGATATGACTTCGATTCCTGCAGTGGCGAGTGCCGTCATGACGTGCTCGCTAAATCGCTGGAGGTCCTCCTCGGTCTCTGTTTTTTTGAGCTCGCGCAATTCGAGTGCGGTTTTGTATGCATCGGGATCAACAACCTTGAATGCGGCATCCTCAAGATCACCCTTGAAGTGCCCGATACCAAGTCGGTGGGCGATAGGTGCATAGATTTGGAGTGTTTCTTCGGCGATGCGCATCTGTTTGTCTCTGCGGAGGGATCCGATGGTGTGGAGATTGTGGAGGCGATCCGAAAGTTTGATGAGGATGACGCGATTGTCGGCTGCGGTTGCGACAAAAAGCTTGCGGAGCGTGTCGACGTGTCGCTTGAGGCCTTGGTATTTGAGCTTGCCGAGTTTGGTGACACCTTCGACGAGGAAGAGGATTTCCTCACCAAATTCACGGCGGATATCATCAGTGGTTGCGTTGGTGTCCTCGATGGTGTCGTGCAAAAGCCCTGCTGCGATGGTTTGTGAGTCTGCTCCGAGGCGAATGAGATTCTTTGCGGTCTCAACAAGATGGTTCACGTAGGGTTCACCTGATTCACGCATCTGTCCGCGGTGTGCTTCTTTTGCGAACACGTAGGCTTTCTCGACGAGGGCTCGGCTTTGCTCGTCGGCCTCGGGTAGGAGTGAAAGAAGTTCTTGGAGATTTGTATCCATGATTGGGCTGATGGTAGCACTACCGTTTCATCATACAAGGAGATGAAGTGATTTTCTGTTTTAGTAGGGCGTGTTTTTGATGGGGGTGTTGAATAACGCCTTAGCGGGGCCGTTTTTGTGGGCACCCCATCGAGAATCTTTCAAGACACTTGACAAATTATTATCTTTGGTATAGACTAGCCTCAGTATTAGTTCATACTAGTTCATTGGGGGGGCAGCACGATCTTCTCCGGAGAAGAGTGTGCTGCCCCCCACAACAGGGAAGGTTCGGCTAATAACCTCCTGTTTTGATGGAAAGGTAAAATAGCCAATCGAGAGTAGGACGTCGTGGGGATGAGTCCCTGCGGCGAGAAGGACAGCCGGCGTGACCAAAAGCCCGATCTCACCGCCCCCCGTCAAAGGCAGACGTGCCCGACGGGGGCTTTCTTTTTTGGTTTTCTTGGTGGAGCCTACGCGTTTTTCTTCTTCCGAGCGAACCCGCGCTTCTTTTTTGGTTCTTTCAATATTTCGAGCGCACGTTCGAGCGTTATTTTGTAGACGTCGTCTGTTTTGAGTGAACGGAAGTCGCCGTCATGTCCGATATAGGGTCCGAAACGACCGATGTTGGCGACGATTGGCTTGCCACTCTCGGGGTGGTTTCCCAGCTCGCGCGGAAGGCTAAGATAGACGAGTGCATCTTCGACAGTTACCTTGTCGAGGTTCTTTTCTTTTGGGATGCTCGCGCGACGTGGTTTTTTGTTTTTCTTGTCTTTGATGCCTACTTGGACATACGGTCCATAGGGTCCGTTGAGGACGAAGATTGGTTCGTTGGTGTCGGGGTGTGTACCGATTGCCTCAGGACTTTTTACCTCTTCACCGTCTTTGGTGCGCGCGCCAGCACACTCGGGGAATCGCGCACAGCTCATGAACGTGCCGTTTTTACCAAGCTTCATCACCATCGCATTGCCACAGATAGGACACTTGAATTCAGCTGGGGCATCACCCAAATTGGTGATTTTGTTTGCGTCCTTTGACTTCTTGGTGACTTCTTTTTTGAATGGGGTATAAAAATCTCCGAGTGTTTTCGCGTAGTCACGCTTGCCGAGGGCAATATCGTCGAGCTCATCTTCCATTTCGGAGGTGAATGAATCGCTGATGTACGTGGGGAAGTTGTCTTCGACGAATGTGCTCACCACGTCGCCGGTGTCGGTGGGGATGAGTGTGCGACCTTCTTTTGTGACATACCCGCGCGTTTCGAGTGTATTGATGATGGAGGCATATGTTGATGGACGACCGATGCCTCGTTTCTCGAGCTCTTTGATGAGGCCCGCTTCGGAATAACGTGATGGTGGCTGGGTCTCCTTTTGAGTGTCAGTGATAGAAAGGAAATCGAGCGTATCACCATCGTTCACTTTCGGGTGCTCGACATCTTCGCCACGCGCCGCGGTGTCTACTGCGAGCCAGCCGGGGAAGATGACGCGACTTCCTGTCGCCGAGAATTCGGGTATATCCTTAGTGTCTGCAACGGCGGTGATCTTTGTCTGCATCAATTCTGCAGGTGACATCTGACTTGCGAGCGTTCGTGTCCAGATGAGTTGATAGAGGCGCTGTTCATCTTCGGTTGCTCCAGCCTTGAGCACGTCTGCGTGTGTGGGGCGGACGGCCTCATGGGCTTCTTGAGCATTCTTGCTTTTACTTGCGTATTTTGTGGGTCGTACGTATTCCTTACCAAATTTTTCAGCGACCACCGAAGCGATCTGTGCCTCAGCTTGTGCGGCGAGGTTGGTGCTGTCGGTTCGCATATACGTGATATGTCCTTTTTCGTAGAGCTTTTGAGCTGCACGCATTGTGCGGAATGGTGAGAAGCCAAGACGCGTGCTCGCTGATTGCTGGAGGGTCGATGTGGTGAACGGTGCCTTTGGCTGTCGTGACACTGCTGTTTCTTTGATGCTTCCAATTGTCCAGCTGGCTTTGGGTGCAGCCTTGAGGATCCCATCAACAACGTTTCGATCGGTGAATTCTTCTGCCGCAGTGAGGAGGAGTGTATCTTTTTTGGGTGTCTCAAACTCGGCTGAAAGAACCCAATAGGTTTGTGGGTTGAACGCACGAATCTCACGCTCACGTTCCATGATGATGCGGAGGGCGGGGGATTGAACGCGACCCGCGGAGAGGCCATAGCGGACCTTTTTCCAAATGAGACCAGAAAGGTCATATCCCACAAGGCGGTCGAGCACGCGTCGTGCCTCTTGTGCTTGGCGGAGGTTTTCGTCGATTGCACGAGGGTGTTTGAGTGCCTCGGTCACGGCGTCTTTTGTAATCTCGTGGAAGACGATTCTGCTCACCGGCTTATGCTTCTTTTTCGGATTTCGTGCTTCGCCTGCCTGCGCAGGCAGGGATTTCGTGCTTCCAAGCCCCAAGGCTTGGACAAGATGCCATGCGATTGCTTCTCCTTCGCGGTCGGGGTCAGTTGCCAAGAGAATCTCATCTGCTTTTGAAA
>CAZMAP010000027.1:0-10069 GCA_964564385.1 uncultured Candidatus Saccharibacteria bacterium | reverse complement strand
ACCGAGGAGCGCCCAGACTTCCATTTCTCCGAAACGCTGACCACCGTTTTGTGCTTTACCACCAAGTGGTTGCTGTGTGATAAGCGAGTAAGGTCCAATTGAACGAACGTGGATCTTGTCTTCCACCATGTGTTCGAGTTTCAAGATATACATGTATCCCACCGCGATATCCTGTTCAAATGCCTCACCGGTCCGACCGTCATAGAGTCTCATCTTCCCTGTCTCGGCAAAACCTGCCTTTACAAGCTCCTCGCGAATCTCTGTCTCAGATGCTCCAGCAAATGGCGGAACAACAGCTTGATAGCCGAGCGTTTTGGCAGCAAGACCAAGGTGAAGCTCGAGGATTTGTCCAAGGTTCATACGAGACGGGACACCCATCGGCGTGAGAATGACATCGACGGGCGTTCCATCTTCCATGCGTGGCATGTCCTCGATTGGAACCACACGAGAAATGACACCTTTGTTACCGTGACGTCCTGCGAGTTTGTCACCGACCGAGATAGTACGGAGCTGAGCGACTTCAATGAAGATCTTCTTGATGATGCCTGACTCAAGCTGGTGACCTTGTTCGCGCGAGAAGACTTTGACGCTCACAATGCGACCACGCTTACCTCCTTCCATGCGAAGCGAGGTGTCTTTGACATCACGTGCCTTGTCACCAAAGATCGAACGCAAAAGACGTTCTTCAGGAGTAAGCTGTGATTCACCTTTTGGTGTGATTTTACCGACAAGAATGTCGCCAGGACGAACCTCAGAACCAATACGGATAATACCGTCTTCGTCGAGATTGCGAAGCTTGGTCTCGCCAACATTCGGAATATCGTTGGTTGTGATCTCAGGCCCAAGCTTTGTGTCGCGAACGTTCACCGCGAACTCCTCGATGTGAATAGAAGAAAGATAGTTTTCGCGAACAAGGCGTTCGGAGAGAATAATGGCGTCTTCGAAATTGTTTCCCGACCATGGCATGAAGGCCACGAGAAGGTTTTGACCAAGTGCAATCTGTCCTTCGACCGATGTCGATGTGTCTGCAAGGAGATCACCTTTCTTCACACTGTCACCAACCGAAACGACCGGACGCTGGTGAAATGCAGTAAAGCCGTTCGTTCGCGAAAAATTCATAAGACGATACTCATCATCTTTGCCCTTGGCGTTCTTGATGACGATGTGTCGAGCATCAACTTCTTTGATCGTTCCGGTTTCGCGAGCGTACACGAGACGACCAGAATCCTTGGCAGCACGTTCTTCGATACCTGTTGCAACGAGCGGAAATTCGGGGCGGATACATGGAACCGCTTGCTTCTGCATGTTCGATGCCATGAGCGCACGGTTGGCTTCGTCGTGGTTCAAGAACGGAACGAGCGATGTGGCGACCGAATACGCCTGATTGGTAGCGACATCGGAAAGATCGACTTCCTTGGGACTCACAAATTGTGGCCTGCCGTTAACACGGACCTCGACGCGAGTATCTGTGATTTTACCGCTGTCATCACGACCCACCGCCGCATGAGCAATCTTGTAGTCTTCTTCTTCACGCGCATTGAGGTAAACGATTTCCTTGGTGATGATACCGTTTTCCACCTTGGCATACGGTGTTTCAATGATACCAAAGTCGTTGAGACGAGCGTGTGTGGCAAGCTGAAGGATAAGACCGATGTTTGGACCTTCAGGAGTGTGGATGGGACAAACACGGCCGTAGTGCGAGACGTGAACGTCACGAACTTCGAAGCCTGCGCGCTCACGCGTGAGACCACCAGGACCAAGCGCCGAGAGTCGGCGCAAGTGTTCGAGCTCAGAGAGAATGTTCTCCTGGGCCATGAACTGTGAAAGCTGGTTGGTGCTGTAAAACTCTTTGATTTGCGCTTGAAGTGGACGAGGATTGATGATTTGGATAGGAAGCGTGGTCTCAGCCTCAATAATCGACATGCGATCTTGAATATTGCGCTTCATGCGCGCGAGACCGACACGCATCTTTTGCTGGAGCATTTCGCCAACGAAACGAACTCGACGGCTACCGAGATCATCCACATCGTCTGCTTCGGCACCTGGGGTGGTGTTCAATTTGGCAATATGTTTGATGATTGTCACCACATCACCAAGTGTCAACGAGCGCTCACTGAGACCTTTTTTGTCGAGTGGTCCTCCAAAGCGCTGGTTGAAGCGGAAACGACCAACCTCTGAGAGATCGTATCGCTCAGCATTGAAGATAGAATTCACAAATTCGCGGGCATTTTCGATGGTGGCAAGTTCACCGTCGCGAAGCTTTTTGTGTATCTCGATAAACGATTCATCAGCAGTGTGGACAGAATCAAGCGCGATTGTCTTCTCGATATATTCAAGCGCAGCAGGATCACCTTTGAAGAGGGTTCGAATTTCCTCGTCAGTAGCCACCCCGAGCACACGGATAAGCTCCGTAACGGGGAATTTGCGCTTCCGATCGATACGTACTTGAAGAGATTTGTTTGGTTCAGTCTCGATTTCTACCCACGCACCACGTGATGGAATTACCTTTGCGCCAAAGTATTCCTTGCCACGAAACTCTTGTGACGAGAAAAGAACACCGAATGAACGAATAAGCTGTGGGACAACAACACGTTCGACTCCGTTGATGACAAACGTGCCGTGATCGGTCTGAATCGGAAAATCAGAGAAGAAGATCTCTTGTTCCTTCTCGGTGCCCATCGTTTTGTTGATGAGCTTGACGCGAGCCTTGAGTTGTACCTCGTACGAGAGCTTGTTGTCTTTTGCGTGGTGTTCGTCATGAACAGGCTCAGTAAACGAAACATCACCGATATGGAGTTCGAACTTTTTGTTCGCATAGTCGGTGATTGGAGAAAACTCCTTAAAAAGGTCCTTAACGCCCTTTTCGATAAGCCAACGGAACGACGCGAGTTGAGCCTCCGTGAGATTGGGAAGCGGCGCGAGCGCGGGCTTGAACTTTGCGAAGTGCTTTTGCTTCATACGTACGCTGGTATGGCAGATGCTTTCGCCTTCCTCAACAAATAAACAAAGACGCGAAACCGTCACGAGCACTCTCGTGGGCCTCTGGTTTCCCCTCTTCTATTATCTGCTAGATGCGTCTAGCAAGCCGGATATATTAGCCTGTATAAAAAATAAAGAGAGTTCAGGCGCTACTCACTCACCCCTCGATATGGGGCATACTATAATCGATTTATAGTTAGACGTCAAATCCAAGACTTTGTCCTGTGGATAAGCTGTTGACGCTTTATTTCTTTTTGATACCTGTCTTCCCTCTCCACAACTCGACGGCAACATGATGCCCTGAGAGAAGAATCGTCGGAACCGTGTGTTTTTTCTTTTTGTACATGAACACTTCGGGGCGCGTATATGTGTCTTCGGGTGCACTGCGCGTGTGTTCAAGCGAATTTGCATCACCAAGCACGCCTGGAATATGTCGTGCGACCGCATCAAGAATCGAGAGTGCCGGAAGCTCTCCACCAGTCAGCACATATGGGCCGACTGAAATGTCTTTTGCTTTCAGAATTTTCTTCACACGTGCATCGATACCTTCGTAGCGACCGCAAATGAGGACAATCTCGTTGAATGATTTGGCGAGCTTGCGAGCCTCTCTGTCGTCAAACTGTTTACCGCGCGGAGACATGATGAAAATACCGCGCTTGCCTTTTGCTTTTCCAAGCGAGTCGACCGCTTTGAGAATCGGTTCGGCTTTGAGCACCATACCCGGACCGCCACCATACGGACGATCGTCAGCGGTGTTGTGTTTGTCCTTAGTGAAGTCGCGCGGATTCACGGTCTTTACCGTGATCAGCTTCTTCTGTTGTGCACGGCCAAGAATCGACGAGGAAGCGTAGGGTGCTACGAGGTCTGGGAAAAGCGTGATGATGGAGAAGGTTTTTTTCATATTCGCGCTCGCACTGTACCACATAATCCAATAAATTGAGTATACTGTCGCCATCTCAACATAGTAAGAAAATTATGTTTTCCATCTACAACAAATCATCAACATCAATGGCAGAAGTTTCAGAAAATACTGTCGATTTAATCTATACGAGCCCACCCTACAATATTGGAACTGCCTACCAAGAAAACAAAGATGACACGAGTGTCTCGTCGTATTTTGTTACCCTCAAACAAATATTTTCTGAATGCTACAGAATTTTAAAAAGTGATGGGAAGCTCGTAATCGAAGTTGCCGACACTATTCGCTCACAAGGAGCCTACATTGAACTAGCGGCCCTGATTCAGGCTTACTGTTTAGATCTAGGGTTCGTCATTGAAGAGCGGCACATAAACTTTGTACATACTGACCACGGCAAAGAACTGCCCGAACATGGCTGGAGTGCAGACTACATCGCAGATGGTGGAGCCCACTCAAACTGTCATCAGATATTGGTGTTTTCAAAAAACAAAGAAACCACATTCAAAGATTCGGGTAAAGTCCTGTACATAAACTATGTGAGCACACCGGAACATCCATGTCCGATTCCTGAAGCGATGCAGGACTTTATTCTCGCTGAATACTACAAGCCTGGTATGACCGTGGCAGATCCGTTCATGGGAACGGCCGGACTCGGCAAAAGAGTCATGCAAATGAATGGAAGTTTCATCGGATACGAGCTCGATTCAACTATCTACAAAACGGCTCAAGCAGTATTGAACGGTTAACAAAACCGCCCTCCTTCGAGAGCGGTTTGTGTCTCTGCGTCCAAGCTAGAACCTAACTCCTAGAACCTTACACCTCTTTCAACGCCGCCATCGCATCATCGATGTTGGCTGCTTCGGTCATGTGGCCCATGCGTGTTGATCCCTCCGGTTCAAGAATCTTGAGATTGACTCGCGCGTTGTTCTTCATACCAACGACACGGAGAAGTGTGCGGATTGCCTTGGCAGTGTTGCCCGAGCGACCAACAACGGTACCCATGTCTTTTTGGTTGACTTGGAGTGTAATGAGTACACCCATCTCGTCGACTGTGCGGTTTACTTTGACGTCTTCGGGGACTTCAACAAGAGCTTTGACTACGAGTTCGAGGAATTCAGCGTCAGCGAATTGCTGTGTCATGTAGGGAATTATCGTTTCTGTAGCCCCGACGTTTCAGTCGGGGCCCCAACCTAATGCGTCGGGGCTACTAACACGATTAATTATAACAAAAAGAGCCCTGGTTCGTCCAAAGCTCTTTTTATTGAAAACGTATGAGATGTTACACAGCTGGCCTGCCTTGCCAAAGCTTAAGCGGAGGCAGGGGTCTCTTCTGCTGCAGGTGCTTCTGGTTCTACTGCTACTGGAGCCTCTTCGACAGGTGCAGGAGCTGCTTCTTCTGCTACTGCTGGAGCCTCTTCTGCAGGAGCAGCCTCAGCTGGTGCTTCAGCTACGGGAGCCGCTGCAGGAGCTTCAACCTTTGGCTCTTCTTTGACGATAGGCTTCTTGCTTGGGAGGACGTTCTTCTTTTTGCCTTCGATAACGCCTTCGCTCACGAGGAAGTTATACACAGTGTCAGAAGGCTGAACACCCTTTGAAAGCCAGTGCTTTGCCTTCTCTTTATCGAGAGTCTTCTGCTTAGTAACGGCGTTGTACGAACCAATCTGATCGATGTGGTTTCCGCTTTTTGGGCCTTCGGTAGCTTCAAGAACGACCACACGGAATGAGGGGTCGTTCTTTCGTCCGAATCGCTGTAATCGCATTTTCAACATATGTGAACGAGATTCTAACAGATATGCGAGCAAAGAACAACCCCCACCACTCCAACGGAGGAGCAGTGGGGGTGAATTGAACCACGAAGAACAGTTTGTTGTGATGTTACGGCTTGGTCCACGTGAACCGATGCGTCCAGTTGGTGACATCATCGTTCCTGAACCGAGTGCAATTGCCTGACGACGGCGTGCAGTAGTCACCCGACGGGAAGAGCCCGGTGTTCTTGGAACGCGTCGATGAGCCCTCGCTCACGGACCCCGCATGGACATGCGTCCCGCTCCAGATTCCGCACCCCGTGTCGTCGATGATCTCACCGATGAACTTGGTGTTGTAGACACCCGACGTCGAGACCTGGATGGGAAAATCGTTGGTCGAGTTCATCGAGAGGTGGAAGTACTCCATCACCGCCCGTACCGTGTTGGTGTCCTTGTCGACAACCCTCACCCTCTGGATGTCGCACCGACGGCTTCCACCACTAACCATCTCCCGCTTGCCGATGAGATAGCTCGAGCTTGCCGAGGGCGTGCCGCTCCGCTTGAAGATGCCACGGAACTGCACCTGGTACGAGCTCGTGTTGTCCCAGTCGAGATAGTTGCCGCTGCCGGTGCCGCACGAACCCCCGTGGAAGCCACAGGTGAGCGTTACACGCTCACCACGGCTCCCCGAGGGCGGGAGCATCTTCACCTCGTAGGAAGCGGCGACCAGCGGAAAAGACAGAAGAGCGAGCGCAAAGAACAGCTTCAGAGCGCGCATGACAAATCTCCTTGTGGTAGCGACCGTCGCTTAGCGCGACGATGCCTGGGTAGAAGAGGCAACGATAGCGACGAGATCAAGAAAGTCCTCACGGGGCAACCCGGACGCCATGATGAAGGTATCGCCAAAGGACTCGATGATCCATGCATTGCTCGGCAAGGCAGAGCCGTCTTCGTTGAGCGTGGTGGCGATGACAACATTCTGCCCGTTGATGGTGATGAGCTTGGGACGATCGTAGGCAAGGTCTTGCGTGTCGTGCTGAAGGATGCTCCGCCCGATGGTGATGTAAGCGGAGTTCTCGTTGGGAAGCTTGACCTCATACGCGCGACGCGCCGCGTAGACGATGCCATTGCACGCAATGGCTCCAGTGTTCATGTCGTCTTCCAAGAGCACGTACTGCTTGGGAAGATCGACCCTGAAGTCGAGCTCGCCCGCCTCTTCCCACGGCACGTTGAACGTACGTTCAGAGCCACAGATACTCTCGTAGGAGACATAGCCGTCCGGCACCGGGTAGGAATCGTCCGGCGCGAGGAAGAGTCCACCGATGTCGCCGACGAAACGGGGCCTGCTCTCTTCTTCCGAAATGAGCTTCGAGCGAACGATCTCTGCCTTCTCGTATTCGTTCTTGTACTCGAGGCTGAAAACCGTTGCTTGGGCAACGAGGACGGTGGCGCTCGCGAGGGCGACAAGAATCCCAACCGTGACGATGAATGCCTTGCTCGGTGATGCCATGTTCATGGTGGTTCTCCTAAGGTGAGATGTGTTGGTGTATCGAGTTTGACGAGTGAACGCGACGCTAGGCTGTATTGTTTTCTCGATAGAGGACTCCTTTCTCTAGGATACGTTGTTACGAATGATAATCAAACCGATATCCACGACCGAAGATATCGTTATGACAGACGTGAACAAATCTGCGCACACAGTATCAACCACCCCATAAAGGCACGATAAAAGATTCTGTGGTATTTTGGTCGGCGTATGCATGAGACTGAAATCGAAACAGCCACAGGGTCCGAGGCAACAACGACCCTTCATGAGGAGGCGCCTGTTCGCGAGGCTGGCCCTCACATTTCACTGAGCGCAGACCCGATTGCCCATATCGGTTCGTTCCCAGTAACAAATTCCCTCTTTCTTGCCACAATCATCGTGGTCCTCTTGGTGAGCCTCGCCACATGGCTCCGTGGTCGATTCACCCTTATCCCATCGATGGTCCAGAATGTCTTCGAAATGTTCATCGAAGCACTTCTTGACCTCATGGACAGCGTCTTGGGCGAACGAAAGCTCTCGGAACGCTACATGCCGATTGTTGCAACGATCTTTTTGTTTGTCCTTTTCTCAAACTGGTTTGGGCTCTTACCAGGTGTTGGATCGTTCATCATCGGGGAGCATGCAACACCGTTGCTCCGTGCACCGTCAGCCGATCTCAACTTCACACTTGCCCTCGCCATCATTTCAGTCATCTCGGCAAACATCTTTGGTATCGGTGCGCTTGGCGCCCTCAAGCACGCTTCAAAATTCATCAGCTTTAAGAACCCTATCGCTTTTTTCATCGGTATCATCGAACTCGTCTCAGAGATTGCCAAGATGATCTCCTTTTCATTCCGTCTTTTTGGCAACGTCTTCGCAGGAGAAGTCCTGCTCGCAATCATCGCGTTCCTTGCCCCCTATATCCTCCCTGTTCCATTTCTTGGGCTCGAGGTGTTCGTTGGTGTCATTCAAGCACTTATCTTTTCGATGCTCACCATTGTTTTCATCGCCATTTCGATTGCTGATCACGACGAACACGCTCCCGAAAAAGCACACTAAACTCCTTCTCATACGACTATCGCTCGCACAATCAGAGACTTCTTGATATGATGTGCGACGTATTAATCGAGATAACACACTATTCTTTATGGATTTGGAGACAATGAAATTAATCGCAGCGATGGGCACCATCGCAATCGGTGCCATCGCACCAGCGATCTCTATCGGACTCATCGGCTCGCGCTCTGCCGACGCCATCGGACGCAATCCCGAAGCCGCCCCGAAGATTCAGACAGCTATGATTCTCGCGCTCGCGTTCGCTGAGGCTATCGCTATCTACGCGCTCGTCATCGCGCTCATCATCAAGTTCGTTTAAGCGGTCGCCCCGTCACGATGTCCGACCTCTTCCGTTCACTCGGGATCGATTGGCGCTTGTTGTTGAGTCAGGCAGCAAACTTCATCATCCTTCTCATCGTCCTTCGTGCATTCGTCTATGCACCGCTTTTGCGCGTCCTCAAAGAACGCCGTGCACGCATCGAAGAAGGCCTCGCAAAGGCAGATGAGGCAGACAAGCGCCTTACCGACGCAAACGAACTGGCTCTGGCAAAAATGAAAGAAGCCGAACGTGAAGGGCTCTCCATCATCGCCGACGCTCGCATCAAAGCGGTCAAAGACGCTGCGGCAATCGACGAGAAGCTCAAAGCCGAGGAAACCGCCGCACGGGCAAATCTCGAAGAAGTAATGAGACGACGACGCGTCGAGGCAGATGCCGCGCTTGCCCACGAAGAAGGAGCACTCATCAAAGCAGCCATCCTCAAGACCGTAGAACTATCACCGGACGCCGTTGATGACGCCCTCATCACAAAGGCAATCGTCCACGTCAAACAAAACCACTCATGACCCGTACCGCACACCACTATGCAGAAGCATTTGTAAACGCTCACCAAGAAGGTGGGGTTAGCAACGATACACTCATCGCAAATCTGCTTCGTGTTGTCGAGAAACACCATGACCGTCGTAAGCTTCCAACGATTCTCAATCAAATCGAACGGCTCCTCATTGCACGACGTGGAGGGTCGTACATCACAATCACATCAGCTCGCACCCTAAGTCCGGAAACACGTGCCCGACTAGAAAGCCTGGGACGTGCCGAAGATGTAATGACGTTCTCGACCGATGCATCCCTCGTCGCAGGTATGAGGATTGCCAAAGATCACGAGCATGAGCTCGATTATTCATTCTCGCGCGCCGTCAGCCGCCTTTTCGCATAACTATATGTCGTACGATATTGTCGAACAGCTCAAGAAAGAGATTGCCGGATTCAAGCATTCGCCCGATTGGGAATCTGCCGGCCGCATCATCGAAGTATCCGACGGAATCATCCGTTTCTCGGGTCTTTCAAAAACGCAGAGTCAGGAGCTTCTCACCATCGAGACCGATGGTGGTCTTGTTGCGGCGCTCGCCCTCAACCTCGAAGACGAGACGGTCGGCGCACTCATCTTGGGCGACGCATCACACGTCACCGAAGGCTGTCGTGTAACTGGCACCGGAACGATTCTTTCAATCCCCGTGGGCGACGAATTGGTGGGGCGCGTCGTTGACCCTCTCTGTAACCCTGTTGATGGAAAGGGCCCGCTCTTTGCTGATATCACCAAGGCACAACGCAACACACTCGAAAATGAAGCGCCGTCAGTTGTTGAGCGTGAGTCAGTGAACACCCCGCTTCACACCGGTATCAAAGCGATCGACGCAATGATTCCAATCGGCCGTGGTCAGCGCGAGCTCATCATCGGTGACCGTCAGACCGGTAAATCTCAGATTGCGATCGATACAATCATCAATCAAAAAGGTCAAAACATGATCTGTGTCTACGTCGCGATCGGTCAGAAGGACGCAAAAGTC
>CAZMAP010000026.1:0-10133 GCA_964564385.1 uncultured Candidatus Saccharibacteria bacterium | reverse complement strand
TTGTCGCCAATAGAAAAAGGCCTCGCGCGTGAGCGGGAGGCCCTGGGCCAGACGGGAATCAGCGTTCTACAGATGGCCACCCCTGGCCGCCAGCGTGCGATGGAAGTCGTCGTAGCTGGTCGCCTCGACGCCGCGATTCGCGACGTCTTGGTTGTCCACGAAGACCGGCTGTGTGATGAAGCCCGTTAGGCCTGACGCGACAAGCACCACCCCGTCACCGGGGTTCCCATCAAACTTGTATACCAGGCCGGCGAGTCGCGTTCGGTAGGAGCCCGCGGTTCCACCGGCGTTGTCCAGGCGAACGTTCATCCAGAACGTGCGCGTCGTTCCGGCCACGACCCGGAAGTGGGTCGGCGTGTCGTTGCACGGTTCCGGAAACGGGCAGGACCCGGACATCGAGAACGGCGTGATGCCACTGGTGTAAGTGACACCAGAGCTATTCTCGATCGAGAACCAGAACCCCTTGGTGAGGTTCGGGCTCGCGCTCCGCGCACCTTCCTTCTCGAAGTAGAGATCCGCTAGACCGGCGCGCACGGTGAACTGGACGACGAAGTCGCCCCACTCCTCGTGCCCACTGACGGGCGCGACAGCGCTGGTGTTGATGAGCGCGACGGCCGGGCACCCGCCGCCCCAGGCGCAGGTGCTGCCGCTCTCGAACCCATCGGCGAAGATGGTCACGGCGGTGGCCGGCGCGGGGAGAGCGAGCAGGACAACAACGAGGACCGCCAGACGATTGAGCTTCATGAGCTTCTCCAATCTGAGTTGAAACGAACAGCGTGGATATTCAGATCTTGGGCAACAGAGCCACAAGATCTCCATCTGAGATCTCTACTGAATACTGTATATTATTTTATAGAAAAGTCAATGGTATCTCTTCCCTATTTCCAAGCCTTTTTGGCCAATTTTTCAAGTCGATCAATGTCTTTCTCGATACCCTGAAGCCCTGCGAGAAAGAATTTTGGATCACGGACATTGATACCCACACTAGCAAAAATATCCTCTGGCGACATCGAACCACCCGCGCTCAAGAATTGCTCTATCTTCTTTCCGTAGCTCTTGTCTGCCTTCCATTTCTCAAAAAGCGCTCGACTCACAATCTGTCCAAAGGCATAGGTGTAGACGTAGAAGAAATTACGGATATGTGACCAGTATGCGAAGAAATATCCATCATCATCGGTCACTGCCACTGCATCACCCATATATGAGCGTAGATGTTTAGCGAGAAGTTGTGCCATTGCCTCTTTTGAAAGCTGACCTTCTTTTCGTATGCGCTCATGCAATTCGAGTTCAAAATTAAAACATGCAACCTGCCTGAAGATTGTCGCTATATCGTCCAAGATACGTTTGTGAAGGAAAACAATCTGTTCTCTCGGTGAGAGCTTCTTTTCAATGTCATCCGCAACGATCGCCTCAAAAAATGTGCTCGCCACTTCAGCTGTCGCAGTTGAGTATCGTTGGTATCGTGGGGGTTGTTGCTTGGACAACTCCGTATGTATTGCATGACCCATCTCATGAGCAAGCGTTCCAAGAGAATTGACATCGTCAACATGATTCAATAGTAAAAACGTGCGTTCTTTGCCACTCCCCCAACAATACGCACCCCCACGTTTACCCTTTTTGGGATAGACATCCAGTTGTCCGCTCGTAGCAAATCGATCGAGCAAATCAGCGTAGTACGGGTCGACAACACTGAAAGCGTCCTTGACGATAGCGACAGATTCTGCAAAACCAAACTTCTTCTTGATTGTGCCAATGCTCGCACCACGGTCCCCGACTATTGCTTTGCTAACACCTAAAAGCTTGGCGTGGAGTCTGAAAAATCGATGACTTATATCGAATCGTTTTGAGACCGTGGCGACAACGTTCTCCACCGTCGTGTCATCATTCTGATACGAGAGCACCGATTCGCTATACGGCTGAGCGAACTTTCGACGTTCGTCGAGCATCTTCTTGTGGTTAACGACCGCATTAAGCTCAATCTCACTGAAACCGCTTGCTGCTTTCAGAAGTTCATTAATCTTGGTATTGAGAAGACGACGATCTTTCACTGACTGTTCTGCTTGGATAGCGATTGCCTGAGCAACCGGTATCTGCTTTCCTTTCCAAAGAATAGTGCGTTCATTAAGAAGTTTTTGACCGCCATTGACCCACATCGTATGGCTTGTCTGATCCAAGAGAGCTGAGAGTTGTTCCTCCCCCTCAGAGAGACGATGCTTCGCACCACGAAACACATGTTCGAGCGAATATTTATACGCCTTGAGTACGGAGTGACCGGTCAAAGCTCGATGTTTTGACTGAGGAATCGCAGCAATCTTGAGAGTAAAGAACTGGATACGATTCGTCGCCGCAGTGAGACGTTGCTCGTATTGCGTTGAACGAGCCGCAAGTTTTGTATCATTCGAGTCAGAGTCGGCACGCAAAGCAAAATACCACCACGGCTTCGCAGCACTTATCTTCGTTAAAAGGACGTCATGATCTTTGAAGGCTGCAAGAAGCTTTGAAGGTGTTGAGGTGAAATCTTTGGTTGAGTATTTCTTCTCGAACGCCTTACAAGCTCGTTCGATTTCCTCCATATCGCGTTCAATCTGAGGATCGTTATCATTCTTATATAAAAGAGTGAAATCCCAAGACGTTTTGTAATCGCCATTCACGCGTTTCTTTTTTGTTCCCTGTTTACGCATAAAGTTGTTGATTGTATCGCTCCAAAACAAGTTTTCCATCTCGACCAAGGAGTGGCTTGCCACGATAGAGTGTGACACCACAGTTAACGGGTGTTTCTTCCTTATCAACACGCATAAATTCTTCACGATCCCAGCGTTCCATTGTTGCTCGGAACGCAAGAAGTGTGAGGTGATGCGATATCAATAGCACGTTTTGACCTGAGTGTTCTCTGATAAGAGTGTCGATGAAGCTTCGGATACGATTGCGGACATCAGCCTTGTTCTCTCCATTGAGAAAACGATATTCGTAGTCACCCCCACGACGATACAGCACTCCTTGTTCTGGATTGAGCGTCAGATAGATACGTCGATCGTTGTAAATAGTAGAAAGTCCGTGTTCCTGTTCACGAATACGTTCCTCAAAAACTACCTTTACACTGGAGAGCTGTGGGCATGTCTCGAGAATGTGCTCAAATGTTTTTCGCGTCCTCAGGTATGGCGACACAAAGACCACATCGGGCATAGGTATTTCGTTGAGTAAACGAGCCCCAGTTTCTCTCGACTGACGTATACCTTCATCAGTGAGTGGTGTGGCATAGTCACCCTCCGAAAATGTCCCATTCAGCTCTCGGCGTGCAGCAATAGCAAGTGCCCGCAATTGATCACTGACCCACGCTTCATCATTGGCTCCTTCGTACTCTTTTTTGAACTGACTTTCAAATATACCGAACGCAGACCGCTCGTCTTTTTTGATTTTATTGAGGAGATTGTATGCAGACTGTCCATGCCGGACAATGCTGACACTTGCGGGCCATTTCATACGCACAGTATACACAAATGACGATACCTTTATATTGTGTGATTTTTATTGTATTTTGTAGATGTTCGATCCCCTGCCGGATCGTCCCACTACGCCTTTCAGGCTTCGTGGGACAGGCCCTCAGTGGTCGAATAAAAATAGTGCCGGATCGTCTAATGGTAGGACACCGCCCTTTGGAGGCGGGTATCTTGGTTCGAATCCAAGTCCGGCAAAATATATGACCACCGACCAAAAAGACCCTTACTTTGTAGCAATGAAAGCGTTTGTCGAAAAAGACGGCAAGCTCCTCATCCTCAAAGACAACTGTGGTGATTGGGATTTGCCGGGCGGACGCGTCAAGAAGGATGAATTCGAAACGCCGCTCGAAGACGTGCTCAAGCGTAAGATGACCGAAGAGCTCGGTGCTGATGTGACATACACATTCGATAAACCGAGCATCTTTATGCGCCACGAACGCATCGAAGCAACAAAAGGAAGCCCAACGGTGCGCATCTTTGGGCTCGGCTACATCGTCCAACTCACCGGTGGCGATATCCATCTCTCCCCACGCCACACCGAGATGTTGTGGGTAGATCCAACATCATTCAAACCCGAAGACTACTTCACCGGAGGCTGGCTCAAGGGAGTGCAGGAATACCAAAAAGCAAAGAGGATTTAAACCTTCGAGATACTCTCCACCACCGCAAGCTCAAGTGGGAGTGACGGAAGCGCTGAGCGATCGATTTGTGCAGATGCATCGAGAAAGCAAAGCAACAATGCCGAGTTGATTGGTGACTTGGTGTCTTTGGCGAGCTTTTCGAGAAGCTCGACGTCTTCGGCTGTGTACTCTTCTGAGATATCTGCTTTGGATGCAGGTGCAAAACGAAGCATAAGGACTGCACGAAGACGCTGGAGGATAAGCTCAGCAAAGAGCTTCATGGAGACGCCGTTCTGCGACGCGGTTGAGATGGCACCAAGTGCCTTCTCTGGTGCACCTTCAGCGACACCGGTAACAACATCGTTCACCAACGAGAGCGCGGGTGCGCCGGTAATGCGTGCTGCGTCGTCGGCAGAAATCTTCTTCTCATCCGTCGCGGTCATGATCTTTTGCAAAACACCGTGCGCATCGCGGAATGATCCGCCCGCGACAAGTGCAATGATGTCGGCAGCACCGGCATCGAGCGTCCTCCCCTCCTCTTTTGCGATATTCACCATATGATCGCGAAGCGTTTTGCGGGTCGGCGATTTGAATGTGTGAACTTCACAGCGCGAGATGATGGTCTCGGGCAATTTGTCGAGCTCCGTGGTAGCAAGTATGAAAATGACATGTGCCGGTGGCTCTTCGAGCGTCTTGAGAAGCGCGTTGAATGCTTCTTTGGTGAGCATGTGCACTTCGTCAATGATGTAGACCTTGTATGTCGACTCAAACGGCATCGTGTGCACCGCTTCACGAAGCGCGCGAACATCGTCGATACCGCGGTTTGATGCAGCATCGAGTTCATACAAATCACGATCAGTCGTGCCGAGCGCGCGAGCCATGATACGCGCCACGCTCGTCTTACCTGTGCCGCGTGTTCCGGCAAAAAGATATGCATGACCGATGGCGCCTTTCGCCAAGCCCTGCGACAGAACGTCAACAATATGATCCTGCCCTTTCACTTCTTTGAACTCCTGAGGGCGATATTTGCGGTAGAGCGCTTGGGACATGCATACAGCATACAACCCACAGCTCACAGCTTCCAGTTTTTTAATACAGAAACGGTGCCCCCCTGACAAAGGTGTTGCCTCAGTGAATACACCACAAATCAATAATTCTTCAAAATCTCCAACGCCTCCTTCGGTGTACGAGCCTCCTCCATCAACTTAATAACGAGCTGTTTGTCACCATCTGGTCCTTGAATATATGACTTGAAGTGCTTTTTCATTGTCGCAAACGAACGCTTACCACCGAGCAATTCATCGAAGAGTTTGATGTGTTCGGCAAGGACCGCAAGACGTCCTTTGAGGTCCGGACGATCACCATGCTCACTGGCAAATTGCCATGGGTTGCCGAAGATTGCACGACCGAGCATCACTCCGTCGCATCCGGTCTCTTCTGCTTTCTTTCGTGCATCCGCGATATCGATGACATCACCGTTACCAATGATGAGCGTCTTCACCGCATCATCTTTTTGCATCTCATCGCGAATCTCAACAACGCGCTTGACCACATCCCAGTGCGCGGCAACTTTTGACATCTCCTTCTTGGTCCGCGCGTGAATCGTCAACACATCGGGTCGAACTGAGAGGATCACTGGAATCCACGTCTCTACTTCATTTTCGTTATATCCAATACGCGTCTTCACGGACACTGGGATTGGGCGTGAACTCTTAGCGCTCGCCTCTTTCATAGCAAGAATGATTGCTTGCGCACGCTCAGGATCTTTCATAATCGCCGCACCGGCACCCTGCTTGCATACATTCTCGTCAGGACATCCCATGTTTACATCAACTCCGTCGAACCCCATCTCGATGGCGAGCTCCGTGGCTTTTGCCATCAGCTCAGGTTCTCGGCTGAAAAACTGGGCGATGATCGGACGCTCTTCTTCGGTATACTGAAGCCCCTTGATCAATGCGTCGTATCCACCCTTGAACAGACCATCGGCCGAGACGAACTCGGTCCAGAGCACGTCGGGCCCACCTACGCCTCCGGCTTCGGTTGGGGAACCTTTCCGTGAGCATTTGATGATGATTCTGCGGAACGCAGGGTCGGTCACGTCGGCAAGCGGCGCGAGACAAAAAAATGGCTTGGGTAATGAATTCCAAAAATTCGCTTTCACGAACGACACCATATCACTTGCCAGTATATGGTTCAAATGGTAGATTCTTGCCCAGACGTACACGGCACCGATCCGCAATGGAGCGGATGATGCCAGGGAGGGTCCCGCAAGTATGGGCACCAATGGCTGCACGAAAGAAGAACTGAAGACACAGAAGCGGGCGGCCAGGAAGAGGGCTCGGCGCGGCCGGGGTGGCAACGGCCAACCCCCAACGACCAAGAGGGGCGCGAGGAAGCCCGACCCCAAGAAGCACCGGACCAACGGCCACAACCGAGGGCGCTAAGTCCAACGCTCTAGAAAGGAGGGGTCCCCGATGCCCGGACCAGGAAACTGGTCACCAAGGAACGAGAAGGAAAGCCAACGGAAAAACCCTGAGGGGCACGAGAGACAACTCTCGGGCCAGAGACACACCCCGAAGGCCTACCTCAAGAAAGGCAAGAAGGAGAGCACGAAGAAGTAACGCCACCCACCGGCCGCTACCCGCACAGGGAGCGGCCATTGTCTATTCCCCCTCCTCGCCAACCGACGAAGTCTCCGTGACTTCTTTTTGCTTATAGAAAATCTTGTTCTCGAAGCGAAGGTCGACGTATTCAAGGTTGGCAAAGATAAACGGCTCTTCGTCTGCCCCGACCTTCTTATCCTTTTGTAATCGAACGATCGATGCAAGATTTGTGAACGCTTGTTCATAGGGACCTGTAAGCGGAATACGGAGACGCACATCTTCATCTCCCATTGCTGTGGCAAATGTTGTCACAATCTCAAGTGCGTCGTCCATCCACACAACACGTCGGGTGTTAAATCCAAGTGGCGCAATGAAGCCAATAAACTCATTGAGCTCATCAAATCGCTCTTGCAATTCGAGTTGTGCACCAATCGGTTTGAGTGGAAGCGCGCGCTCATATGCGACAAACGAACGTCCGTTCATCCGTGGAGCCGGTGCAAACGCAAGCGCAGTAGCGTCAATGAAATAACACGACACCGCAGATACGCCCGGCGGCGCACACCACAATCCGACAGCGTCGCGTTCAACGATAGTGATGATCAAGCGCGAGAAACCATCACGCTCGATGGCAACAGACTCGATTCTGACAGATGACGCAATAATATCACTTTCGATGGCACGTCTTGGAAAAGCAAAGATATTCCGACGTGAAAAGAGGTGTGCATATGCACCCTCAAGATGTGGGGCAACAACAGCAAAGAGTTCCCGACTTGAAACAGCCTTGTTTCCTTGGAACGAAACGGTTTGGATTGCTATCTGTTTACTTGCAAAAAGTGCAAGGACAAGAAGTGCGACCGCCACCACAAGACCCACCCAAACACCAACAGCCAACGCAAGACGTTTGTGGTGCGCCCTGCGGATACGTTCGGATGTAAAACGGCGAAGCATTGTTCAATAGCAATAACAATCATCAATTGTAATTAATGATTGTTATTGTTTCTGTATTTTTTCTCTCCCTCCCATATACGGCCGAAGTGCTTCTGGAATGGTGATAGAACCATCGGCATTTTGATAGTTCTCGACAATGTGACAAAGAATGCGCGGCATCGCGAGAGCGGTATTGTTAAGCGAGTGGACGAATCGCATAGCACCATCATTGTCTTTGTAGCGGATATTCAAGCGACGTGTTTGAAAGTCATGAAAGTACGACGCTGAGTGCGTTTCGCGATATGTCTTTTCTGACGGCATCCACGCTTCGATGTCGTATTTTTTAACTTGTCCCAATCCGATATCGCCACCACAATTGATGACCACGTGATATGGAAGGCCAAGCTCTTGGAGGAGCTTCTCAGAATTCTCGGTGATCGTCTCATGGTGGCGAACCGATTCCTCATGATTGGCCTCACAAAGAATAACTTGTTCGAATTTGAAGAATTCATGGATACGGAATACCCCCTTGGTGTCTTTACCGTAACTTCCAGCTTCGCGACGAAAACATGGTGAGAATGCAAAGAATTTGAGTGGAAGTGCACTCTTATCGATTGTCTCGTTCATGAAATATCCCATCATTGAGACTTCGGCCGTGCCCGCGAGGTAATCACCGTCTTGTGTCTTGTAGAGATCTTCTTCGCTCTGCGGGAGATACCCAGTACCCATAAACGGTTCACGCTTCACGAGTGAGGGCACAACCATTGGAGTAAACCCTTCTCGCTGACTAAATCGGTCAATGACAAAACGTTCGAGCGCCCACATGAGGCGAGCGCCGTCGTTTTGGAGAAAATATCCGCGAAAACCAGCAACCTTCGAACCCCGCTCGAGATCAACCATGCCATTCTCGAGCATGAGATCTACATGGCTTTTCGGTTCAAAATCAAATGTCGTCTTCTCTCCCCACGTCCGCACCTCAACATTGTCGGCATCGCTTTCGCCCTCGGGAACCGATATGTCAGGGACGTTTGGAACAAGAACCATGAGCTCACGCCATGTTGCCATAATCTGTTTGAGGGTTTCTTCTTTGGTTGTAAGTCCCTCTTTGACAACACGCATCTCGGCAATGAGTGCGTCGCGGTCTGGGCCGTTTTGAGCAATCGCCTCAGTGGCGAGATTTTGCTTTGCACGAAGTTCTTCGACCTCTTTGAGAACCTCTCGACGCGCATCGTCAATTTTGATGAGCGCCTCAATATCGACGTCGACATGCTTCTTTTTGGCGCCGGCGATAACCACATCTTTATTTTCTCGTATGAAATTGATATCAAGCATGGCGATGATTTTATGTCTGCTTTATCTCCCCATTATATAGTACGGCGAATGAATGAGCACTCCTCCATTAGAGAGCTCGACCGCAGCCTTTGGCCATCACTTCTTGGCGAGATGACCGACCCACCCAAGAAGCTCTTTATCCGCGGAACGCTCCCCGACCCATCGATTTATCGATACCTCTGCGTCGTTGGATCACGTAAGTTCTCCGACTATGGAAAAACCGTGTGTGAGAAGCTCATCGCGGGACTCGTGGGACATTCGGTTGCCATTGTTTCAGGTCTCGCGCTCGGAATCGATGCAATTGCTCACCGCACAGCACTCGACACAGGACTTCCCACCGTGTCGTTTCCTGGTTCAGGACTTAGTGATAGTGCAATTTACCCACAATCCAACTATCATCTTGCGCACGACATCCTTGATGCGGGCGGCGCACTCCTTGCAGAATATGCCGACGGTGGTCCACCTGGATCGTGGCATTTTCCCCGCCGCAACCGCATCATGGCGGGCATTTCCCACGCAACACTCATCATCGAGGCTGGGAAAAAATCAGGAACACTCATCACTGCGGGGCTTGCGCTCGACTATGATCGTTCCGTGCTCGTTGTGCCCGGACCACTCTTCTCTCCCAATCACCAAGGATCAAACAAACTCCTGCGCGACGGGGCCCAGATTGTCACATCGTCCGACGACATTCTCGAAGCACTCGGCCTCACACCGTCATCCGAGGCGCCCGTACAACTCTCGCTCGACAACCTCTCGACACATGAACGACTAATACTCTCGGCACTCAATCCATCACTCTCACTCGACGATCTCGTACGCGTCACCGGCATTACGACAAGTGAAGCTGCAATTACCGTTTCCATGATGGAACTCAAAGGGATTGTGGCGCATCGACTTGGCAAAATAGAGCGTCTCCGATGACAGTGCGATTTGCAATCCTCACATATCTATAGTATCAACTGACCTCATGACTACCCTCGTCATTGTCGAATCACCTGCAAAAGCGAAAACAATCGAAAAATATCTCTCTGAAGGAAGCGACACCACATTCGTTGTTAAGGCGAGTGTCGGACATGTGCGCGATCTTCCCAAGAGCAACAAAAACGCTATCGACATCGAGGCGGGTTTTGTGCCGAACTATCAGATTGTTC
>CAZMAP010000025.1:5291-10301 GCA_964564385.1 uncultured Candidatus Saccharibacteria bacterium | reverse complement strand
CCCTCTTGAGGTCTTGAGCCTCCGCGCAATTTTTTCGCTCGTGTGAACAACACGGGCGGGGGAGTTGCCGGGGGCTCTTTTCATTCTCATTTTTTAGAAAGGTCATAAAGTACTTCTTCTTGACTTCTACATATAGAGGTGGTATACTGTATACAGTAAGATCTTTCAAAATTCAGGTTCAGAAATGAGGCGAGCATTGTGAAGATTTTCATAAGTCTTTAGAATGCTCGTCTCATCTCAGAGGCGACTGCCATGCGCCCAAAGCGTTCGGCACTATCAAAAGGAGGCACACGATGCCCAGCATCGCCCACCTCGACACGTCCGCTCTCGACACCGCCGCCAAGTTCCACCGAGCCATGCAAAAGGTCGGAGCGGACTTTACCGGCCCCATGCAGAGCGTGACGAAGCGGCAGAACCTCGCGCACTACCTCGCTCTCGGCTGCCCCAAGGTCGACGGCAACGGCGTCGTCGACACGACGCCCACGCCGGAGTCTCTGGCGCGACTGCTCCTCGGCGCGGACTTCATCACACCGGAGGAGGTCGCCAAGGCCCGCGCGGGCATCGTCTACACCGACGAACAGCTCGAAGGCCTCGAAGCCAGCTTCCCGTCGATCGAGGTCATCGCCTGGTGTTACGGGAACGGCTACATGCTCATCCCCACACCACCAACGGCGATGTCGCTCCTCGGCATCCGCGACCTCAATTCCACTCTTTTTTGCTCGAAAGAAAACAGATGGTTCGTGGAAGAGCGGCAGATCTTCGCGCGGGATGACAAGACGCAGGTTGCCACCTGGTTCGCTCTTCGCAAAGGCGTGGTGCCGAATTCCGCCGACAAGAAGTGGAATGAGCAACCCACGTTTCTTTCCGAGGTCGAGCGGGTTCCCAACGCTGCGGAGCTCGCGTGGGGTCTGACCACCTACAAGGAGGTCAGGGGGGTTTACCTCATGCGCCTCATCAGAGCCCGCACCATCTCAGTCGACGCGGATGGCAACCACGTGAGCATCGGAGACTCTGGTGACGATGGTTTCCGCGTCAACTGCCATGGCGGCGACTACGACTACCGTTGCGTCGGTGTCTCATCCGCCAGGAAGCAGTGAACCTTGACAGCTTGAGGACTTGTTCCTCTTGAGGTCTTGAGCCTCCGCGCAATTTTTTCGCTCGTGTGAACAACACGGGCGGGGGAGTTGCCGGAGGCTTTTTCGTTTTTGTGATGTGGGTGTGATGGTGAACGTATTAAAACTGTGCACAACTCGTAGCGTTTTTGTGTGTCGGTAGTCTATACTGAGATGAATCGAATTCCTGTAACCGGAAGCCTGTACCAATATTGGTTATAGGTTTTGGGTTACAGGTCACAGGTCCCCCATGGCAGAACAGTTCCAAACATCTTTCATACCCAAGAAGACGTTCGACGTTGGTCCGGCACCAAAGCCTGCTGGCTCGTCGGTATCTGCTGTCATCTCGTTTATCGCCATCATCATGCTCGTACTGTCGGTGGTCTCTGCTGCAGGCGCATTTCTGTATGAGCGATTCTTACTCACGTCAATCAAGAACAAAGAGGCAACACTTGAACGCGCCAAGAGCGCCTTTGAGCCGGAACTTATTCGTGAGCTTTCACGTGTTGATGCAAAGTTTACAATTGGGAAGAGTTTGCTCGATCACCACGTCGCGCCATCTGGACTTCTCGATCTTCTCGAGGATGTGACGCTCGAATCCGTTCGCTTCACGAGCTTCTCGTATCTTTCTGATCCGGAGGGGATTCATGTTGTTATGCAGGGTGAGGCGCGGTCGTTTGCCTCGGTGGCGTTGCAATCCGACGAGCTTGGGCGCAACAGATCGCTTCGCGATACTGCATTTTCTGGTCTTACGCTTGATGAACGGGGGAACGTGCAGTTTACGGTGACCGCAACAGTTGATCCTGCGCTTGTTTCGTATCGTGAACGGGCAGCTCAGGGCGGAAGTGCGTTTTTTGAAGTAGAACCTTCGACGGGTGAGGTGGCAGGTGCTTCAACAGAAGTGAGTGACGAATCAACCATCTGAACATCATGAAAAACATCGTTAGCATTGTTCTCATCGCTCTTGCCATCGCACTTTTTGCGATGTTCACCAATCCCCGATATGCATCGGTTCGTGAACTGTCGACCGAACAGAGTCGTTTTGATGATGCACTCGATCGTTCCAAGGAACTCGTTGCGCTTCGTGATGCACTTCTTTCAAAATACAACAGCATCAAAACAGAAGATCTCAATCGTATCGACACGATGTTGCCGGACAGCATCGACACGGTGCGTCTCATCATCGATATCAATACGCTTGCATCTCGCTATGGTATGTCGATCGGGAACATTTCGATTGGATCGCCCGACGAAGCACAGGGTAATGGTGCGCTCGGGCCATCGTCCGACGATTATGGTCGCCTCTCGCTCTCGTTTACCGTACTTTCGACATACGATCGATTCCGCGCGTTCCTTGCCGATCTTGAGCGGAGTCTTCGTCTTGTTGACATCACATCGCTTTCGTTTGGGACGCCCGAGCAGAATGGCCTCACATCATATGATGTGACCTTCACGACGTATTGGCTGAAGTGATGCGAGACTGTGGTTCTTTGGTTGATTGGTCAAAACTAAGGAACTAAAAAACCAACAAACCAACAAACTAACAAACCAACCATGAACCCTCTCCTCAAAAAGATCCTCATCGCACTCGGTGTTCTTGTGGTTGTTTTTGCGGTGTATCGCATTTTCTTTACCACACAGCCTGATGTTCCGCTTTCTTCGGAAACGGTCTCTGGTTTGCCCGCTGAAGACGGTGACCTTCTCTCGCTCTTGCTCCAACTCAAGTCGATTACACTCTCCGACGAGCTTCTCACCGACTCGACGTTTGTAACACTCCAGGATTTTACGGTGAAGCTCGTCCCCGAACCCGTTGGCCGTCGCAATCCGTTTGCCGTTATCGGTGCTATCGAGAGTAAGCCGACTGCTTCGACAACGACAGCGTCTACAACAACGCCCGCCACGCCGTAAATCCACAACCTGTAGCCCAAAACCTATAACAAAGTTTATTTTTGGTTACAGGTTTCGGGCTACAGGACCCCTCCGACTATCATGTCTTTTCTAAACCAACTCGTCGAGCAAGGAAACCTCACGCGCGAAGCCGTCAGCGCTATTGAACAAGAGGCATCGGAAACGGGACGCTCGCTCGAAGAGGTTTCTCGTGCCAAGGGTGTTATGAATGCAGACATCCTTAGGGCCAAGGGTGTCTACTATGGATTGCCAACGCGTCCGTCGGTTGACCCAAAGTCAATCTCTTTTGATATTCTCAATCAGATTCCCGAAGAATCGGCGCGGCACTATCGTCTTGTGCCAATCGGTATGGTTGACGGCGCTCTCGAGGTTGGTGTGGTGGACCCCGATAACACCGAAGCAAAAGACGCGCTCCAATTCATTTCTGCAAAGACGGGGCTTCCGTACAAACTGTTTCTCATCTCGCAAAACGATTACGAGAAGATTCTCGAGAATTATCAAGGTCTTTCGGGCGAGGTGACTGAGGCACTCACTGATCTCGAATCGGAGCTCAATTCTGAACAAACCAAGTCGCTCAAACGCGCGCGTGATGAGCGCAACGGTATCAATGAGGAGAATACTATTGTCGAAGATGCTCCGGTGACAAAAATCGTCGCCACCGTGCTCAGTCATGCGGTCGAGCAAAATGCCTCGGACATTCACATTGAACCGACCGACGATATTCTCAAGATTCGTTTTCGCGTCGATGGTGTCATGTCGACGAATCTCACACTGCCGATGAATGTGCACCCTGCCATCATTGCTCGTATCAAGATTCTTTCGAATATGAAGATCGACGAGAAGCGTAAACCACAAGATGGACGTTTTTCGGCTCACATTGGTGGGCGCAAGATTGATCTTCGTGTGTCGACCTTCCCGGCATACTACGGTGAAAAGGTTGTGATGCGTATTCTCGATCCTGACAAAGGTGTTCTTCCGCTCGACAAAATCGGCATGTCCGAGCGTGATTTGCGTCTTGTTCGAAATGCAATTAAACGTCCGTACGGTCTCATCCTCATCTCAGGACCGACTGGCTCTGGTAAGACGACGACACTCTACTCGATGCTCGAGGAAGTTGATCGCGAAGCGCAGAACGTACTTTCGCTCGAAGACCCTGTCGAATACAACATCAGCGGCATGAACCAATCGCAGGTGCGTCCCGAGATTGGGTATACATTTGCTTCGGGTCTTCGCACCACACTCCGTCAGGACCCCGACATCATCATGGTTGGTGAGATTCGTGACAAAGAGACTGCACAGCTCGCGGTGCAAGCTGCGCTCACCGGTCACTTGGTGTTCTCGACCATCCACACCAACAGCGCGATCGGTGTCATCCCGCGTCTCATCGACATGGGCGTTGATCCGTATCTCATCGCTCCGACACTTGCGCTCGCCATGGCACAACGTCTTGTGAGACGCTTGTGTCCCGAGACGGGGAAAGAGATTCCAATCGAAGGCAGTGTGAAGATGATGCTCGACAAACAATTTGAAGATGTGCCCGCCAAGTATCGTGCGGCGATTCCGGATTCAAAATTCCTTTACGGCATTGAACCTTCCGAGACATGTCCCAAAGGTACGAGTGGTCGTCTCGCGGTGTTTGAGGTGATTGAGATGAACAAGGAGATCGAACAAATCATCCTCACAAATCCAACAGAACCAGCGGTGCGTGAGGCCGCTCGTAAGCAAGGCATGTTTACGATGCGGGAAGATGCAATCATCAAGAGTATGCGCAAGGAAGTGCCCTTCGAAGAGGTCAATACGCTCGGTGGTGTTATCGATTCCGTCGAAGAAGAAGGTGTTGGGGCTGATGCTGCGTCGGCACGTGAGAGTGAAACAAAAGAGAGCGTGATAGAATAATAAAAGCATATGGCTGCATACGATACACAACTTACGGAACTCATCGAGACCATCATCAAAGAAGGTGGGTCCGATCTCCATCTCACGGCGGGGT
>CAZMAP010000025.1:0-5281 GCA_964564385.1 uncultured Candidatus Saccharibacteria bacterium | reverse complement strand
CCCACGCTTCGTGTTTCGGGAACGCTTATTCCGCTCGTTACCAAGCCTCTTTTGACGCCCGAGGACACGAACGGGTACATGGAGGCGCTCCTTAGTCCTGAAAATCGGGAAACATTTCTTCGCGAAAAGGAAGTTGATTTCTCATACAGCTACAAAAATGACACGGTGCGCCTGCGAGGAAACTGTTCGCTCGCTCGCGGAGCTGTCTCCATTGCACTCCGTCTCATACCCAAGAATATCCGGACGCTCACGGAGCTTCGCTTGCCCGAATCACTTGCGGATTTTGCCCGTCGCCAACAAGGATTCTTTTTGGTGGTTGGTCCGGTAGGACATGGCAAATCGACAACCCTTGCGGCAATGATCGATGTCGTCAACAGTGAACGTGCCGACCACATCGTGACTATCGAAGATCCTGTTGAATACATCTTTGAACCCAAGAAATCGATGATCAATCAGCGCGAAGTGCGCGTCGACACCGACGACTTCCACAAGGCGCTCCGCGAGCTCTTTCGACAAGATGTCGATGTGGTGATGATCGGTGAGATGCGAAGTCCTGAGACTATTGCTACCGCGGTTACTGCTGCTGAGACGGGTCACCTTGTGCTTTCGACCCTTCATACCAACAATGCGTCGCAGACAATCGACCGTATCATCGATTCATTCCCACCCGAACAACAAACACAGATTCGTATCCAACTCGCGAGCTCGCTCATTGGTGTCTTCTCGCAGCGACTTGTTCAGCGCGTCTCGGGCGGACTTGTTCCTGCCTATGAGCTCTTGGTGAACAACAAAGCAGTTGCAAATCTCATTCGTGAGGGTCGCACACATGAGATCGATTCCGTCATCGAGACTGGTTCTGACTATGGCATGGTCGATATGAACCGCTCGCTCGCAGAGCTCGTGCGTAGTGGGGAAGTCGCGGTTGAGACTGCGCGTATTCACTCCCTTAACCCCGCTATTTTGGAGCGACTAATCTAGACACGAAGCACTAAATCCGAAATCCGAAATAAATTCAAATGTTCAAAATCCTAAATCCAAAGCAGAGACTTTCGTTTGAAATTTCGTATTGTAGATTTGTTTCGGATTTCGTGCTTAGGATTTTGGATTTATAATCCTATACATGCCACTCATCTACGCAGGTCTTGCACTCATTGTTATACTCGCCATTGTCTTCATAAGTAGATAACTATATGTTGTTTTCATACACAGCGCTTGATCAACAGGGAGCAGAAACGCGAGGCACGATTGATGCCGTCTCGGAAGATGTTGCGATTCGTTCACTCCAACAGCGCGGATTGGTTATCTCGAATATTAAGCCTGTCGATGACCGTGGTTGGTTGGGAAAAATCTCTTTTTTTGGTGGTCCATCCAATAAAGACGTTGTCATCGTTTCGCGTCAAATTGCCACGCTCTTTGAGGCGCAGGTTTCCGCGCTTCGCGTGTTCCGTCTTCTTTCTGAGGAAGCCGAGAATCAGGTTCTTCGTGACGCGCTTTCGGCTGTTGCAAACGACATCCAGGGCGGGAGCGCCATCTCGAAGGCGCTTGAGAAACATCCCAAAGTGTTCTCGCCGTTCTATGTCAACATGGTGAAGGCCGGTGAAGAATCAGGAAAGCTTGACCAGACGTTTACGTTTCTTGCTGACTACCTTGATCGGTCATACGAGGTGACATCAAAAGCCAAGAATGCGCTCATCTATCCTGCGTTTGTCATTGGGGTGTTCGGGGTCGTTATGATACTCATGTTGACCGTCGTTATTCCGAAACTCTCGGTTATTCTCGAGGAAAGTGGCCAAGCAATACCACCGTACACTGCCGTCGTCATTGGTCTTTCAAATCTCCTCATCCATTACGGCATTTTTATTATCATTGCACTCGTTATTGTTGGGTTTCTCCTGTGGAGGTACATTCAGACTGCAGAAGGATCTGCAGCAATCGCTCGTTCCAAGCTCTCGGTACCTTATGTCGGTTCGCTCTACCGTAAGCTCTATCTTGCACGCATCGCCGACAACATGAACACAATGCTTTCTTCGGGGATTCCCATGGTCCGCGCTCTCGAGATTAGTGCGTCCGTTGTCGGCAACCGTATCTATGAAGGTCTCCTTACCAAAGCTGTTGAGTTGGTTCGTGGTGGTTCACCTGTTGCGGACGCACTTGCTGGAACGGGCAGTGAGATACCCAACGTGATGACACAGATGATTAGAATTGGCGAAGAAACGGGAGAGTTGGGTAGTATTCTCAAGACGTTGGCACACTTCTACCAGCGTGAGGTCACCAATGCAGTTGACACACTTGTTGATCTCATCGAACCCGCCATGATTGTGCTTCTTGGTCTTGGTGTGGGAACGCTTCTTGCCTCGGTTCTTATCCCGATTTACAACATTTCCTCGGCGATTTAGGTCAATGCTGGTACGGGCGTCTCGTTTTTGTGAACACGGCGAAGCAAACCGTGGTCCGTGCCCGTGCCTCGAACCGGGTACCTCTTGGGGAGAAGGTGAGGTATTTCTCGTCGAAACGGGCTCGGCGAGACACATTTCACAGGGATGAGACTGTATGAGTTGTCCACAGGGCTCTTTTTGCTAGGAAATAAGGCATTTATAATGAATCCCGTTACCAACGCATTTAGCAAGGTATTAATAATCAGTGATTTTATGAAGAAATTGCAGAAAGGTTTCACGCTCATTGAGCTCTTGGTTGTCATTGCGATCATCGGTATTCTTTCGTCGGTCGTGTTGGCATCTCTCAACAGCGCTCGTCAGAAGTCTCGCGACGCTCGTCGTATGGCTGATCTCCAGCAGATTAAGCTCGCAGCAGAGCTTTATTTCGACGCGAACAGCAGTGCATATCCAGCAACACTTAGTCTGCTCTCGCCTAATTACATCGGCACCGTCCCAACGGATCCCCGCACGGGTGCTGCCTACGCGTATCAGCTTGCAAGCTCGACCACGGACTACTGTCTCGGTACTGACCTTGAGAACGATGCAACCGCATCGTCGACGGCATCTGACCAGGACTGTATTGATGCTCTCAGCAGCTCTGGTGTAGACTACGCGGTCGCTCCTTAGTCTCATTTGAATTGAGATGGCGAATGACCCCCGAAGCCTTTGGCGGAGGGGGTTTTCGTTTGGGGCACATCGACCATATCCTATAACCCGGAGCAGATTTCTAGTTACAGGTTTCGGGCTACAGGATGTAAACTGTACGTTGTATGTTTCTCCTCGCGTCTTTTGTCTTCGGCACCATCATCGGAAGCTTTGCGAATGTCTTTGTGCTTCGTTATGGTACGGGGCGTTCACTCAGCGGACGTTCTTCGTGTGGCTCGTGTGGCAAACAGCTTTCGTGGTATGAGCTTGTTCCGGTCTTTAGTTGGCTCGTTCAGCGGGGGAGATGTCGTTCGTGTGCGAGTCGTATTTCCCCTCAGTATCTTGTTGTTGAGCTCGTGTTTGGTGTGATATTTGCCCTCTGTGCATATGTGACCAATGACCTATGGCCGACGACAGGAATTGCCATGGGTCATTGGTCGTCGGATATTGAGATGGTTTATCTCAGGATCGTCTCGTTTTTACTTCTATCGCTTTCAATCTACGACATTAAGCACATGATTATTCCCGACGGGATGTTGTGGGTGCTTGGTGTGCTCGTGCTTGTGTGGGGCAGTGTTGGTTCGTGGGGAGATTGGCGAAGCCTCAGTATGATGCTTGTTGCCGGTCCGTGTGTGGCGCTTCCGTTTTTTGTGCTGTGGCTTGTCTCACAAGGCAGATGGATGGGATTTGGCGATATCAAGCTTGCCGGTGTCATTGGGTGGATGCTTGGTGTGCTTGGGGGATTTTCGGCATTGGTGTTTGGAACTTGGTTGGGTGCCTTTGTGAGTCTTGCGATTATTGGCGCACATCGTTTGGTTTCTAGCCGTGGCGGTCTTACAATGAAGAGTGAGATACCGTTTGGCCCTTTCTTGGTTTTTGGGGCCTTGGTTGTACTGCTGATGGGGATTACGTTGAGGACGCTCGTTTTTAATATGTAACATGTATCCTGTAACCTGTAACAAAAAACACAAAAAGGCCGCCTCAAGGTTTCGAGCTACAGGCTACAGGCTACAGGAGCGTGGTTTTACGCTCATGGAGATGGTTGTTACGGTCGGTATCTTTGCGCTCATCTCGACAATCATCATTGTGCGGAATGCACAGTTTGATAACGAGACATTGTTACAAAATCTTGCATACGACATTGCGCTTTCGGTGCGACAGGCGCAACAGTTTGGCGTTAATGTGCGAGCGTCAGAAGGAGTGTTCAGCGGTTCCTATGGTATGCATTTTACGGCCGAGAGTTCAACGTACGTCATGTTCACGGATATCGACGAAGATGGTGCCTACGACGAACCAAAGGAGCTTCTTGAAACATATACGCTTGGTCGGGGGGCAACAATCGGAGCGATTTGTGATATCCAAGTCAAACAAGATGATTGTGCACACAAGCAGATTGATATCGTTTTTAGGCGTCCTGACCCCGATGCCATCATCAATAATGGTGAAATATCACACGCGACCCTCGAGCTCGTTTCGGGGCGAGGGGACGGCTCGCGCATCATCAGTATCGAATCGACGGGGCAGATATCCATCAAGTCGACCAGTACGGAGAAACAGGACGGTACCACCGGCGACACAACAGGGGTCGATGCTCTCTCGATATAAGTGGTGACTACGATTCGTATCTTTTCTATGAATAAACAAGCTCAAACATTTACCACAAGGCACAATGTGTACAAAATGAAATCGGCGCATCTTGTGGCGCGTTCTTCTTCGTCGGGTGGGTTCACACTTGTCGAAATGATTGTCGCGATCTTTGTCTTTTCGGTGGTGATGGTTATTGCAACGGGTGCCATGGTTTCCATCATGGGTGCAAACCGAAAGGCTCAATCGGTGAAGTCTGTTATGAACAATGTCGCGTTCTCGCTCGACAGCATGACGCGCGCCCTTCGTGTTGGAACAGAGTATGACTGTGGTGTCTCGGCGTGTGCGTCCGAAGGCTCAAACACACTCACGTTTACCGATGTTGATGGACGAAACATTCGCTACCGTCTCAACAAGAGTACGAATCAGATTGAGCGTTCCATTGAGGGTGCTGATTTCCAGGGTCTCACGGCACCCGAGGTGACGGTCGACCGGCTCATGTTTTATGTCGATGGTGTAGGGTCCGAGGGTCAACCGCGCGTGCTCGTTGTTGTCGGTGGTCATGCGGGCAGTGGACGATCCGAAACGACGTTTAATATTCAAACCCTCGTGAGCCA
>CAZMAP010000024.1:0-10481 GCA_964564385.1 uncultured Candidatus Saccharibacteria bacterium | reverse complement strand
TGCGAATTGGGAGGACGATGAAGAGTGTGATGAGCGCAAAACTGATGAGCTCGGAGAGGAGATCGAGCTTTTTCTCCGGTGTCGACACGTGTTCTGTGTTCGGTGATTCACTCAAGAGATATTTCGTACAGGGATTGTACGCGGGTACATCTCTTGACGCAAGGAAAGTTGAGTTTGTTAGTGTGTTGATTCGTCTGTTTGTGCATTTGGAGCTAGCAAACCAAGAAACCAATGAACTAATAACCCTCTACAAGTGTTGTATAATCATTGGCATGAACTTTTTAATAGTTGGTCTTGGAAACCCTGGCGAGGAATACGAAAAAACGCGTCACAATATTGGACGCATGGCGGTTGAGTCTTTTGCCGACAGCTTGGACATTGTCGAGTGGAAGCCAGATTCTGCGGCACGGAGCCTCGTGGGGCAAGGTGTTTGTGGTTCTGCCAAGGTTATATGTGCGCTACCCGAGACATTTATGAACAAATCTGGTCTTGCGGTGGCATATCTTGCCAAGGCAAAGCGTGCAAAGCTCGAGAACATCATTGTCGTTCATGACGACATGGATATGCCTGCAGGCAAGATCAAACTCTCCTTCGACAGGGGCTCGGGCGGTCATCGTGGTATCGAATCCATCATCAAAGCGCTCAAGACTCGCGAATTTGTGCGCGTTCGCGTGGGTGTGTCACCTACAACGCCAAGTGGCAAGCTTCGTAAGCCTGTGGGGGAAGACAAGGTCGTGCGATTCCTCCTCACCAAGATGCGCGATGCGGACATGGCGGTCTACAAGAAGGTCTTCAAGAAGACCAATGAAGCTCTTGCATCAATTGTCGAAGAGGGAAGAGAGAAGGCGATGAATGTGTTTAATAGCAATTAGCTATTGGCAATTAGAAAAGACGCAAAAACACCCCCGAATGAACGGAGGTGTTTTTGTTAATTGCCAATTGCTACTTGCTTCTTTTACTTCTTCGCGTACGAGAGCGTCATGCGCTGCTCCTTGGGATCGAACACGTTGATTTTGAACGTGTATGACTTGCCGAGCTCGAGTGCTTCGCGGAGTTTCTCGATTGATTCGAATTCGGAGACGTGGACCAAACCAGCGACGCCTTCTTCGATTGATGCGAGTGCGCCGTGCTTGTTGTACTTGATGATGACCGCCTGAACTGTATCGTCCTTGGCGTACTTTTTGCCAGCAGAGACCCAAGGGTTTTCTTTGAGTGCCTTAATGGAGAGCGAGATCTTGCCATCTTTCACCTCGATTACTTTTGCGCGAACAGTCTCACCGATAGTGAAGAGTTTGCGAGGATCTTCAACAAGTCCCCAATCGAGCTCTGAGATGTGTGCAAGGCCTTCGAGACCGTCTGCGATTTTGATGAAGACACCAAAGTCGACGATGCCGGTGACAGTGCCTTCGATTTCATCCCCAACGGCATAGCGACCGACGATTTCTTGCTTTTCTTTTTGGCCCGTACCCTTTTCAGAGAAAATGAGCTTGCCTTCCTTGGGGTCAGCAGTGATGACCATGACGGCAATCTTTTTGCCAATGAGGCGCTGAAGTTCTTCGAAGATGCGATCTTTGTCGCCACCGTCGACGCGTGGGTAGTGTTCAGCCGAAAGTTGCGATGCAGGAAGGAATCCTGAGATGCCTTGCCATTCGATAATGAGACCGCCCTTGTTTGCTTCTTTGACGGGAAGGTCGAGTTGTCGTTTGTCACGCAACGCCTTCTCGGCTTCGTTCCAAATGAACGCTTGTCGTGCTTCTTTGAGCGAGAGCTCAATGTAACCGTCTTTGTTGCCGGCATCGACAATGGTCCCTGTTACTTCGTGACCGATTGCGATGTTACGAATGATGTCTCGTGCGTTCGCGAATTCGCGTCCGAAGATGATGCCTGTCCCAAAGGGGTGCAAATCGACGAAAACGGAATTCTTGTGAAGCGCAAGGACCTTGCCGGTGATGATATCGCCAGCCTTGGGCGCTTCTTTCATGCTGGTCGCGTATGTCGCCATGAGGCGATTGTCGACCATGGGTGTGTCTTCTCCGTGCGACTCATGAGTCGTTGGGAGTGTGCTTGTGTCTGCCATAGAGAATAAAAAAATCGGGGACATCCCCTGCAAAACGCGTCATGCGACGGCTGCGTATGAGATGTGTGTGCCGTGCCCACAACGGGAGGCCTCCGGCGTTTAATAAATAATGCTTTCCCCCTAACGAAAGCGTGGCGTGAGTATACAAAACAAAGTCAAAACAGGCAAGCGTGTCGACTATGAGGCCCTTTTGATCTCCTGCCAAACACCGACGACGTTGCCTTCGGTGTCTTTGACGTATGCGTAGTAGCCCATGTCCGCGACGTTTTTCTTATCCATCACAATCGAACCGCCGGCCGCAGTCACTCTTTCGAGTGCAGTGTCGAGGTCGGGCACAACAACGGCAACTGTTGGCCCGGTGATGGGGAACGCTCCGCCGCGCTGGACCATGCCACCGTTGATGAATCCAACTTCTTTGCACATGTTTTTCTCATCGACTGGCCCCGTGTGAAGCCCTACATAGGGTGTGCCATCTGGCATGGGAAATTCGGATGTCTTCCATCCAAACGATGCCTCATAGAATGCTCGTGCTCGCGCGATATCGTCCGCGGGAATCTCGAAGTGTTGTACTTTATCCATGGTGATGTTCGTTGTTATGCAGGCAAGTGTAGCAGATGTTTTTGGCATTTGAACGTCGTGCCGATGTTTCTGAAAGAAAAACAAAAGGGGCCGTTCCAAACGGCCCCTGCGGAGCGGACTCCTCGATCCCTTCTTGCTACCAGGAGTTGTTGAGTCGCCTCCGCTGGTCTTTCGTCAGTTTGCGACCTCGGGGCTTGTGAGCCCCGAAGCGCTCCCTGAGCCTTTGCGCGCGGCGACTCGATCCTCCGCGCCCCTTTCTCGGGGATTTCCGCGCGGGGCCCTTTTTTCTTGTTGCTCGCATCTCTCGCACCCTTTCTCGGTCGACACCCCCACCTATTTGGAGGAGCCGTATTCGGATGCTGTTACTCCTTGGTGCCGAGAGACGCTTTCTCCTCTGTCGAGTAGAGGTGCACGTTCCCCTCGTGGTCCATGAGGGTGAACAGTTCCCCGGTGAGCCAGGAGATTCTTCTCTGCCCTAAGGGGACAACGAGCCCTCCGAGCGACAGAGAGAAGACACCGTATTCGGCGTCCTCGGTGGAGACCAGGCACAGGTCAGCACTGATGTGCCCAACCCCGCGGTACTCCACAGGCAGCACGACCCGGCACTTCTCTCTCGAGAAGAAACCAAGCCGCTTACCCTTTCGCAAAGCAAGGAGGTTGGGAGCGGTTGGGTGATCGGAGATAGCGTGGTACTCGACCTTGAGCACGAGCGTCGAGTACACCGTCGAGAAGATTCCGAACTTCGAACCGTCTGGCGACGGAATCTTGATCAGCCCATCGCCCAAGTCGGCCGACTTTGCGTCCATCCTGCCGTATTCCATCGGTAGTACGAGCCGTCCTCCCATGAGTGGGGAGAAGAGGCCGTAGTTGACCGATGAGACACGGAACAACCCATACAAGAAGGGCGCGATGCAGCCGATCTCTACGGCCAGTATCACCTGTCGCTTGGAGAGCGACAGAATTCCACCCTTGCCGTCCTTTTCGATGTAGCAGAAACCATGGTCCGCAAGTGGTGAAAGCGGGCCCTCGAAGGCACGAATCACCTCGAACTCGACAGGGAGGACGAGCGTGCTCTCCTTGACCGAGAAGAGCCCGAACAGGCCTCCGTCTTGGACGATCAAGAAGTCGTCCGAAAGGCGGAATATGCGTCCGTGCTTCATGAAAAGCTCGACAATGGCGACGGTTTGCTCCGGCCTTAGGGCCATGCGCGTCCTTTCTTGCTCTGGGGAGCAGGTTGTGTTGCGTTTTTGTACAAATCTGCCTTGGAAACTAGTCCAAAAAACCCGGTTCGTCAATGGTGGTTTTTAAAAACGAAAATCCTTGAGGGGATTTTCGTTTGTTTATTCTGCTTTTCTAGGCTTCCAACCCTCGAACCTTCTTTACGACAAATAGAGTGTTTGTGCCCATATAAAAAGAAAACCGCCTCTTCGCCGAAACGAAGATTTGGTTCTCGTTTCGCCGAAGTGGCGATTGCTATTCTTTGAGTACCTGCTCCGTGAACGCGGCAATGAACTCGTCGGGCGTCTTGTCTTGCATCAATCCAGCAAGCACGCCGATCTTCTTGGCGTACGTCAGCCAATCATCGATGGTATTAAGCTCGATATCTCATTTGTTTCACTCAAACAGCTCCGGGATCGTGAAAACAATGATCATAGTGGGAAAGTTCCCATGCTTGCTGAGGGGGTGATTCTCTTCGACACAACAGGAGAACTGTCCGTACTTAAGAAAGAAATGGAACAGAAGATGCGAGAGTCATACTCTGAGAAAGATCGCTCTCATGTGCAGTTTCTCATCAATCATACAGAGTCGAAGATTCGCTATGGATTGATGAATGATATGGACACTGCAAGAATTTGTCTTCAAAAAGGATTGCGACACCTCATCGACATTCATTATAAGATTCAAGGACGCTGGAATGTGAGCGATAAACGCCTTGTTCGTGATCTACAGAACTGGGATAGTACCTTTCTTGAGATGGTGCGAGGTTTTCTTAATGAAAACAATCCAGAGAAACAATATGTTTTATGGAAAGATATGGCAACGTATATCTTTAGGCCGTGGGGTGGCCGACAAGAAACAAAGGGAGATAATTGTAAATGTGACCAATGTAAAAACGACATCGATGTGCTTCTTGCTTTGTAATGTTATGAGTGTGTCATCATATGATCAAATTAAATACTGATATGGAAATTCAATCATCTTTCACCGACGGTTCAGGAAACACAATCAACAAGGTCTATCGCGAAACCGATCCTTTGCAGGATCTCGAAGGAAAAGTGCTTCACAGTGTGCATGGCTACTGTTTCTATCAAGGCAAGCTTGTCGTTATCTTTGATGGTGAGAAGGGGAGATGGGCAGTTCCTGGGGGTGGTATAGAACAGGGGGAGACCTTTGAAGAGGCGGTAGTGCGTGAAGTCGAAGAAGAGACGAATATGCGTGTCGTGCATCAGGAATATATCGGTTACCAAGATCTGACCGGTCCTAACGGTACGATTCGTCAGACACGATCATTTTGCATTGTCGAACCAATTGGCAATTTTGAGAAAGACCCAGGTGGGGAGGTCACCGAGATCAAACTGATTGAACCTTCGACCTACAAAGATTATTTCGATTGGGGTGAGGTTGGCGATCGTGTCATGAGTGTTGCTCTTGAGAAGCTCGCTTCATACAAAAAATAATTTCACTGCTTGATGTCAACAACCCTCGAACAAGCACTCACAATCCCGGGCGATGGAGTTCACTGTACGGCTGCGGTTGTTTTCAACGATGAAGGAAAAGTCTTGCTCGGACTTCGACACTACAAGAAAAAGTGGGAAGGCGAGCTCGTCTCCAATTCTCTCTGGACGACACCAGGAGGACGAACGGATGAAGGGGAGACGGTCGGGGACTGTTTGATACGAGAATCACTTGAAGAGACTGGTCTTAAAGTCACCCCTGTCGAGTATTTAGGAGAGTTACCGGCTGCACGAGAGATCGACACGCTCCACGTATTCAGGTGTATGTGTGAGGGCGAACCAAGACTTATGGAACCTGAAAAGTTTGAGACTTGGAAATGGTTTGCCATAGACGAGATTCCAGAAAACTTCATTAACCCACACCTGCGCAAGTTATTGGAGCAGAGATAGTGGGTACAATCAAAAATCGCGACCACATGGAGTGGTCGCGATTTTTCGTGGCTCCGCGCATTAGACGATGTTAGAACCCTTTTAATACAGGGCAAAAGCGAGTTTTTCTATCGCTGTCCCGCGTTTGCGATGGGTGCGTAAAAAGAAAGGAGCCCCGCACGTCAGGTGCCCGTACGGGACTACCTTTCGTGGGGGCTCGGAGGCCACCCGTCAACCATCAGCGGTGGATGAGGCGAGAGATGCGCGGCCACCCGCTCTTGAGGCCATCCCACACGCTTATCGCGATGCCTCCCATGAGGAGCAGAAACAGCATGGCGACGAAGACGTACAGCGGGCTCATGTAGCGGTGCACCTTGAGCATCGTGGCGACGGACTCGTAGCCCATCTTGCTGATGAGGACACCGCTCCAGTAGACGATGATGGGCAGAAGCCCGTACACCGTCCATGTCCAGAACGCGCCCTTTGTACCACGCATGTGCTTGCCCTGCTTGAACACGCCTCGCAACGAGAAGCCGATAGGCCAGCGAACGTTCTCGTAGAGGTAGACGTGTCCCGCCATGACGCCCAGCGTCAGCCAGACGAACAGGAAGGCGGGGGCGACGAACGCGACGACGGGCCAGTTCTCCCAGCTCCATCCCGCCAACAGGCAGTACGGAACCGAGATGATGAGGCCGAGGACGTAGTACACGACCCACAGGAAGAAGGGCATCTTGCACCTCGCTTTAGTTGAAGGGTTGAGAAGAACCTTTGGAACCTAATGAGGACGATAGTATCTTTATATACACCTGTCAATGGTTCCTTCGGGTCCAACAAAAAACTCTCCAAGTAGGAAGTTCTTTGTTGGAATAGCCAGTTACTTGAAGATAGGCGGGATTTTGTCGCTGTGCGTTCTACCTTGCTCCTCGGGTAGGGATCGAACCTACGACCATCGCCTTAACAGGGCGCCGCTCTACCGCTGAGCTACCGAGGAATATGCTGTCTTTGTACCACACTATTTCGAAATTCTCGACCTTCCCCAGTCTTTAAAAATATTTCCCTGGCGCGGGCTTCGTTTCGTGTCGTATACTTTTCCGAATATAGAAGTACAAAAGGGCGCCGTGCTTTTGTTGTCTGCACATTGCCACCGTTGTGTTCGCGTAACCGACGGGAAAGATCTTTCGTCAGCCCAGTGTAAAAACCAGAATCTTTCTGGCTCTGTAAGATATAGACGTGGTACATCGTCGTACGACTCACCTTTACCGCTGAGCCCTGCCTGCCGGCAGGTACCGAGGAATACGGCGTCAGTATACCGACTTGCATCCAATAAATAAAGTGTCTCGGAATCATTGTGTGGACGTATATACCCCGAGGTTGTATCATCGGAAACTCTATTCAATATATATGCGTACAAAGATAGTCGCGACCATTGGTCCAAAATCGGAGAGTTACGAGATGATTAAGGCGTTTGCCGAAGCGGGGGTTTCAATATTCCGCATGAATTTTTCGCACTGCACACCCGAGGAGTACAAAACTCGCCGGGGCTATGTTCTTAGGGCTGCACAAGAGCTCGGTGTTCAGCTTGCTGTTATGCAGGATCTTCAGGGCCCACGCATTCGTGTGGGCATAATGCCCGAAGCCGGTCGGGAGCTTGTCGAGGGTGAAATTGTGACTTTTTCGACCGCCCAAGAAACCGATGAAAGCATCATTCATGTTGATGAACCGTATCTTCATGCTGATATCAAGGTGGGGGATCCAGTGTTGTTGGTTGGAGGAGAGATGGAGCTTGTTGTTCGTGCCGTTGAAGGTAGTCGTATCATGTGTGAAGTTATCCGCGGAGGTATTCTCTTTTCACGCAAGGGCGTGAACGTACCGCACACAAAACTCACCATGTCGGGACTCACCGATAAGGATCGCGCCGATGTCCAGGTGGCGCTCGCCGAAGGAGTGGAATACATCGCCGTCTCGTTTGTGCAGACGGCCGAAGACATGCAGAAGCTCCGTGATCTCGTTGGTGACAAAGCAAAGACCATTGCCAAGATCGAAACACCACTTGCGCTCGATAATATGGACTCAATTATGAATGCATGTGATGGCGTGATGATTGCCCGTGGTGATCTGGGTATTGAGATGCCCCTCGAGAAGCTTCCATTGGCACAAAAACATCTCATCCGTCACGCTTCATGGCTCGGCAAGGGGAGCATCACTGCAACGCAAATGCTTTTCTCAATGGTGAACCACAAACATCCGACGCGAGCAGAGGTTTCGGACATCGCTCAGGCAGTCTGGGATGGTACGGACGCGGTCATGTTGTCCGACGAAACGGCTTCTGGCGACTATCCACTCGAATCGGTGCAGACCATGGTGCGCATTGTTCGTGAGGCAGAGCGCACTTTGTACGATGCGCCGAACAACCTCTGAGCGCGTTGCTTGACCCATCATCGTTGATTACCTACCATTGATGGTGGAGAGGGTCGGTGTGTTTTTTATCAATGCCAGATTACTCACCTAATAAAAATCACTATGACCGATCAAGACGACAAGCAGAATGCAATGGATGATTTGGAAGCAGCTAAGGAACAAGAGTCAGAAGCAAAGGAGGCACAAGCAGACGCGCAGGAAGATCTTGCAGATATCGCTCGCGAGGAGGCGGCAGAAGCACAACGAGAAGCTGAAGCAACTCGTGTTGCCGCAGACGACGAAGCGAAGTAAATTTATCCGCTTCATATAGTTTCATCATGTTGAATATCACTTTCAAAGCAACGCAATTCGAAATTACGCCTGCAATACGGGCTTACGCCGAGGAAAAAGTTCGGATGGTCGAGCGCTTGCTTGATGAACACGATACGGATCCCCGTGCAGAAGTAGAGCTTGAACAGACCACTCGTCACCATCAATCAGGGGATATATTCAGAGCAGAGATTAACTTGCGTACGGCTCAGCTCAATCTTCGGACGGAAGCAGAAGAGGGAGATTTGTATGCTGCAATCGATATCGCCAAGGATGAGTTGATGGATGAGCTTCGACGGGCAAAAGACAAGAAATCGAGCATGATGCGTCGCGGCGGAAGAATGTTTAAAGATATTATGCAAAAGATGGGCTGGGGAAACGAGTAGGGTGTCTAGATTTTAGAAACTGGACTTGAAAAAAGAAAACACCGAAGTAACGCTTCGGTGTTTTCTTTTGGTTTTGAGAACCTAGCCCCTCATGAATTCCTCGTAGTCCATTTCGCGCTTTCCTTCGGGTATAACTTTTTTGAGAATCAGCTGATTATTTTCGAGAGTTGCATCGGTAATAATAATACGCATCTGCTTGCCGTGACGCTCGACAAAACAATATGCTCGTGGCCAGACATCATACGCGAGTATTTTGCGATAGTTGGTTTCGGGGGCGTCGGTGAGGTCGATGAGCGCATCTTCCTTTGCTATCTTCTTACAGAATGTTGCGCGGTCGTGGTCTTGTGTTCGTGCGTTTGAGAGTAGCGTGTCGCTATTGGAAATGACATGAACAAGGAGCTCTCCTCCGTATCGGGCAAGGAGCGGGCGCAACTCACGTGCCTTGATAGGCCAATGGTCCTTGAGCTCTGGGAGATTGTCGCGCTGTGCTACAACAGGACCGTGATCGATATCGGCGTCGAGGAGCATGATGGAGACACCCACATCTGTGCCGTGTTCTTCAGACAAAATTTGCGATTCGATAGGGGAGGGTCCTCGGTGGCGCGGTAACAATGATGGATGCATGTTGAGTGTCCCTTGTTTTGGTAGATCGAGTACGTTCTGGGGGATAATCTTGCCATATGCCACGACGATAAACAGGTCTGCGTTTTCAGTGCGGAGACGTTCAACAACGGCTTCGTCTCTGAGTGTTTGTGGTTGAATTGTGGCAATGCTGTGGGCATCTGCCCAGACCTTAACGTCCGATGGTGTGAGTTCCAAGTGCCGGCCTTGTGGTTTGTCCGGGGCTGTAACGATGAGTGTTGGAAGGAATCCTGCGCGCGCAAGCTCTTCGAGCGATGCAACGGCGATGTCTGGGGTACCGAAGAATACAAAACGGAGAGGTTTCATTGGTGGTTTGGTGTCGTACCAAAATGCTTCTCGTGCTCTTCGACGGTGAGTTCGTGGAGATTTCGTGCCGTATCAATAAAGAGAGTCCCGTTGAGGTGATCTACCTCGTGTTGAAATATTTGTGCGAGAAGACCCGAAGCTCCGATGGTGAATGCGATACCATTCTCGTCGTATGCCTTGACCTTCGCCTTTGTTGATCGAGAGACCTCCCCGTAGAGATAGCGCACAGAGAGACAGCCTTCCTCGAGCCATCTCTTTTGTTTCGAAAGCGAGACAATCTCGGGATTGATGAAGACGCGATCGCTTGGGGCGACCGGATCAGTGTCTTTTTTGAATATGAACCCAGCGACGACAAAGATACGGAGTGGTACGCCAATCTGTGGCGCGGCGATAGCAACACCGTCGCGTTGTGACGCCAGCGCATCTTTCATCCGAGTGAGGATTTTTGTTAGTTCGGGACTTCCAAAGTCACTCGCCGAAACAGGCTCCGCAATACCGCGAAGGGTTTGATGCTCATGTTGAAGTATGGGAATCATACGACGACAGTATATAAAAGCTGTGGACGAGAAGCCATGCCAACGGTTTTGCCAATGGCGCTGTGTTGCTTTGGGTATATACTGATGTCATCTGTGGAGATGGTTGATGTTATTGAACCTTAGG
>CAZMAP010000023.1:0-10819 GCA_964564385.1 uncultured Candidatus Saccharibacteria bacterium | reverse complement strand
GAGGGTCGGCGGTTCGAATCCGCCCCCAAGCACAGATGAAAAACAAGATCGCTTTCTTCTTTTTGGCAATCGTCGGAACAGGGGTTCTGTCTCTGGCTTTTGGATTTGCTGGTATGATGTACGGAGGGAATTACTCAGATACCTATGAGGCGCTTGGAACTCGAGGTTATGAGGCGTGGGGTCTCATTGGTTCCTCTGTTGGCCTTGTCATCGGTATCGTCGGAGCCTGCTATCTTTATCACAAGCTTTTTTGCGAGAAGGGTTGTACCTTTTAAGGGGTCAGTGTTTGTGTATTAGGAAATGTCATAAACCACCATGAAAAGACTCATTTTGATTCTGTTCTCATTCGGTGTATTTGTTTTTTTAGCGCAGTTTCTTTCGGGTGATTATCGCATCTGGGTAATATTCCCGCGTTTAGGGCTTTTTTTGTGGGTCGCGGCGATGATGGGAATCCTTCAGGTAATTCTCGCAGTCCCTGGGGTTGTTTTTGTGGGCGCTATTGTGGTTCTTCTCAAAAGGAACCACTGGTCTCTCCATTCTTTTTTCAAGGAGTTCTCTGCTTTCGAGATTCGCTTTGTTTTTTCTTGTCTCCTTGTTGCTCTGTGCTTTTTTGTGACAGAGGTACTCTTGGGGGGAATGTCATATCTGGTTCCTACCGCACGAGCAGTTCTTCTTCTTGGGGCACTTGTCTTGTTGGTTCTTGAATTGAACACGAAGACCGTACTCAAACTCTTGTGGGGACGGGAATTTTTTGCGGAGGCGTATCCCCAAGAGGCTCCATTTAAGGAAAGCGCCATCTTCTCGATGGCGCCTCGTTTGAGGGCATACTTTTTTGAGGGTGATACTGTCGCGAAGCGGAGAAAAATAGCTGCTTGGATTGTGTTTGCGATTTTGGTTGTTATCCTTTTTGTACCAATCTTCAATCACAAGTCACTTCTCATTAGGTGTTCCTTCGATTTTCATGGAGGATACAGCAACTGCCGTCCGCGATTCAAGCTGCCAGAATTGCCAGGAAGCACTCCCAAATCCATCGATATTTTATTTTGATGCCTTGTCTCGCGGTGGCGGTGTCTAGACCGTCTTGATGCGGAGCTTTGTTTGCTTTTGCTTGTCGATTTTGGGGAGGCGAATGGTGAGAAGGCCGTGTTTGAGTTCCGCGATTGCTTCTTCTGCTTTTACTTCGCTCGGCAAGAGAATAGTGCGGGAAAATGAACCCCAGTAGAGTTCTTTGTGGAAATAATCACCGTCGGCAACTTGGTAGCTCTCGCGGCGCGATCCGCGGAGGATGACCATTTCTTGGCTGATCGAAACATCAAGCTCATCAGGATTTACGCCCGCAACCATCGTTTTGATGATAATCTCGTTTGGAGTTTGACTTACATCAACAGCGAGCTCGGCCTCCTGTTCTTGCTCTTCGGCAAGGGAAGCTACTTTGTTGATAGGATAGTGTTTTACAGGAATATCTTCATCAAAAACTTCGTCATCCGCGTTGATGGCTCCGGTAAGACGTTGGAAGAATGATCGCTTCATGAATAGTTTGTTGGTTTATAAGTTCATTGGTTGTTTAGTCTTTTGATTCTACCCAATGAACCAAAAAACTAACAAACTCATTTTCTGATGCGCTTCACGCGTTCGAATACAATAAGGAGTCCAATGACTGACACCCAGATGAGTGTGAAGACAACGAAGATGCCACGAGGACCTGCATGAATTATAAGAAAGTTGAAGAGTGCGTGCAATGCGATGGCACCAACGAGACCACTGACGAGATGTTTTGTTTGCACACTTCGGCATTTGTAGAACGAGAAGGCCACTGCCATACCTACTGTTGCAGATGTGAGAACGTGCAAGAGTGTGGTTCCAACAAAACGTACGTTTGCCGTGATGAGACCGGTGAAGATGTCGCCGGTCATCAGTGGTTCGAGCACAAAAAACGTGTTCTCGGCGGCGGCGAATCCGAGCGCTGCGGTTATGAGGTAAATCATTGCGTCAATCGGCTCATCTTCTGCTTGGGTGTGCATGCCACCAACGAAAGCGGCAAGATATTTGAGTAGTTCCTCGACGATTGCCCACAGGAAGAAGAGAATCGGAAGGGCGGTGATGTGCGATTGAATCATTCGCTCGAAGGGCACCGCAAACGGCACCGCAAGGGCTCCAAGGAGGAATGACGCAATGATGAGGTGCCACGGCTCGGGGTGCTTTTGATCTTCGCGAAGCCAAAACCAGAGCCACACAAATGTGGGCAAGATGCCACCGAGAAGAGCAAATCCAATGGTTGAGGGAGACATGGATGGTTTATTGGTTCGTTAGTTTCGCTCGTCTCGTTCGCTTTTGGTTACAACTAACGAACCACCGAGGGATGGACTAACTAACTTCTACAACAGGCCACGGAGCCACCATTAGCATATCAGCATTTTTGTAAGGGAGATGTCCCCAGATTGCCTCGGTGACGAATGGCATGAAGGGGTGAAGCAATTTGAGTGTATTCGTAAGGAGATAGGCGAGCATCCATCGTGTTGATGTTGAGCGCTCTGGGTCGGCGGTTTCAGTGAGGTGTTCTTTGCATCCTTCGATGATGATGTCGGCAAATGTGTGCCACGCGTAGTGGTAGAGCTTCTCGCCAGCAAGATAGAGACGATATGCGTCCATGTCATTGGTGATTTCTGTGGCGAGCGCATCTATCTCGGCCACGCGTTGTGCGTCATCGGCATGAAGCGTAGGTTTTGTTGTCAGATCAACATTCTCGGTTGCTCCAAGCACGAACCGGGTGATGTTCCAGAGCTTGTTGGCGAATTTGCTATACGCTTTAATCTTATTCTCAGAGAGGTTGTTATCGGATCCTGGTCCGATTCCAACGATGAGGGCCATACGTAGTGCATCGGTCCCATGCTTTTCGATGAGGTCGAGCGGATCGATGATGTTGCCAAGTGACTTTGACATTTTGCGTCCCTTTTCGTCACGCACGAGACCGTGAAGATAGACAGTTTTGAATGGAACCTCGTCAAGTAGATAGCCACTCATAAGAATCATTCGTGCCACCCAGAAGAAGAGGATATCGTAGCCTGTCTCGAGAACGCTCGTTGGGTGGTAGGTTGCTAAGTCTTCGGTCTGGTTTGGCCAACCGAGTGTCGAGAATGTCCACAGTGCAGAGGAGAACCATGTATCAAGCGTATCGGGGTCTTGTTCCCAGCCGTCTCCGGTGGGGGCGGTGACTCCGACAGATACTTCTCCACTTCGATACCACACAGGGATGCGGTGTCCATACCAGAGCTGACGGCTGATACACCAATCGTGGAGGTTATCAATCCAGTGGAAATAGGTTTTGTCAAAACGTTCGGGAAGGATTGTAATCGCCCCACCAGCAACTGACTCACGCATGATCTCCTTGAGGGTTTTCTGTTTGCCGTTCCGTTCAAATGGCTTGTTCACGGCAACAAACCACTGCTGAAGGATTTGTGGTTCGATGATACCGCCGGTACGCTCGGCAGTCCCAATGTTGTGTGTGTACTCTTCTTCTTTTACAACAAGACCTTTTGAGCGAAGCTTTTCGACAACTTTTTCACGCGCTTCTACTATTTTCATTCCTGCGAATTCACCAGCGACCGGGAGGAGTTTTCCGTAGAGGTCGATGATCTGTTCTTTGTCGAGCCCGTGGCGCTCGGCGAGTTCGAAGTCGACGAGACTGTGCCATGGAGTAATTGTCATTGCTCCGGTACCGAACTCCATATCGATGATGGGGTCTTTGATGATGGTCGCTGTTATTGGCCCGTTTATCCATTCGAGCTCGAATGTCTGTCCGTGGGCATAGTCTGCGTATCGCGCATCGTCTGGGTGGACGACGACATACTTATCACCGAATTTGGTTTCGGGACGGGCGGTGCCAATCTCAAAAGGACCATATTTGAATGTGTAGAATTTTGTCTTCTCCTCTTTGTAGACGACCTCATCATCCGAGATCACTGTTTGACCTTTTGGATCCCAGTTGATGATTTTGTGGCCACGATAGATGAGTCCATCATCGTACATTTTTTTGAAGGTTGTACGGACGGCAAGGTTGCGGGCTTCGTCGAGTGTGAAAGCTTCGCGAGTCCAGTCAACAGACGCACCCATGCGCTTTACTTGGGAAACAATCGTGTCGTGTGATTCTTGTGCAAACTGCTCGACTTTCTTCAGGAACTCATCTCGTCCAAGGTCTTGTTTTCGGATGCCCTCTTTCTCGAGGAGTTTCTCGACCTTGCTTTGAGTCGCGATGCCGGCGTGGTCGGTTCCCGGAAGCCAGAGTGTTTTCTTGCCCTGCATACGTCGGAAACGGATGATGGTGTCCTCGATGGCGAGCATCGACGCGTGACCCGTATGGAGCGTTCCGGTCACGTTTGGAGGAGGAAGAACAATGGTAAAAGGTTCCGCGTCTTTTTTGCAGATTCCTCGCGCGATACAGGTGTCGGGGTTTGTATATTTGCTTGCGTCCCACTGGTCAATCACCTCTGGCTCGCTTGTGTTGGGAGAATAGGGTTTGCTGAATATATCGGGAACCATATGCGGGCCATGATATCACGATTTATCTCAATAAATCTGCTGAATTGGTTTGGCTAGATTTCGTACTGGTTGCCCAAAAAGATCAAAGTCAAAATCTCATAACCTGTGGATAACTAGTGTCTTTGATGTCGTTTTTTTCTAAAGGACATTCATGCACGCAAATGTCCTTTAGAAGGGGACTAAAATAACCAACATTGTGCCACTCTCAAGAATAAAGGACATTTGATAAAACCTTTGTTTTACAAAGGCAAAATCATTTTTTGTTCATTGACTCGCAGGTCGCTCGGCGTATACTGGCCCCACCATTATCAGGGGGTTAATTTATGCTTTATTCATCGCAAGCGTGAACTGGTTCGCGCTTGCTAGACACTTATCATTTATGAAGAAATCATTTTATTGGTCAGTGATACTTGTCGCTAGTCTCCTTATTGCCGGCGTGTATAGTGCGAATGCTTTTGCTGAAGAAGATGTACCCCCAACAGAACCTGATGTTCCGGTGGTGGTTGATTCCGTTGATGTTGTCGAACCTCCTATAGAATTGCCCGAACCAACAGAGCCGGTTAATCCGGCTCCCGAAGTACAAAGTATTTCTATTGATGGTGAAGCGCCAAAGTCTTCTGGGGAAGGAGATGAAGAAGAGTCTGACGCAGAAGGAGACTTTGACGGAGACGAGATTCCTGATGATAAAGACAATTGTGTTCTTGTTGCGAACAGCGATCAAGAAGATTCAGACGGAGACAACATCGGAGATGCTTGTCCTGATGCCAAAGGTCAAGAAGTTCCGGTAATGATGGGACTTCGAAGCTTCGTCGTTAATAACAGTAACGTAGACATCTGCCACTGGAGAAGTAATCAGGAGAGCTATCAATCGCTCTCGTTTTCAAAGATACTGGTTCTCTTCCATCTCGGGCACAGTAGGGATATTATCGAGCCTTTTAACTACGGGCTCTTCAACCTTCAATACTTCCCAGGTCTCAATTGGGACGAGGAAGGGCAAGCGATTCATGCTAATGGATGTCAGATTCCCGCACCTGTAGAGCTTGACTTTGGTGATGCTCCTGACCCGGGTCACAGCTATCCAACGCGACTTGCTTCTAACGGTGCCCGACACGTGATTGTTCCGGGCGTACTCCTTGGATCCGACATTGACGCGGACACAGATATAACCACGGGGTCAGACGCGCTTGAAGATGACAGTTTCGGCATCGATGACGAGGACGGCGTCCTTATTACGTCTTCTCCCGTTGCGTGTCCAACCAATCATGGATGTATTCTTGTCTCTGGTACGACAGCGACAATGGAGGTGACTGCTTCGGTTGCGGGGTATGTTGACGCTTGGGTTGACTGGGGAACGAGCGGTGCCTTTGAGCCGACTGACAGGATTTTCAACAACCAGCCGGTTGTTGCAGGTGTCAATACGCTCACGTTCATGGTTCCAATGGACGAAAATGCTCCACAGTATGTTGAAAGTTTTTTGCGAGTTCGATTTCACACAACAGATGGAGCGCTCCTTCCAGGCGGGCTCGCTTCTGATGGAGAGGTCGAAGACTACCAAATCGCAGTTCGCAGTTGGTGTGAACCTGGACAGGAGCCGGGCACCGATCCGGGATATCCGAACAGCTGTATCCCGGTTCAGCCACCAACTGAAACAACATCAGATGTGACTATCTGTAAGTATCAAAATTCTGTCTCACAACAGAACGGACTTTCAGATTGGATTGTGTGGCTTGATAAAAATAATGTTGATGTAAAGAAGGATACGATTGTTCTTGACCCTTCCCACGATTACTCTGGTACGACCGAAGAGAATGGGTGTGTAACTGTTTCGGGCGTTCCATTTGGTGAGTACATCATCGGTGAAGATATGCCTGATGGATGGCAGAACCTTGTTGATGGAGACGGTGTGGTTCCTGCAGGCAGTGTTGTTACCGTTAACGATACGGCAGAAACATTCAATCTTGTTAATACACTCTCGTGTAATCCCGAGATTAACCTCATCAAGAACGGTGGATTTGAAGACCCGGAAGTTACCGATAATGGGGGTGACTGGCAGCTCTTTGCAAACGGCACTCCATTTCTCGAATGGTTCGCACAGCTTGTTTCGGACAATACGAGCGGTCCTGTGGAGATCCAGTCGGGATACTCAGGCTGGCTTGGTGCTGATGGAAGTGAACAGTACGCTGAACTCGATGTGAATGAGGCGTCGATAATCTCTCAGGATGTTCCGACAATCCCTGGTGAGACGTATCATCTTACGTATCAGCGTGCGGCACGCCCAGGAACATCTCCTGCGGAAGACAATGCGGTCGAAGCTCTTGTCGACGGTGTTCCTGTCGACAGTAGCGTCTTCAATGTCGTCGATGAAGGTCCACTGTGGTACCCATCGCCGGTTATTTCGTTTGTTGCATCAGACACAACAACCCGCATCAGCTTCAAGGATATTGGTCCTACACAGGGTGGTTCACCGAACGGTCTCGGCATCTTTGTTGATGATGTGGACCTTCGTTGTGTTCCTCCGGTTCCGACAACAGCGACGGTTACGATCTGTAAGTACGACAGTTCGCTCGACGGTCCCAAACTTGGTGGTTGGACTGTGTGGCTCGAGGACTATTTCTCAGTGGATTACAAGGTGATGGATAATTCACGTCACGAAGGCACAACGGCAACTGATGGCGAAAACTTCGGGTGTGTGACGCTTACGGGAATCCCGTATGGTGACTATGATCTTGGTGAAGACATGAAGCCGGGTTGGTTGTTTGTCTCAAGTTCTGAGACGGCAGCTGACAGTAATCATGTGGTAGTCAATGAACCTGCAGAGGACTTCTATATTGTGAACGAAGAGGATGGGGGCGGGTCTGATGATGGCTCATGTCTCGTCTCGGGTCACAAGTATGACGACGAAGGTAACCCGCTTGCAGGTTGGACCATTGGTCTCGAAGGTACTTATGGTTCCATGTCTGAAATGTACGCTGACGATGATTCTGAAAGTCTCATCGGTACCGATGTGACTGATGAGGACGGCTACTATTGTGTTCCTGATACCCTCGATGGCTCTGGTTCTGATTACCAAGTCTACGAGGTTCTTCAAGATGGATGGACCCCTGCATGGGCAATCGTTGATGGTGGGGAGGCGACAACAACGCCAAATGAATACGGCGGTCGTGCATATGTCAACGTGCCGTACGTTGGCGATGGTATGACGGTTGATTTCTACAACACCAATGAGTCGACACCACCAGCAGAGGAAGACGGGGGACGATCGATCTCGACCCATCGCCGTCAAGGAAGAGCTTCTGGTGGTGAAGTTCTCGGTGCTTCAACGGACAGTCAATTTTGTCCATATTTGGTCGAGTACCTCAACATTGATGGTGCCAACAATCCAGACGAAGTGAATAAGGCGAAGGCGTTCTTCAACGCATATCTCGGTCTTAGCCTGCCGTTGGATGGTATCTTTGACGAGGCACTCTTCAAGGCTGTTGTCGATTTCCAGACGATGTTCAAGAAAGATATCTTGGATACGTGGGTCGAAGCATATCCGTTCCTCGACAACGAGGCTACGGGGTATATTTACCAAACGACGCTTTGGAAGATCAACAACATTGTCTGCCCTGGGTATCAAGCTTTTCCAGAGACGCTCATCATCAAATAGCGCGCTGGGTATCATAGGCACGATAATGACTAAAAACGCCCCTTGGGGGCGTTTTTAGTATGTAGAAGGGGAATATTGCTTTATTTTGTATATGTGGTATACTTATAGAGTAGAGTCAACGTTCTTTTGCTACAATAGAGCACAATGAGAACGTTCTTCGAAACTATGCGTCGCCATCTTAAAAACGTATTCATTCCTCACGAAGGAAATAATCAACAACCGCAGCTTCTGCGTGTCGGTGGCGTCCTCGTCCTTTTGGTAATCCTCGTGTGCGCCTTTGGTTTCTCCATCTCTCGAGGACTCTTTTTCAATCGTGGAGCACATTTCACAGCATCTGTTCTTCCAGCGGTATTGGTGACACTCGCAAACGAAGATCGTGCTACCGAAGGTCTTGGTGAACTCACCGTCAACCCCGTGCTTGAAGATGCTGCACGAATGAAAGCTGAACATATGGCTCAGAACGGATACTTCGCCCACGTGAGTCCCGATGGTCTTGATCCGTGGTATTGGTTCTACCGTGCGGGTTACCAGTTTGTTGACGCTGGTGAGAACCTTGCGGTCAACTTTAGTGACTCTGATGATGTGAATCAGGCATGGCTCGATTCGCCAGGTCATCGTGCCAACATCATGAACGGGAAGTTTACGGAGATTGGTATTGCTGCGGCAAAAGGTACATACAAAGGCAAGAAAACAATCTTTGTTGTTCAACTCTTTGGTACGCCGATGGCACAAGCACTAACTTCTTCGGTATCTCGCGAAACGGAGGTGACGGATTTGGTTGGGAGTGCTGATGTCGCTGCTCCTATTCTCGAAGACAAAACCGAGCCAATCACAACGCTTGTCAAAGGAGAGACATCGGCTCACGTCGAGGGCGATGCTGTTGCTGCCGAACCTCATGGTATAGATTCAAATGTTCGGGGCGTCACAGTTACCGCATGGGATTCTGTTGCCGCAGCGCCACGCGCGACTGTCTCGTGGATTTTTATCGCGGTGAGTCTTGCCGTTTCATTTGCACTCTTGTGCATGGTGTTCATGAACGTCCATCACCACCACCGCAGGTCGGTGCTGTATGGTGTCACGTTGTTGGCACTCATTTGTCTCCTTTCGTACCTCAACTGGCTTCTTCTCTCTGCAGATTTGGTTATAACCTAAGCGTTCCGTCAGCCTCGAGTGGTGTCCCCGTCGGGGAGTAAGCACCATACGTTTCTCCCGATGAGAGGTGGAGGTATGCTGCTGCGCCGATCATGAGTGCGTTGTCGGTCGAGAGCTCGCGAGTGGGAAGCATGAGTGTGACTCCTGACTCTTCGGCAAGTGCGGTAAGGCGTTCACGGAGATAGACGTTTGCGATGACTCCACCACCGACGATGAGTACTTGTGCGCCGTATGCCTCAAGTGCTTTTTTCGTTTTTGATATCAAGACGTCGGTTGCTGCTTCCTCGAATTCATATGCAATCACCGCCTTGATGTTGTCAGTCAGGACACCAAGCTCTTTTATTTTGTACAGAACGGCTGTCTTAAGTCCTGCATACGAGAGATCATAGTCTTTCGAATGAATCATAGGACGGGGAAAGACGATACCCGTGTTATGTCTCGGTTCAGGGCGAGCACGAACTTCATCGGCAAGTCGATCGATATGAAATCCTCCTGGATATGGTAATCCGAGAAGTCGAGCCACCTTGTCGAATGCCTCACCAACGGCATCATCGCGCGTCTGACCGATACGACGGTAGGACAGGGGTTTGTCGACGAGAACGAGCTCAGTGTGTCCGCCAGAGGCCAAGAGCGCGATGGTGGGATAGGTAACCTCTGATGCTCCTTCGTTTACGAGAACCGAAGCTATGTGGCCTTCCATGTGGTTTGTGGGAACGATGGGCATGTCCCAGAGGTATGAGAGTGCTTTTGCAAAGTTGACTCCTACCCAAAGGGCAGGTTCGAGACCAGGACCTCGGGTGACTGCGATAGCGTCGAGCGCCGGTCGTTCGAGGGGTACGATATGTTCTTCAAATTGTTCGAAGAGTCCTCGCTCGTGCTCAAGTATCATCTTGATAGTTGAGAGTTTTTCTTCAGAAATGTTGCTAGAGGTTGTTTTGAGGATATGACCCTTTTCCAAACATTCAAGAAAAAGAGGAACAATATTCTTCACGTGTTCTCGTTTTGCCAACGCTGGGAAAACACCCCCAAAAGGGGCATGTTCTTTGATTTGAGAGTATAAGGCGTGTGAAATCGGCTGTATGACTGGTGAATCAACACTTCCAGAGCATTCCAAGAGTGCCAGAGCTGTCTCATCGCACGATGTTTCTATGGCGAGTATGCGCATAGGGGGAAGTATACTCATTGATCGATTATCCACAACTTGCTTGACGTTCTGAGTGTGTGCGAGTAGGATTCATTCCTAACCATTATGAATGGAATCAAAACAACGAATTTGGTGACCTATACGACCTCAGCGATGTGGCGCACATCGGTATGCTTTAAGCACTACCGTGCCTTTGCTCTTTTTCATCGTGCTCCGGAGCGTTCAGTTGTAGGCCATTCGTAAAACGAATCTACCCAGCAACACAAAAACCCTCCGGCGCAACCGGAGGGTTTCTTGTTTGAGTGTCGCCCGAAAGTACTAGCGGGCGACACCCAGAC
>CAZMAP010000022.1:3898-10883 GCA_964564385.1 uncultured Candidatus Saccharibacteria bacterium | reverse complement strand
CATGCTCATTGCCGGTGCAACTGGCTCCGGTAAGTCGGTAACCATCCACGCGCTCATCAACTCGCTCCTCTTTAGAAACGGCCCCGACAGCCTCCGGTTCGTCATGGTCGACCCAAAACGCGTTGAATTGACTCTCTACAACGGCATTCCTCACCTGCTCACCCCGGTCATCACCGATCCAAAGAAAGCAATTCTCGCCCTCAAATGGACCGTCAACGAAATGGAACGACGATACACCGTCCTCGAAGAAAAGCATGTTCGTGATATCGCCTCGTACCACTCAAGTGTGCTTGCCCCCGCTCTCGACAAAAAGAACGACAACGAAGACGGTGCCGAGCTCCCCGAGACCATGCCCTACATCATTGTGGTGGTGGATGAACTTGCGGACATCATGAGTACGTATCCACGTGAACTCGAAGCCGGTATTGTGCGCCTCGCCCAAATGTCCCGCGCAGTCGGTATCCACCTCATCCTCTCGACCCAACGTCCTTCGGTAAACGTCATCACTGGCCTCATCAAAGCAAACATCCCTGGACGTATTGCCATGCAGGTATCATCCCAGATTGACTCCCGAACCATCCTCGACGCCTCAGGAGCCGAGAAACTCCTCGGTGCCGGCGACATGCTCTTTATGTCTGGCGATATGGGTAAGCCAAAACGCATACAGTCTGCCTTCATCTCCGAGGGTGAAGTAAAGAAAGTGACCGATTTCCTCCGCTCAAACGCAGACGGCACCGAAGCACTTACAACACCAATTGATTTGAGTGGGAGCGTGAGCGCCGGAAGCGGTGGTGGCATGTTCAGCAGCGGTGATGATGACGATATCGATGACGATATGTTCGAAGAAGCCCGTGAGACAGTCATCCGCGCTGGAAAAGCATCAACGTCATATCTTCAAAGAAAACTCCGTGTCGGATATGCCCGTGCCGCGCGCCTCATGGATATTCTCGAAGAAAAAGGCGTCATCGGCCCTGCCGACGGGTCAAAGCCTCGCGACGTGCTCGTCGGGGGCCCCTCGGAAACAAATGTTGACGCACCATCGGAAGAGGACTTTGTATGAGCGGTACTAACCTTTTTTCGGTATGAGGCCATGGAAACTTGTTCGGATTGGCATCACGGTTGTCTTATGCACGATTGTCATCGGATATGCCGGCTTTGAAGCCCGCGGGATCGTGGCGGGTCCGGAACTTGCTATAGCACAACCACTTCCAGGAACAACATCGGCCGACCCTGTCATACATATCATTGGAAATACCGAACGCATCTCAAAAATCACGCTCAATGGACGACAGATATTCGTATCCAAAGAGGGGGCTTTTGACGAACCGATTGTGCTTGCCCCTGGATATAACGAGGCGCTCGTGGAGGCGTGGGACCGTTTTGACAAAAAAACATCGGTGATGCTTCCCGTGATACACCGCCCAAGAAATTGATACGCATCTTATCTGTGCGTGATATCATCGTGATACTTAATCACCTAACCCCCGCATATGGCACCAAAACCGGCCCGACAAACCCAAAAGAAGCTCTCCGAGATCACCAAAAAGACACCTCCGCAACCTGTTCACGAAGAAACACCCGAGCACAGGGAGTCGCGACGCTCTGACGCAAACATCGCTGACGCATTGCGACAAATTCAGACAAAATTCGGCGAAGAATCCATTATGAAGCTCGGTGACCGCCCGCGCGTTGATGTTGCTGTTGTCCCAACCGGTTCGCTCGGACTTGATGCAGCACTTGGTATTGGTGGACTTCCTCGAGGCCGCGTCATCGAGATCTTCGGTCCCGAATCATCGGGCAAAACAACACTCGCGCTCCACGTCGTCGCTGAGGCACAGAAACTCGGGGGTATCTGCGCATTCGTCGACGCAGAACACGCCATGGATCCTGAATACACCAAGAAGCTCGGGGTAAATATCAACGAACTCCTCCTCTCTCAACCCGACACCGGCGAACAAGCGCTCGAAATTGTCGAATCACTTGTGCGCACCGGCAAAATCGATGTTGTGGTTATTGACTCGGTCGCCGCACTCGTCCCCAAAGACGAAATCGAGGGAGATATGGGCCAACAACACATGGGCAAGCAGGCGCGCCTCATGAGCCAAGCGCTCCGCAAACTCACCGCAATCGTTGCACGAAGCAAGACCATCGTCATTTTCATCAACCAAATCCGCATGAAAATCGGTGTTATGTTCGGCAACCCCGAGACCACTCCTGGAGGAAACGCACTCAAGTTTTATTCGTCAGTTCGTCTCGATGTTCGCCGTATCGCACAGATTAAGAAAGGCGAAGAAGTTGTCGGTGGTCGTGTCCGTGTGAAAGTTGTGAAAAACAAGGTTGCAGCACCATTTCGTCAGGCCGAATTTGACTTGGTCTACAACGAAGGTATCTCGCTCGAAGGTGAGATGCTCGCGCTTGGTGAAAAATACGAGCTCGTCCAAAAGAGCGGCGCATCGTACAAATATGGTGAGACGCAGCTCGGCCGAGGCTATGATGCCGCTCGCACCTTCCTCCGCGAAAACAAAAGCGTCTCAAACGCCCTTCTCAAAGAAATCCGCGCCAAGCTCGCATCGGGACACTAGGTCTTATCTTTTGGTTGCCCTTCCTAGGCCCATTTGGTACTCTAGGAACGCCTTTAAGGCCCCTAAATCAATCTTTCTATGGCAATGCTCGTCTACAACGATATACGCGTCGGAAAGGTCATCCTCATGGATGGCTCTCCCTACCAAGTGCTCGATTCACACGTCTTTCGCAAACAACAGCGCAAGCCGGTGAACGCAACCAAGCTCAAAAACCTCATCACCGGCAAGGTGACCGAGTACTCGTTCCACGTGTCTGAAAAGGCCGAAGAAGCAGAGATCGAGCCACGTCCGCTCGTCTATATCTACAACGCCAAAGGCGAATACTGGTTCCACAAAGTTGGCGCCCCCGCAGAACGTATGACGCTCCCTGCCGACATCCTCGGCGATCAAGCAAAGTACCTCAAGGAAAAAACCGAAATCACCGGACTCTTTTTCGACGACAAACCGATTGGTGTCCGGCTCCCCATCAAGATGCAGTTCAAGGTAACCGAAGCACCACCAAACCTCCGCGGCAACACCGCACAAGGCGGCGATAAGCTCGTGACACTCGAAACCGGCGCAACCATCACAACCCCAATGTTCGTAAACGAAGGCGACATCATTGAGGTAAACACCGAAACGCACGAGTACGTTGGACGAGTTAGCTAATACTTCACAACGAACACGCACAACAAAACCCGGATATCCGGGTTTTGTTGTCAGCTGTTGGCTATGGCTGTGAACTTACTGAACGATGAACGGAATGAGTGCCATGAAGCGTGCGTGCTTGATGGCATCCGCAACCTGACGCTGGTGCTTGCCACAAACCCCCGTGTAGCGACGCGTCTTCATGCGACCATATGAGTTGATGAATTGTTTCAACAGCTCAGTGTCTTTGTAATCGATGAAATCAATCTTGTTTTTTGTGAAATAGCACTGCATGGTAGTTATAGGTTGAAAAGTTGCTGCGTTTATAAGTTAACTTTTCAACTTATAAACTTTATAACGTATAAACTAGAACGGAATGTCCTCAGGATTAATGCCTTCGCTCTGGGCGTCGGGATACTGAATGGTATCCATCTCAGGTTCCTTGGCACCGCCACGCGAAGCAACCGCCTCACCACCATCTGACGCCGCCGAAGGAGCACCTCCAGGACCGCCGCTGCGAGGACCGAACTGGATACGGTCGGCGACAATCTCGGTGCGGTACTTTTTGGTACCGTCATTCTTGTCATCCCAGCTCCGCGTGACGATACGCCCCTCAACAAGAGCCGACGAGCCCTTGCGAAGATATTGAGCGGTTGTTTCGGCTTGCTTGCCGAAGATAACGATATTGTGAAACTCTGTGGTCTCTTGGCGATTGCGGTCTTTGTCCATCCAAACACGATTGGTCGCCATACCGAATGTGGCGACCGACGAACCCGACGGGAGCGATTTGAGCTCAGGATCACGAGTGAGATTGCCGAAGATAAAGGCTTTGTTGAGATACATGGTGTGAAGTCGTTAGAGCGCTTGGTAAAACCCTCTATTCAACAACAAGTTTTGCGATCTCGGCGTCGACCTTTTCAACATCCATTGATTCCTTAACCTCATCATCAACAACGGCAGGTGCTTCTTCTTGCGCGTGTTGTTCTTCGACGGCCGGAACAGGAGCGACATCAGTTGACGGTGTCGCGAGGAGCGCCGGGTGACGACGGTCGTTGGCAGCCTCTGAAGTCGTCTTGATGAGAAGCGAACGAACGAGCGTGGAACGAGCCCCAAGCATCTCCTTGATGGCGTGCGCAACCTCCGGAGCGGCCTCAAAAACAAACCAAGCGAAATATGCACGATTGAACGTGTGACGTTTACGATCGATATCCTTTTGAACTTCGTAGGCAAGCGTCATGAGCATCGGTTCACCAGAACCAATGACATTTCCACCATTTGAAACGATGAACGCCTTGATATCGGCCGCTTCTGCGACTGCTCCGGCCTCATCGAGGCTCGGAACGATATGAAAAGCGGCCTCGTAAATACGAGAATCCTCCATGTCTGTGTCTGTTCCTACAATCTCTTTTTCGTCTGTCATGCGCTACACATTAGCACGTTTGAGGGCCTCCTGCAAGGGTCGTTTGGAGTCGTTTTTAGGATTTCCTTATCCTGGAACCTGTAACCCAAAGCCTGTAAGCGTGAATCCTTTGTTACAGGCTTCAGGTTACAGGATTCCAAATACTCTCTTCGCATTCTCAACAGTCTGGGCTCGAAACACCTCCCTATCCTCGCCTCGAATATCCGCCAGACAGTCGGAAATGATGGGGACAAAAAGGGGCGAATTACGCTTACCACGATGTGGCAGAGGTGCAGCGAATGGCGCATCGGTCTCGGCCATAATCATGTCTTTGGGAATCGACTTAATAGTCTCGTCGTAGTCACGGGCAAACGTTATGGGTCCATCGAATGAAAGTGTGAATCCTCTTTCGACAGCTCTTGTGGCGATAGAAACATCTCCAGCAAAGAAGTGAAAGTCTCCTTTTACATCAGGATATGCCGAAAGAATGTCGAGGCCGTCCTCGTACGCATCCTGTGTTCCTTTTGATGCGCGACAGTGAAGCATGAGCGGGAGCTGATGCTTTTGCGCAAACTCAATCTGCTGTATGAAAAGCTCTTTCTGTTTCTCCTTATCAACAGGCGGACGGAAATAATCCAAACCGCACTCACCTATCGCAACGACTTTCGGTGAAAGGAGTGACTCATAGTATGTCTGATCGAATGCCTCCCACTTTCCATCTGATTCTTCGATATGTGTCGGGTGGATGCCAACGGTCGAATAGACATTGTTGTGCTTAGCGGCAAGTTCCACCGATTCTGCAGATGTCTTTGCATCAGTGCCGACGCAGATAGTCGCCATGCCTATTTCTTTCATCTCGGCGATGATTGTTTCCCGATCGTCATTGAACTCGGGGAAATTGAGATGTGAATGGATGTCGATATGTTTGAAGTCCATGGTTCCACTAGTTTAAAACTGATTGCTAACAAAAGGAAACCCCGCGCACGTTACGCGGGGAGGGGTGGTGTCACGGGTTGACGACACCGGCGAGAAGAACGACTACACGGTAACGGTAGAGACCGGGGTAAACATGAACATCGTTGAACCGTTTGATATGCACCGTGAGCTTGGTGCCATAGTCATAGACACGAACACTCGTGACTAGGACCTCGCCCTTCACCTTGAAAAGAAAAAACGTGGCCCACCCTTCGGGATGAAGCTTGCTGCGATACTTTCTGACGAAGTCCAGGATTTCGCCCTGCTCAAGACAGAGCACCTCGGGTGCACTCAGTGTTCCAAACATCGTCTGGAAGTCGGCATCTTCATGCACCTCGTAGATGGCAACCTCCCGCGGACTGGTCGGCGCACTGGGTACGTTAGTACCCCAATACTTGAAATATGGGTCGAGGTAGCCAGTGAAGAGAAGCCTTGCATTGGTTATCATCTCCGTACCGGTGGTCGGTCCCACAGTGACGTGCTCGTCCGGGTAGAGGCGGACGAGAATCGGCGGTTGGGGCATACGTGGCCTCCATGGTCATCAAGACCGTTGTGCTGCATTTCTTTACGGCAACGAACGAAAATCTGCAAAGATTTTATGCTTGAAATGTAAAAAAATCAATCCAAGGCGTCGTCCTGTTTTTACAGAAACCCCCGCGCACGTTAGAGCTTGGCGTGCCCATTCGTGCTTCCCCGAAGCCGAGGAAGACCGGCAAAAAAGGTCATTGGCACCCCATAGAAGACAACCAGAACGCCGAGTACGAGTACCGACGCCCCACCGAAGAAAGCGAAAAGTGTCCCGATTCCGAAAGGCACTTCACGCTCAGCCCATTGCGCGAAACGGCCGATGCCGAACACCACGACACCAGCGACGATCGTGGTGACGAGCCACCCGATGCGCTCCCAAGAGCGCTCGGCGATGGCTCGTGCCACCACAAACAGCACATAGAGCCCTACCACAACGAGCAGAGTCATCCCCTCGCCCCTTTCTCCGGCATGCCGGAAGCAAGAACACGTTCTACGAATGACAATGCCAGCGTTACAACGGAAAATCAAGCTTGATTCCCATAAAAACGAAAAGCCCACCTGACGGAGCGCGGGCTCGTCGGTGGACTTGTGTTGCGTTACTTCTTGAGCAGCCTCCAGAGATTGTCCTTCGCCACCTTGCTATCGGCAAGGAAAAACCCCACGAGGCCGCCGGACATGATGGCGATGATGATGAGGGCAAAAGCTCCTTGAATCCAATCATGAGGATTGAAACGCCTCATACAGATCAGCACGAGAACGAGGGCCCCTACGACCACCACCACAGCAACCCCCAAGGCCACACCCCACTTCGTCTCACTGATGGACGCATGTCGAGAATTGAAGTTCAGATCCATCAACTGGAACACCACTTCGA
>CAZMAP010000022.1:0-3888 GCA_964564385.1 uncultured Candidatus Saccharibacteria bacterium | reverse complement strand
CCGTTTTTCCAGTTGGGTTGGTGCAAGAATTTCCAAAAAAAGTACAAGGAAAAGCATTGCCGCTCCTTTCGGGGAGATTACTTCGTGGTTTCAATCCATCACAACGGACTCAAATCACGAAGCAATCATCCTCAAAGACCCAATTTCTAGGCCATATTATAGCAGATATATGTTCTCTGTCAATAGAATTTTGACCTCCCCCCTTAAGCCTCCCTCCTCGAGAACATATTCTCCGGCATGCCGGAAACAAGAACACGTTCTACGAATGACAATGCCAGCGTTACAACGGAAAATCAAGCTTGATTCCCATAAAAACGAAAAGCCCCACAGAGGCCGGGGCTTTCTGTGCGGCGGGTTGTGGAACTTACCGAAAAAGAACGCATGGCGGTCTCGGTGGGAGGACGCGATAGAAACCTGCTCCAACGTAAGCGATGAGGCCGTCACACATGAGATCCTCGATGTAGTCCTTGATTGTGTCGTAACGGCCAATCCAGCAATCCCCGAACTCCTTGTATACGGCTTCCGCTGCCTCCCGAACAGTGAATTCCCCGGAAGCCTTTCCTGCGACCCACCCGAAAAGGAACGTACGCCGCTTCCTAAAGTCTTCGCGCTTACCCATGGAACTTCCTCCTCTCGTTGGTATGTCCGACACCCTAATCTGCGGTAATCTTGTACCAGAAAACAGAACGCGTCAAACCTCTCTTCTTGCGAACATATTCTCCGGCTTCTTGTTGGCCTTCACCGCATCTTTGATGAGCTTGGAGGTAGTGGGCATGATGGGGTTAAGCATGCGCCCGATGGTGTACAGCCGTACCGCGAGGTCGGCGATGAGCACTCTCCCCTTCTCAACATCGTCTTTAATCACCCTAAACGGTTGTGTCTCTTGGATGAGCGCATCGCATTCGGCAATCTTTTGCCAGATAAGGTCACACGCTTCGTTGAACTTGAACGCATCGAGGAGCGCAAAATAGTCGGTGAAATCTTCCCACTCAGGTACCGTTACCGGCCCTTCGAGATGTTCCTCTGCCATCTTCATGACGCGCGACACGAGATTGCCCAAACCGTTGGCAAGTCCGGCGTTGTAGCTCTCGATGAATCGCTCTCGGGTGAAATCTGAGTCTTCAAAGGGATGCATGTGTCGCAAGAAAAAGTAGCGCACAACATCAATGCCGAATTCTTCGGCGTACTCGAACGGGTCGAGCACATTGCCGAGCGATTTGCTCATTTTCTGTCCACCGCTCGTGACAAAACCGTGGTAGAACACGTGCTGTGTCGGAGGAAGCTTGGCCGACATAAGCATCGCCTGCCACATGATCGATTGCATGCGAACCTGATCCTTCCCCGCCACCTGGAGTGTTTGACCGTCAACCCAAAATTTTTGAAACAAGCCGGGTTTGCCGTCCGAGGCCTCAGCGGAGGACGGCCAATCGAGCGTCGAGATATAGTTGGTGAGCGCATCAAACCAGACGTACATAACCTGTGTGTCATCACCAGGGACAGGAATGCCCCATGACATCTTCTCTTTCAATCGAGATATGCTGAAGTCCTGGAAACCCTCACTGCGCACAAAATTGATAGCGTCATTTTTGCGACTCTCGGGCGTAATGACATCACCAGCAAGATACGCAAGAAGTGCGTCTTTGTATTTGGAAAGTCTGAAGAAATAATTTTCTTCATCAACAATCTGCAGTTCAAGATGTGGATGGATGGAACACTTTCCTTCTACCAATTCGGAGTCGGTCTTTTCGAGCTCACAGCCGACACAATACTTGGTTTTGTAGTTCTTTTTGTAGATATCCCCTGCCGCCTCACATCGTCTCCAAATCTCTTGAGCCGCCTCGATGTGTTTTTCATCAGTCGTCCTAATGAATGCATCGTATGAAAGGTCGAGCTTATCCTTGAGCGCAATAAACCGTTCGGCATAAAAATCAACATATTCCTTGACGTCACGGCCCTCTTTGACTGCCTTATCAAAGATTTTTTGTCCGTGCTCATCGGTACCCGTATTGAAGAAAACATCATCGCCACGGAGTCGCCTACTACGTGCAAGCGCGTCGGCTTGAACAAACTCAAGTGCATGGCCGATATGCGGCTTATCGTTGACGTACGGAAGCGTCGTTGTGATGTAAAAAAATCTCTTCATAGACGGTTACGCCGTGGGTGTTGAGATGGAAGATGCGTCTGAATTCATGCGCGCGGCGCGGACCTTCACATCGTGAAAGAGCTCCATGAGCGCCGCCGCAATAGGAACCGAAAGAAGCGCGCCAAGAAAACCACCGAGCTGTCCCCCCACAACAAGTGCCAAGATAACAACCATCGACGGAATACCCACAACCTTGTTGACGACAAGCGGATAGATGAGGTGATTCTCAAATTGTTGAATAATGACGAACAAACCCGCAACCATGAGCACAAGACTTGCGCCTCCATCGGAAAACGCAACGAGCAATGGCGGAATTGAAGAAAGTACGGGACCAAAAAGCGGAATAACTTCAAACGCACCTGCGAGAAGCGCAAAAAGGAAAGCGTGCTTGATACCAAGAATAGTAAGGCCCAAGAACACCAACACACCCACAAGGAGCATGAGTAAAAGTTGTCCTTGCATCCACTGGCCGATTTTGCGCTGAGAGCGTTGCCACAAGTCGATAGCGTAGGCCTGTTTTCCAACAGGAGCAACAATCTGAATAAACTGTTCGATACCGCGTTCCTGAACCGCAAAATAGAACGAGAGAACAATCACCAAGACAAACGAGAAAACGCCACCGAAGACCGATGAAACGATACGAAAGACACCACCCGGAATGGCAATGAAGGTCCGAAGGCCCGAAATAAGATCTCCTGCAGAGAACGTGTCAGAAAGCCCCTGGAGCACACTTGGGTCAGCACTTATATTGAAACGTTGAAGAAGTGCTCCGGCATCAACCGTCTCAGCATATTGAGGCGCTTGCGAAAGAAAGCTCGCCGCATCCGAGAGGAGCGACGGGAGCACAAGATAGACGGCGCCAAAGATGATTGCTGCGATGGAGATATAGGTAATGATGACTCCGATTGTTCGAGGAATGCGATGTCGTGTGAACCAAAGCGTAAGTGGCTCAATGGCCGAGGCAATGACAATGGCGGCTATGACAACAAGAACAACGTCACGCAAAAGATACGCAACGTAAATACCAATGAGGACAAGTGCCGCCTTGAACACGGAACCTGGATTAATGTAGACGTCGAGACGGGAGGAAGTGTTCATGAAAAAGCTTTATTCTCGGTTATTGCAGTATTGTATCCCCCCAAGAAGGCCTCAACAAGGCTTCGTTTTTAAGCTAGCCTTCGACCTGACCGTCGGACTGTTTGAACCCGGGATCACCATTGATGACCGTTGTCCGCTCTGCTTGACCGTCACTGACGGGGGACCCTGTAAATCCGTCCGTGCCAGAGAGCGTGACGCTCTGAACGAGAACCGGAGCGCCTCCTACTTGTGTAACCGAAGGGGTAAGACCAATCTGGAACGCCACACGACGCGCCGAGCCAGAATACCCCGCCCCTGCCCGCACTGTTCCCACTACCCATTCGATTTCACCAGTCGATGGGTTGAAAACGATATCTTCATCGGCAGGAGACACGACCCCTTTCCATGACACGTAGGGCGGAAGTCGTGTAGACACTCGCGCACCAGTCACATCATTGACTGAACTCGACACCTCCCAGACAACTGTGTAGGTGGTTTCATCCTCGACACGAGGCGGGATAGGTCCGGCATTCGACAACGGACCTGCACGGTGATAAATGGTTTCAGCAAGTGTTGCGTCGGTGTTGATACGAATGGTACCAACCGCCTCCGTGCGCACCTGTTCGGGCACATCACTTTCGGACACAGGCATACCGCGGAATGAAAGT
>CAZMAP010000021.1:0-10991 GCA_964564385.1 uncultured Candidatus Saccharibacteria bacterium | reverse complement strand
CAAAATATTCTTGGCTACAGGTTTCAGGTTGTAGGTTGCAGGAGCGAGGCTTTACATTTGTTGAGACTCTTGTTGCGATTTCTATTCTTCTCATGGCAATTACTGCACCGCTCACGCTTGGTTCACAGGGTCTCGCGGCATCTCGGGTTGCACGCGATCAAGTTATTGCCACATATCTCGCCCAAGAAGCTGTTGAATATGTGCGCAACATTCGCGATACGAATACTCTTGTAGGTAACGAATGGCTTCAGGGTCTCGAGGATTGTATCGACGCGACGTGTGTCGTCGATGTTCCCGCAGGGACGATTGATGCGTGTACGGTTGGTAGTCGGGATGAGTGCGACCTGCTCGTTTTCAATGAGACAACCGGATTATATGGATTGCCGGGAGGTGGGAGCAAATGGATAGAGACCAAATTTACAAGAATCGTATCCATCACCACAAGCAACAAGAATCCCGGAGAAGTGCTTGTTACGGCGGTGGTCACATGGAAGGACGGTCTTGCCGACAGGAGCCTTTCTGTCGAAGATTCGATATTGGATTGGCAGTAGATTACAGAACATGAAACATAAAACATGTATCAAAAACTCTGTACCCCGTAACCTAAAACCAAAATATTCTTGGCTACAGGTTTCAGGTTGTAGGTTGCAGGAGCGAGGCTTTACGCTTTTCTATGCGGTTCTTGTGGCGTCGCTTTTGCTTGCACTCGGACTTGCGATATTCAATATCACCTACAAAGAGCTCATTCTTTCTTCGGGGGCGAGAGAGTCGGCGGTTGCCTTTTATGCTGCTGATGCGGGTCTTGAGTGTGCGTTGTTTTGGGATCGAAAATACACAGGTCTTTCATCGCCGGTATTCGGATTCTATGGTGATAGTTTGGCGAGCGGGTTGGCAGGATATTGGAGATTTGAAGAGGATACGGGCGATCAAGCTTTTGATTCAAGCGGGCATGCCAATACGGGAACGCTTTCGGGTATGGATAATAGCGCGTGGATATCCGGACAAATCGGAGGAGGACTTTCGTTCGACGGTGTCGATGATTACGTTGAGGTGGATGACAGCGATGGTATCTCACTCACTGGTGATATGACTATCACGGCGTGGGTTCGTCCGACTGACCTTGTTGGGTACAACGGTATTGTGGGTAAGACAGTGAAGGGCAATCCGAGCCCGTATGATCTTTATACGGTACCCGAGACGGGAGCGGTCCGTTTTTCTGTTGGTGATGGAAACGCGTCACAAGATATCGAGAGTGGAAAAGGTCTCACTGCTGGTGTGTGGCAGCATGTTGCCGCAATACGCTCGGGATCGACGGGACGTCTCTATGTCAATGGATCGCAAGTTGCGAGTGGTTCTTTGGGTGTTTCGGCGGTTGATGATGGCGGAGCGCTTCGCATTGGTTCGCGCGACGATCAGGGAACTCGGATGAAGGGAGATATTGATGACGTCCGCATTTACAACAGGGCGCTTTCAACAACCGAGATTGAGGCCATCGCCAAACAAAAATCAAATATCGTTTTCACCGACCCTGTTGAACCTGATAGTGGCGCTGTGTGTGTTGGTACCGATATCACTCATCCAGAAAGTGGGTGGGAAACATCAACATCCACAACGGCGGCAACGACATCGTTTGATATCACATTCCCGAGCGGCCGTTGTGCTTCTGTTGATGTGTTCAAAAATATCTCAACCACAACCATTGTCTCGCGTGGATACAACACTTGCGATATCACCAACCCACGCCGCGTCGAGCGCGCTATTAGAGCAATCTACTAGGAGCTTCGCAAGCCGGGGTTTTTGGAAATCTTCCAAAAAATCCATGCGCCACAGGCTACGGATAGCTGTATAATAGTCCTATGCCTCTTCCCAAAAGCGTTCAGGAGCGCCACAAAAAGCTCTCTGCTGAGGTGGCACACCACCAGCATCTCTACCACACGCTCGATGCGCCTGAGATTTCCGACGAGGCGTACGACTCGCTCGTGCGCGAACTCCTTGCGCTCGAAGAAGAGTATCCCGAAGTGAAGACCGCAGATACTCCAACACAAAAAGTTGGAGGTATGGTGCACGAGGCATTCGCAAAGGTGCGTCATGCTGTTCGCCAATATTCGTTCGACAACGTTTTCAATACCGAAGAACTCACCGCATGGACGAAGCGTGTCGAGAAAGGTCTTGCCGAAGAAGAGATCTCAGCAACAGATCTTTCATATTGTGCCGAAGAGAAGATCGACGGGCTCAAGGTGGTGCTCACGTACGAGGAAGGAAAGCTCGTCCGTGCGGCGACTCGCGGCAATGGCATCGTGGGAGAGGATATTACACACACGGCGCGGACGATCAAAGATATACCTCACGAACTTTCGCGATCGATATCACTCATCGCTGTTGGGGAAGTGTGGCTTGGTGCGGAAGAGCTTGAACGAATCAATGTCGAACGTGCCAACAAGGATGAACCACTTTTTGTGAATACACGAAACGCGGCGGCCGGAGCTCTCCGGCAGCTCGACGCGAGCATTACTGCATCGCGTCGCCTCAGCTTCTTCGCGTATGACATCGAATCGATCGAAGAACCGGTCGACACTCAGGAGCGTGAGCTCGAACTCCTCAAGGAGCTCGGATTCACGGTGAACTCGGCATATGCGATCTGCAAGACAGTGGAGGATGTCGAGCGGTATTATCATGCAGCTCAAGAGCGCCGCCATGCGAACAGCTACCATATCGACGGAGTCGTGCTCAAGGTCAACAGCGTCGAACACCAGCGTGTGCTCGGTCATACGGCAAAGGCTCCTCGGTGGGGGATCGCATACAAGTTCCCAGCCGAACAGGTGACGACCGTTCTTGAAGATATCGTGCTGCAGGTGGGGCGCACGGGCGTGCTCACGCCAGTGGCGCACCTGAGGCCTGTGTTCGTCGGCGGTGCATCGGTCTCGCGCGCCACGCTCCACAACGAAGATTTCATCAAAGAGCTCGATTTGCGTATCGGTGATACGGTCATTCTTCAACGCGCGGGGGATGTGATTCCTGAGATTGTTTCGGTTTTGACCAATCTGCGGAACGGAAAGGAAAAACCTTGGGCGTTCCCGACAAAAGTTGGTTTGTGCGGAGGAGATGGATCAATCGAACGCGTACCTGGTGAGGCTGCGTGGCGTTGTAAACATAGGGGATCGTTTGATCAGCAGCGGCGCCTTTTTGAGCATTTCGTCGGTAAACATGCGTTCGATATTGATGGTCTTGGTAAAGAACAGGTGAGGCTCTTCTTGGAAGAAGGACTGATTTCAGATTTTGCCGACATCTTTACGATTAAAAAGGGAGATCTCTTATCACTCCCGCGTTTTGCCGAACTCTCGGCTGACAACCTCATCAATGCGATAGAGGTGTCCAAAAAGATTTCACTCTCTCGTTTTCTCGTGTCACTATCAATTCCACATGTTGGCGAAGAGATTGCGATTATTATTGCCGATGCGTTTGGCACACTCGCGAACATCAGGAAATCGAGTGAAGAGAAATTGTCGGCAATCGAGGGTATTGGTCCGATTATCGCCAAATCAGTACGCGGTTGGTTTGATGACACGGAGAACACGAAGCTCATTGAAAAACTCTTAGAGCATGTAAAGCTTCAGAAGCAGGAGAAGACAAAGACAGACAATCAGAATCTCTCGGGCAAGACGTTCGTGTTGACCGGGACGCTTTCATCGATGTCGCGTGACGAAGCCAAGGAGCTCATACGGGTACGAGGCGGAAAGGCTGTCGGATCGGTGTCGAAGAATACCGACTACGTCGTTGCGGGCGAGGCACCGGGGAGCAAATATGACGAGGCACGGAAGTTGGGGGTAAAGATTTTGGATGAAGACGAATTTAAGCAAATGCTCACGAAATAGGCTTCTAGGGCGGGAGATTTGGTGTTATTGACAAAACTGTATTATAAGCCTATAATACGCGTTAGAAGAACCTTAAAAGCTACTTGCAGGGAATCACGGCCACAAGGGCTCAAGCCTTTAATGAGCCTTTATGGCCGTGATTCTCAAGGTAGACGGCTAGCAGTCCCACCGCGCTCACTCCAAGGAGACCACCATGACGAGCGCCGTCACCGCTGAAGCTGTCGTATCCACCAACCAGAACCCATCGAGCGCGTCGCCCGAGCCGAAACAGATGACCGACGAACAGATCGTCACCGTTCTCGCCCTCGTGGAGGCTGAGCTGCGGGCCGCGGGGCTCCCCGAGGAGCCCACCAGCGAATTCATCAAGATCCAGGGCAAGACGTTCGCCGTCGCCTGCGTCGCGGACCTACGCAAGCGGGTCGAGGCGTGGAGCAACATGATCGTCCGTCGCGTGAAGGTCGACCGTTCGATCACGAACCAGCAGGCGATTGACGCCACCGGCTGCTTCCAGTACGTGGACGTGGACCGGGCAGTCGTCGATGGTATGCCGGTCGGAGAGGGTGAGGAGATCAGCGTCTTCTTTATCAAGCCCCCCGCGGAAGCCTACGACGAGAGCGGCTACATCAGTGAGGAGGAGGTTGCGCGTCAGCTCGACTTCAACGGCCTCAAGCCCGACCCGCGGGCCCAAGCCAAGGCCAACCAGGACGATCCGGTGTTCGCCGATAGTCATCCCAATGGCACGCAGTGGCCACGTCCGGGTGGAGGGTACGATTTTGCGGCCTTCATCGGGTGGTTCGGCGAGCGCCGCGTGAACGTCAACCGCCTCGACGGCTTCTGGGACGACAACTGGCTGTTCGGCGGCGTCCCTCGCGAGTAGCTCTCTGGACTTGGCCCCTGTGCTCTGCGCTCAGACACTTGGGCCTTGTCCCGGCCAATACCGGCCACCACATCCGTTGGTGCATCAACGGGAACCTCGCAGCGATGCGGGGTTTCTTCATGTCTGATAATCTTGATTCGGTACTAGGCGAATGCGCAGACGACTACGGTTTCCTGCCACCGAATCCAGTTCGACAGAAGACCCTGAATATCTTCAATTACGGTCTCAGATAGCGTGGCCTCTGTCGGCTCAAAAAGTAGAGATACTTGGTGTGAGATGCTCGGGCATTGCAGATGCCAAATCATATTCAACCCGGAGATTCTAAAACGCTTCGACGGTCCGACCATCTGGTTTGCCGGTCACCGCCGCCGGTTGGTCGTTCTCAAGGCTGGGTCGTCCAAGTAGTTCCTCGGGCATCTCCGCCCACCACGCCCGTTGGTGTATCAACGGGAGCCTCGCACGACGTGCGGGGCGCTTTCGTTTCCAAAATTCTGATACAATGCGTATATGGCGATTTCCAAAACAGACGTCGAAAATCTCGCAAAACTGGCCCGAATCAAGGTTGATGAGGGAGAGGCAGAAGCGCTCACCAAGGACCTAGAGCGTATTTTGGCGTTTGTCGATGAGCTCAAGGGTGCGGACGCGCCACCACATGAAGGTGTTTCGGTGGGTGCGGTGTACAACGTGATGCGCGAAGATGCCAATCCACACGAGGGTGGTGTGTACACCGAAGCACTTCTCAACAATGCGCCTGAACGTGAGGGCGACTCTGTGAAGGTCAAAAATATTTTGTAGTTCATGACACTCAACATCTCACAACTCTCCATTGCAGAGGCGCGCGCAAAACTCGACGCAAAAGAAATAACCGCGGTCGAATTGCTCGATGCGTGTCATGCAACTATCAAAGAAAAAGACAACGAGATTCATGCGTTTCTCGAGGTATACGACGATGCTCGAGAGATGGCACAGCGTGCTGACGAAATGATTGCACAAGGGAAGGCAACAGCGTTCACGGGCATTCCCGTTGCGCTCAAAGACAACATGTGTGTCACGGGTAAACATGCAACTGCCGCATCAAAAGTTCTCGAGGGGTTTGTGGCACCCTACGATGCGACCGTCGTTACCAAACTCAAAGATGCTGGTGCGGTGTTGGTTGGTCGAACGAACATGGATGAATTTGCGATGGGTTCTTCGACCGAATATTCGGCGTACGGACCTACCAAGAATCCACTCGATACATCACGTGTGCCGGGTGGTTCGTCGGGAGGCTCGGCTGCGGCTGTGTTGGCGGGCATGTGTCTTGCGTCACTCGGATCTGATACCGGTGGTTCTATCCGCCAGCCCGCAGCACTTTGTGGCATTGTGGGATTGAAGCCAACATATGGGTCGGTTTCGCGTCATGGGCTTATCGCGCTTGGATCATCACTCGATGTTATCGGTCCGTTTGGTAAAACAGTTGGAGATGTTGAGACGACCTTTGGGGTGATTGCAGGAAAAGATGCCATGGATAGTACGACCGTGGATGAGTGCGATTACGCGCAAACACCAAGCACCAAACACCAAGCACCAAAGAAAATCGGTGTGCCGAGGAGGTTCCTTGCCGAGAACAAACTACGTGAAGACGTCGCTGCAAATTTCGAGTCGGCCTTGAAGCGTCTCGCCGAGGTCGGCTATGAGCTTGTTGATATCGAATTGCCAAACGTGACGTATTCGGTGCCTGCATACTACGTTATCTTGCCGGCCGAGGCGTCATCAAACCTTGCGCGCTTTGATGGTGTCAAATATGGTTTGCACAAAGATGGCGAGGGTCTCATTGGTGATTATTTTGAAACACGTGGTGAAGGATTTGGACCCGAGCCTCGCAGGCGCATTATGATTGGCACCTACGTGCTCTCGTCGGGCTATTATGACGCTTACTACAATCGTGCAAACGCGGTGCGGCGACTCATCACACAAGATTTTACGAACGCGTTCGCGCAATGCGATGTCATTGCAACGCCCACAACTGCGGGTCCTGCATTTAGACTTGGCGAGAAACTCGCAGATCCCGTGCAAATGTATCTCGAAGATGTGTTTACTGTATCGGCCAACCACACGGGTATGCCGGCAATGTCGGTTCCTTCAGGAACGGTAATGCACGATGGTGTCGCGCTTCCGTTGGGGTTACAGCTTGTTGCGCCGCACATGGGGGAGAGCAGGTTGTTTGTGGTGGGGAAGAGGTTCCTTGGCGAGATTTAGTTTATAAGTTGAAAGGTTTGTGTGTTGGGAAGTTTAATCCCCACCTTACAAACGTAGTAACTTAAAACTGCTAAACTACTAAGCAATGGCTGACAAACCTGCCCCAAAAACAGTGAGTAATACCGATGCTACGTCACGCCTCACGGTGATGCTCCTCGTGCTTGCTGTTGTGGCGTATCTTTTGACGCGCTTTGGCGGTCATGTCGAAAGTGCTTCGCGCGGGGGCACGTCGACACTCGATGCGCTGACTGCGTTTTTGTTTGGCTCGGAGACGCTGACGGCGTGGTTCTATTCGATTCGTGTTCCGTTTATTGTTGTCTCGCTTTTTGTTTCGGCGGTTGCGGTGTGGGGTCTGTGGCACGCCAGCAGTAAGACGCGCGCGCTTCGAAGCGAGCTCATTGAATCAATGCGACTCTTTGAGAAGAAGATGACCGATGATGCGCTCTCGGAGAAGAATGCGCGTTGGGAACATGTGCGCACACTCGCGGCTTCTGAGTCGCCGGGCGACTGGCGCACCGCGATCATCGAGGCCGATATTATGCTCGACGAGCTTCTCACGAGTATGGGGCACCATGGTGAATCGCTTGGTGATAAACTCAAGAGTGTTGAGGTGAGCGATTTCAAGACCATTGATCTTGCGTGGGACGGACACAAGGTGCGCAACCGCATCGCGCATCATGGTTCAGACTTCATCCTTACTGAACGCGAGACGAAACGTGTCATTGATCTCTATCGTCAGGTGTTTGAGGAATTTGATTATATTTAGGTTGAGGAGGGTCTCAGTGGTATTCTTTTGTCACATGAAATATCATCAATTTTTGATTTTGACATTCGCGTTTACACTCTTGTTTCCTTTTCTCGTTCGTGCAGCCGCACCAATTATTGAGGACATTGTTCCTCAAGATGACGCTACGACTGTTTCTCTTGTCTTATATCTTGAAATTTATTTTGACCAAAACGTCACACCTGGAACCGGGTTTATTACGATAAAAAAAGCCAGTGACGATAGCACAGTTGCCACATTTGATGTGACAGATGAGGGTGTTGTTACCGTCGATGGGTCATCGGCATATACGTCGATTCCTGCCAATCTTGAATATTCGACGGACTATTACATTCTTATCGACGCGGGAGCTTTTGTTGGTGAAGGAGACGAAGATTTTGCGGGGATTGCTGATGATACGACACTAAACTTTAGAACGCGTGCTCCCATCGGAAATCCGGTGTTCGACTTTGAGCGCGCGAGCGTAGAGTCTGATGGCAGCGAATTCACAAGCGGCATTGGAGGCTTCGGGATATCCTCGGATGGACGGTATGTTGTATTTGCAGATTTAGATGATCCGAGCGACATATTTCTACGAGATCGGCAGGAAGGAGTGACGACACATATTACTGATCAAGGGTACAATAGCACTGTCTTCATCTCGGGTAATGGTCGTTTTGTTTTGTTTCAATCTGACGCCGCGCTTGCTCCGGAAGATGATGACGAAGGAGATACGGATACGTACGTTTATGACCGCATCGAAGATTCTTTTGAATTGATCACTGTTAATGAGGGTGGAGAAGGTGGATCAGTGTACGCATTTGAATTGGCGATTTCGGACGATGGGCGATATGTCGCTTTTGGTGTCAATGCACGGCTTGTGCCCGAGGCAACTTCCGATGGCAACAACATCTATATCCGTGATCGCCAGGAAGGGACCACAACAATCATTGTGCATGGGGGGACGAAGATTTTTGGGTTTTCGTCGAATAGTTTTTTGATTTTATCCACAGACGTAGACTTTGATGGCGCTCTTGATACAAACAGCGATTACGATATTTATATGTATGATCTTGGTGAGGAGGCGTTTACACTCGCAAGCATCACCGCCGATGGAGGCAGTGCGACGGGCCAAGCGTTTGCGTCTGCTGATATTTCTTCCGACCATCGCTATGTACTCTTTGGCTCTCGTGCGCTTGCTGTAACCGACACACCGGTCGATGGTTCCGATGTTTTGTACTTGCGCGATACACAGGAGGGTACCACGGAACACATTGTTGGAGGAGATGGGGAGGCTGCCCTTGAAGGGCAGATATCGGACGATGGACGATATATCGTCTATGCGTTTCAAGTGTCGGGAAGTAATATAATCGAAGTGTATCGTTATGATCGCCAGGAAGATACGATCGTCTTTATCACAGAGGGCTCTGATAATGAGGAAGAATCTCTTGATAACCGCAATCCGTTGTTTACGGAAGATCCTTCGGTGATTGCTTTTCGCTCAAATGCGGAGAATCTTGTTGATGGCGATACAAATGATGTCATGGATGTTTTTGTGTGGGATGAGAACGCACAAACCAATGATGAGGACCCGGGAAGTGGTGGAGATGAAAACAGCAATGGAGACAGTGGATCAAACAAGAGTAGCCACCGCCGCTCTGGCGCGTCGTCTGTCAGTGTGGTGCAGGGAGTATTTTCGAACGATGTCGAATTGCTTGGACTTCAGCGGAAGCTCATTGAATTGCTCAAAGAGCTCCTCTTTCTTCTCTCGGAGTAATGGCGATTGAGGCTTTGTTCTGGACGGGTATGTTGAAGATTTTATAGTGCGCTATAATCAGCATATGCCTTCCACAAATGACGAGAGCCCTATCGAATCACTTCAACAGACACTCGACACTCCACATGTCGATGTGTCTCAATCGTTCGCTCGTGCGGGGTTTCACCATGAAGCAATCGATGATATACCCACGGGGTGGACCGATCCGGAGGCCGGGGGGCCGTCTCTTATGAGTCATATTTCTTTTAGTAAAAAACAACACACGCTCGCCAAATGGCTTTTTGGTTTGGCGGTTGTTTTCTTTGTTGGGGCACTTGGTGTTGCTGTTTTCTTTCTTACAGGAGACCGCAATGTCCTCTCTGCTGACAAAATCGATATCACTGTTACGGGTCCGTCGTTGGTGTCTGCGGGTGAGGTTGTGCCGCTCGCTATTGAGATTGAAAACAAGAACGCGTCGACGCTTGAAGTTGCTGATTTGCTTATCGAATATCCAGCTGGAACGCGATCTGCGGACGATGTGAGTGCGCCGCTCCTTCGTGCGCGCATGGGTCTTGGTAATCTTGCGCCCGGATCTCGAACTGCGACAACATCAAAAGCAATTGTTTTTGGGGAAGAGGGAACAAAGCAACAAATCGTTGTGTCGCTCGAATATCGTGTCGCTGGGTCAAATGCTATTTTTGTCAAAGAACGCGCCTTCGTTGTGGAAATCGATGATAGCCCTGTTGCGCTTTCTGTCGAAGGTCCCACACGGGTGAATTCTGGGGACAATGTGGAGCTCGAACTTACGATTCGTTCAAATTCGACGGCTCCGATTGAAAATGTTGTCGTTGCTGCTGAGTATCCGTTTGGGTTAAAATTTCTCTCCTCGAATCCTGACGCATCGTTTGGTGAGACCATGTGGTCGCTCGGAGATCTCGAACCAGAAGGTGAGCGGACTGTTGTTGTTCGGGGTACGATTGAAGGTCAAAATGACGAGGAGCGAATATTCCATTTTGATCTTGGTGTCGGCGATGAAAACGATGTCACCGATATCGGGACATCGTTTGCAAAGGCTGAGCACACGATACGCATCGCGCGGCCCTTCATTGATCTTGGGCTCGCGGTTGGGGGAGACACTGGTGAACTCTTTACCTCGGGCGTTGGACAAGATATTGATCTCGATATCACATGGAGAAATAACCTTTCGGGCAAGCTTGCCGATGGGGTTGTCCAACTTGTTATCACGGGTGACGGTCTCGATGAGACGTATGTTCGCCCAGGCACGGGTTTCTATGACTCTGGGCGAAATACTGCCACATGGGATAAGCGTACAATTCCGACGCTCGCGCTTTTTGAGCCCGGTGAAACGGGGCGTGCAACGGTCGGTTTGCGTGCACTCACATCAGAAGATCTTGCTGGCAAAGTTGTGAATCCTCAGATAGATCTTGCGCTCTCTTTCCGAGGTATCCCGGTCTCTGAAAGCGA
>CAZMAP010000020.1:0-11022 GCA_964564385.1 uncultured Candidatus Saccharibacteria bacterium | reverse complement strand
ACACGCTCTTTGTGGTTGCCATTCTCACCATCCTCGGTCTTTCGGTGACTGACACCGTTGTGGTGTTTGACCGTGTTCGCGAGAACCTCGAACGTGGTGGGGATGTTGCTCAAAAGAATTTCACCGAGACTGTCGGCACAAGCCTCGAGCAGACGTACGTTCGTTCATTCAACACGTCCTTTACGGTTATTCTCGTGCTCCTCGTGCTCTTCTTCGTGGGTAGCGCAAGTGTTCACACGTTTGTCCTTACGCTCCTTGTCGGTATTATTGCCGGCACGTACTCCTCAATCTTCATCGCATCACCACTTCTCGTGGTCTTCGCAAATCGAAAGCTCGCAAAAGCAGGGAAAAAGTAAAACGCCTACACTTTCGATAAGGCCCGCCCCTAGAGATAGGGGCGGTTGCTTTTTGGGTCAGAGAGAGTACAATACTTGACATCAGGCCCCGAAAGGGGTCTTTAAGTTGGAAAGTTAAAAAGTTCATAAGTTCTCAACTTGTAAACTTAAGAACTTATGAACTAAAAACCATCCACATGTCCTCATTCATCCAATACATCAAAGACACCCAGTCAGAGCTCAAGCATGTGAGCTGGCCAACACGCGCACAGGCGACCGCTTTCACGGTTCTTGTTATCGTCATCTCGCTTCTTACTGCGGTTTATCTCGGCGCATTCGATCAGCTTTTCACGCATCTCGTCAAAACGTACATCATTAAATAAGGCGACAATTGAAAGGAGACAATATTTTCCTAATAGCTCATAGCCACTAGCTCCTAGCTACAATATGAAACAAAACACCGACGCAGAACGCCACTGGTACGCGATCCACACCTACGCAGGATATGAAGACGCTGTTGTCCGCAATCTCAAACAGCGCGTTGAATCACTTGGTATGGAGGACCGCATCTTCAATGTGCTCGTTCCGACTGAAAAGAAGATTAAGGTGAAGCGTGGTAAGCGTGTCGAGGAAGAGGAGAAGGTCTACCCGGGCTATGTCCTCGTCGACATGATTGTTACTGACGATTCGTGGTACGTGGTCCGCAACACCCCACGTGTTACTGGATTCGTTGGTTCAGGCGTTCAACCGGTTCCGCTTCGCGAGGATGAGGTTGCTGAGCTCTTTGGTCGCATGAAAGCAGACATGCCAATGCACACCATCGACTTTGAACCCGAAGACCGCGTTACCATCACTGATGGCCCCTTCAAGGAATTCGAAGGGCGTGTCGCCGAAGTCGATCGCCAGCGTGGCAAGGTCAAAGTGCTCGTCTCCATGTTCGGCCGCGAGACGCCTGTGGAGCTCGATTTCATCCAGGTGCGCCGAAGCTAGAGGTATATCAATACGCCACAACGGACCATCTCGACAAAAGGCCGTTTTGACGATATGATGCCTCTGCGTTATCCACTTTCGTTTAGCGCTCCCGGGAACGCTTCGCCCAGGACATCATTTCAAGCTACATGGCCAAAAAGATACTTAAAACGCTCAAATTGCAGGCACCCGCAGGTGCGGCTACTCCTGCTCCGCCACTTGGACCGATCCTTGGTCAGGCTGGTGTGAACATCGGAGATTTCGTCCAAAAGTTCAACGCAGCGACTCAGGAGATGCGTGGAGACACTGTCTCAGTGCTCGTTACCGTTTTCGAAGACCGTTCGTACGATTTTGTCCTCAAAAGCCCGCCGGTGTCGAGCTTGCTCACCAAGGCTGCTGGTATCAGCAAGGGATCAGGCAACCCTCTCAAGAAGGTTGGCTCGATTACCAAGGCTCAGCTCCGCGAGATTGCAGAGCGTAAGATGCCGGACCTCAATGCTCATGATATCGATGCCGCGATGAAGATTGTCGCAGGCTCAGCTCGAAGCATGGGGGTGGACGTGAAGTAACCTACAGCCAACAGCTCACAACAAAAACGCTCCCGAGAGATTGGGGGTGTTTTATTTTTCCAAGACAACGTATGAATAGGGTGGCGTTGAGTCGAGATGTTTCTCGCGGGATATCTCTTTGGCGAACATCGAATAATTAGGGAAGAAGGCGTCTGCTTCATCCTCAGCATCAACCAAGGTGAGATAAAGCCGGTCTGCTAGGGGAAGACTCTTGGCATAGATTTGTGCGCCGCCGATGATGAATATTTCTTTAGGCTCGATTGCGCGTGCTTTCTCGAGAGCTTCTTCCAAAGAGTGAGCGACAATGGCACCGGAAGCCGTATATCCAGTGTCGCGGGTGATGATGATATTGGTTCGCTCGGGGAGGGGGCGGAACTTCTCAGGAATAGACTCCCATGTTTTTCGGCCCATGATGACCGGGTGTCTAGTGGTGAGGGTTTTAAAACGTTGCATATCCTCGGGGATACGCCAAAGGAGCTGGCCGTTTTTGCCGAGGCCGCGTGTACGTGTTCCAATTGCCGCAATGAGGCTTATCTTACCTTGATTTGTCATGGGGAACATCGAGCGCGATGGGGAAGAGCTCTTTGAGTTTCTTGATTTCGCCAGTCCGTATGAGGTCGACCTCGGCTGTCTCTTCGGAGGCCATGCCTTCGATGATGTCCCGTTGGTGAAATCTGCTTTTGCGCGTGGGCGCTTCTTCGGTGAGAGATTCAAATACGATCTGACAGAAACGTTCTCCGGGGTACAGACGGATGACTTGTGAGCGAGTATTGTTTCGAACTGGAATGGTCAATTGACCTTCATATCCAGCATCGATGATTCCCGTGAGATCGACGGACATACCCTTTCTGTTTGTTGAAGAACGGGGGTACAAAACAGCCATGAGGTCGGTAGGCACCTTTATGCTTTCAAGGCTTGATACGAGAACATGTTCCTGAGGGAGCAATTCAAAAAATTGTCCTTTTTCGAGCTCGATGATGTCAAAATATCGCGCATCGTATTTTTCTGCCAAGGGGTCTATAAGCAAGGCCTCACGGCCTTTTGGTGTTATGCGCCAAGATTTTGGTACAAGAAAAGTAAACCCGAGCCGCAGATCAATGGAGTGAGCTTGTATTTGGAAAGTGTCCAGGTGTGGATTGAATACGATATCTCCACCTTTGATTTTTTCTATGATTTCTCTTTGAACGAGTACGGACATGGGTTTGGTGTGGCGATTATAATACTATATTTAAACCAGAAATCGGGGCTTGGGGGGTGTATTGTTTTGAGAACATGTTGGCAATCTCTTCAACAAGTGCGACATCTTTTTTCTCGGCGCGTTCGAACGTGTTTGCGGGAAGCGTGCATGAGATTGCCGGGTGGTCTGTGGCACGACGTATGATTTCGTGTGCGCCGTCATAGTGGGTGTCGTACACATGAGCATTTGAGATGCTGTGCGAATAAACTCCGACATGCAAGTTGAGTTGTTGTGCGAGAATGTGCTGGAGTAAAGCAAACCCAGCTACGTCATGGGGGAAGCCGATCAGCATGTCATTTGATCGAACCATGTTGTGCAGATTTAATCTTCCTCCGATGATATTTACCGTAAACGTGTATGGGCAGGGTAGGTTTGCTTTTTGTGCTCCACCAAGACCATCTTGAGCCGGGTCCCACGTAACAACAACTCCATGACGGGAGCTCGGATCTTTCTTCAACAGTTCAATGAGAAGATTGAGTTGATCTCTTCCAAAATGTTTTCTCCAACGATACCCGTAGGCAACGGTAACGACATTTCCGGGATTGGTGAAATCGTCCCAAATGTGTGTGAACGTTCCGAGAAAATCTTCGGGTTTTCTGCTTCCTGCTATGAACCAAATCTGTTCCGCAATGAAAAGCTTTATGGGTATTTTTCGAAGTGTGAGGAGTGGAAATCCTTCTTTTTCAACATCCAATTCAAAACTGATTCCCGGCAGAGCGCGAGTTTCGTGGTTTGTTCGTGTGTTTAATTCTGGAATACCCTCCGTCATAATCCGTGAGAGCGTGTTTTTGTAGATTTCATCGAAACGAGACATGTGAGTATGCTATCTCGAAACGTGTTCTTTTGCTACGATGAGCGAATGAAAAATGTTGCATATCCGTATATGTCCAAAGACGGGGAATTCATATATGTTCCGGCATCAGACCCGTATATACGGCTTGCAAAATCACTGGCCTTTTTGGAGTCCCTTGATGCGGTTATGCCGAATGCGAGTGTTCTTGTCAAATGTGATGCGGTAATAGGATTTGGGGCGAATGGCAGTGAATATCACAAAACTCATGAGTGTGAGCGGCAAAAACGGAATATTCCAACTGGACAAGGGTACGAGCTTTGTGAGGGGTGTCACCCTAAGAATCATAGTGAGCAAAAGGCGGTAAGGGATGCCCAAAACAAAGGGAACGACGCTTCGGGGGCGGTGTTATATTTGTGGGGTCATTGGTGGTGTTGCGAGCCGTGTTGGGCAGCGCTCATTGGTGCGGGTGTAAAAAGGGTGTGTCTGTTGGGGGGTAGCGAAAAGTTTTTTAATAAAGGAAATCCGGAGAATATCATCGGGCACCAATTCGATGAACGGCTCTATCAAATAATTCATGTCAGGTAAACTCATCGCCCTCTACGGCATCAATAATCTCGGTAAAAGCACACAGGCTAAGCGTCTCGTCGAGCGTCTCATCAAAGAGGGGAAGGAGGCCTACTACCTCAAGTATCCGCTCTACAACCTTGCTCCGTCAGGACAGATGATTAATGGTTATCTTCGCAACGGCAACCCACATGGATTGTCGCCACGTGAATATCAGATTGTGCATGTCGTGAACCGCACACAATACGATGCTGCACTTCGTGCGCGTTTGATGAGCGGTGAGTGGATTGTTGTTGAAGATTATGTTGGTACCGGTATGGCGTGGGGTGTTGGTGCTGGCGTCGACGAAGCATTTTTGCAGGAGCTCAACAGTCATTTGCTCCGCGAAGATCTCCCCATATTTATGGATGGTGAACGTTTTCTTGAAGCAAAGGAGGAGGGCCATAAACACGAGACCGATGACGACCTTATGGCAAAGGTGAAAGAGATGCACCACACGCTCGCTAAAAAGAACGGATGGTTTATGGTCAATGCGAACCAAACGCGCGACGAAGTACATGAAGATATTTGGAAACATGTTAAACGCCTCATTGACTAACTATGTTCATCAATCACGACAAAGAAATAGCATCCGCACTTGCGGGTGAAGAAAAACGCCAACGCGAAGGACTTGAGCTCATCCCATCGGAAAACTACGTATCCAAAGCTGTACTCGAAGCACTCGGGAGTGTGTTTACCAACAAATACTCCGAAGGTTACCCGGGAAAGCGATACTACGGTGGTCAGGAATACACCGACCAGGTGGAGACGCTGGCAATCGAACGCGCCAAGGAGCTCTTTGGCGCCAAGTACGCGAACGTTCAGCCACTCTCGGGCGCGCCGGCGAATATTGCAATGTACTTTGCCCTGCTCGAGCCTGGGGACACGGTGCTTGGCATGGACCTCTCACACGGAGGGCACCTTACACACGGCCATCCCGTTACCGCAATCACCAAGATCTTCAAATTCATCCGGTACAAGATGAAAGACATTGAGACAGGGGAGATTGATTATGACGAGCTTCGTGTGCTCGCACTCACGGAGAAGCCTAAGATTCTTTTGGCAGGATATTCTGCATATCCTCGCGAACTCGATTATGAAAAGTTTGTATCCATCGCACGTGAAGCCGGCGCGCTTGCGGTTATGGACATCGCGCATATCGCAGGGCTCATTGTGGGGAAAGCGGTGAAGAATCCTTTTGATTATGGTTTCGATATTCTCACAACTACGACGCATAAGACACTTCGCGGTCCGCGTGGTGGTATGATTCTCATTCGCGATAACGAAGAGCTTGCAAAGAAAATCGACAAGATGATTTTCCCGGGCCTTCAAGGCGGTCCGCACATGAATGTCATCGCAGCAAAGGCGGTTGCATTTGGTGAAGCGCTTTCACCAAGGTTCAAAGATTACGCCGCTCAGGTCATTCGGAACGCTAAAGCGATGGCAGACGTGTTTACCGCTGGGGGAGTGCGACTCATTACTGGAGGCACGAGCAACCACCTCATTCTCGCTGACGTGTTTGGTTCACTTGGTGTTACCGGTGCAGAAGCAGAGAAGGCACTCGACGACGTTGGTATCACGGTCAACAAGAATGTCATTGCTGACGATACTCGCAAGCCACTTGATCCATCGGGTATTCGTTTTGGAACGCCTGCAATCACTACCCGCAACTTTACCGAAAAAGAATGCACCCGCGTCGCTGAGCTCATGCTTGAGACGCTCAAGAACAAAGATGATGCCGGGGTCAAAGACCGTATCAAGAAAGAGATTACTGAACTTGCCTTGGCGTTTCCCGTGCCCGATTCGTTCGTGTAGATTTTATATTGTCCTCATCTTTGATGAGTAGGATGGTCTGATGCCCGGACATCAGAAGGATTTTGATGGGTGGAATGAAAGAAAGAAGTTTGTTGATAGTACGGAATCTCTTTTTTGTCATGAAAGGGAAATTTGGTGGTGTGTTCTTGGGGTGAATATTGGCTTTGAAGAAAATGGTACTGGGCACTCCTATCGACGCCCTGTTTTGATTCTGAAACCGCTGAGTGCTCAAACATCAGTTGCCGTTCCCTTGACTACATCAAGACATATCCATCCGTTACGTTTTTGGCTTGGAAATGTGGTTGGAAAAGATGCATCTGCGGTTCTTTCACAGTTTCGTGTTATCGATACAAGGCGACTTACCCAAAAGATGGGGACACTTGATCCACAGATTTTTGAAGATATAAGAAAAACCATTAAAGACATGCTCTAATGGTTTTTTCTGTTTGCCATATCTCTCGATATGGGTCGAGACCGAAGTCGACTGTTTTCTTTTAGCCCTCGCTTTTCAGCGAAGGACGAGGCCGAAGCCACTGTTTTCTGACCCTTCTCTTTCTCTCTCCTCCGTCAATCCTTTGACGGTTGTACCGGAGGGCGAGGCCGAAGCCCATTACATTCGTAAGTTTACTCTCTGATGATAAAAAATCAATAAAGTTGTATTCTGTTGTAATGAAACCCGCCGAACAGATTATCGACGCGCTCACAAAGGCTCTTGCTGACCTCGGCATTGAGGGGGCGGAGCCGACGTTGGAGCGCCCGGCTGATATGGCCCACGGCGACTACTCGACCAATGTTGCGCTTGCGTATGCTAAGCAACTTGGTAAGAACCCGCGTCAGGTGGCAGAGAGTGTTGTTGCGTCGCTCGGCACACAGGAGCTTCCGGTTGCAAAGATCGACATCGCCGGCCCAGGATTCATCAACTTCAAACTCACCGACGACTACTTCATCGAGAACCTCAAGAGTATTGATGAGGACTACGGAAAGGGGAGTGACCTTTCTGGAAAGACTGTTTTGGTCGAATACACACAGCCGAACATCCTCAAGCCGTTCCACATCGGCCACCTCATGAGCAACACGCTCGGAGAGTCGCTCGCGCGGCTCTTGGAGAACGCGGGCGCTGACGTTGAGCACCTCAACTATCAAGGGGATGTCGGTTTGCATATTCCTAAAGCGCTCTGGGGTATTCGCGCACTCGACGTCGACGTCAACGATATTCATGCGATTGGTAAGGCATATGCGTACGGTGCTCAGGCATATGAGAACGACGAGAAGGCGAAGGCTGAAATCGACGCTCTCAACAAAAAAGTCTACGAGAAAGATCCTGAGGTTATGGAACTGTATGAGGCGGGGAAAAAGACCTCACTCAAACTTTTTGAAGAACTGTATGCGCTCCTTGGAACAAAGTTTGACCGTTACTATTTTGAAAGCGAGGTATTCGCGCGTGGTGTTGAACTCGTCAATGAGGGAAAGGAGAAGGGCATCTTCAAAGAAAGCGAGGGGGCAATCGTCTTTCCTGGTGAGGACTACGGTCTCCACACGCGAGTCTTCATCACAAGCAAAGGGCTTCCTGTATATGAAGCCAAGGAGCTTGCTCTTGCTGAGTTGAAGGCAAAAGAGTTCCCTGGGTTCGACATATCGATAACGACGACCGCTGTCGAACAGGAGCAATACTTTCGGGTTGTATTCAAAGCACTTGGACTTCTCAAACCAGAACTTGATGGACGATTTACGCACATTGCTCACGGCATGATGCAACTCTTGGGAGGCAAGATGTCGTCGCGCTTGGGCAATGTGGTAACTGGTGAATCACTTATCTCGTCCCTCATCGCGGAAGTACAAGAACGAATGGGAGATCGGGTGACGCCCGAATTGGCTGGTGATGTTGCACAAGACGTGGGTGTTGCTGCCATCAAATACACCGTGCTCCGTCAGGCGCTCCGCAAGAACATCATCTTTGACGAAGAACGATCGCTCTCATTCGAAGGCGATTCGGGTCCGTATATCCAGTACACCGCAGTGCGCTCACGATCGGTGGTTGCAAAAGCACAGGAGGCAGGCATTACGCCATCGTTTGACGTTCATCCTGAATCTGTCGATCTTATTGAACGGATGCTCGAACGTTTCCCCGAGGTTACACAGCGCGCCGCCGAAGAGCGTGAGCCACACCACGTGGCTACATATCTCATCGAGCTCTCGTCGGCGTTCAATTCGTGGTATGCACAGGAGCAGATTGTTGATGTCGATGACGCGCTTTCGCCGTATCGTGTGGCGCTTGCTCGTGCGGTGTCGCATGTGCTCGGGCGCGGTTTGTGGCTCTTGGGTATTCGTGTTCCTCAAGCGATGTAACAACTATGCATTCAAACAAATTCAATCAAATAGCGGTACTCGGCACAATCGTTCTGGCGGGCCTCTTTGTCACATTTACAACGGCGCGTTTGGCGATTCGTGCTGAGCGCGATTCACTTGCCGAGCGGTCGGCCACAATCGCGGCTTCGTTTGGGCCGGATATTCTCAGTGGTCTTCATGGAACACCCGAAGACATTACAGTGCCCCGGTATGCGGATCTCAAAGCGACACTTGCTCGTGTCAGGAGAGCAAATACAGATACGCGTTTTGCATATGTCACCGGCCGGCGAGGTGATGATGTGTTCTTCTATGCAGACTCAGAAGATTCTCTTTCCGACGATTACTCTGCGCCAGGCGATACTTATCATGAGGCAACCCAAGAACTCCGGGGGAGCTTTGACTCTGGTGAAGCATTTGTCGAAGGACCGGTGTCGGATCGGTGGGGGACGTGGATGTCTGGTCTTGCGCCGTTGCGTGGCCCACGCGGAGAGGTTGTCGCTGTTGTCGGTATCGATATTGATGCGCGCGCGTACTATCGTGCTGTTGTATTTGCCTCAGCCGTGCCCACATTGCTCACACTCATAGCCGTTATTCTTGTGGCGGCTGGATATCGTGATGCGCGTAAAAACGAAGAGATTTCTCGGGTCAAATCGAGATTTCTCTCCATTGCTTCACACGAACTTCGATCGCCACTTGCTGGAGTGGTGTGGGGAGTGGAATCGCTCGTACGACATCGCAACAAATTTGATGACCACACTCAACAGATGCTTGCACGCATTCATACATCGCTTGTGTGTATGTCCGAGACGGTGAACGACATTCTCGATGTCTCTCGTTTTAATTCGGTTGTCCAGAACAGAATCCAACGCGAAGCAATCGATCTTGCTGAGCTTGTACGGAGCGTGGCGGGGGTACTTTCGCTCACTGGCGAACAGCGGGGCGTATCTATGGCATTCGATCCGTCGTTTCCAGAGCACCTTCCGCTTGCGCTCGACAAGGAGAAAATCCGTCGTGTATTTGCGAATATCATCGGAAACGCACTCAAATATTCAAAGGCACAGGGTACTGTTACGGTTTCATATGCCCTAAACAACGGCGAGCATATCATCACGGTTTCTGACGAGGGTATTGGTATACCGTCAGGCGAGCAGGATCGTATTTTCACGATGTATTGTCGCGCTTCGAATGCGCAAGCGCACGATGCGCACGGCGCCGGTATGGGGCTTTATCTCACCAAACAGCTCGTTGAGCTTCATGGAGGGCGCATCTGGTTTGAGTCACAAGAGGGGAAGGGCACCACGGTTCACATTGCGCTCAAGGCCTAGTTGGTGGTCGTTGACTCCCGACCAACTCTGGCGTACCTTGCCAGCAGTTCAACCTGTTCCCAAGGAGACTCACATGCCGATGATCGAGTTTCGTTACAACCCAGAGAAGATTTCGAAGTTCAAAGCAGAAGGGATTTGTCCCGATTTGGAAGGGGCACTGCGAAGCGCTCTGCGAGAACTGCGGCCGGATCATGACGATTATGGTGTTTTCGTCGAGGGGGATCCCTTTGATGTCCATCATAATCAGGCGGACCTCAGTGTCTACGTCTTCTATCATCCGAGTTGGCAGTTCGAGGAATGGGAGCTGGCACTGCTTCCGGAGAAGATGGGACATTTTCTCCGCCCCGCACTCAGGAATTTCGCCATCACTGCGTCGGTCAGAATTCGTTGCTATCGCCGAGACGGCTACGCCGGCACCTCCTTCAGCGTCTAGACCGTCTTCCGCCCCCCCCCTCGCTTCGGCGATGGGGGCGTCGTCTTTTATATGTTCAAGGTTACCCAGAAAGCCGAGAAAGATTGTGCTATCATGGCCAAATCATGACGACGGACGGGACAACTCCGGAGAAAAGCTCGATTGCCCAAAAAGAAGAGGAGGTCTTGGCATTTTGGGAATCAGAGCAGATTTTCAAAAAAACGCTCAACAAAGAAGCTCCACAGGGGGAGTTTGTGTTTTACGAGGGTCCGCCAACGGCAAATGGTCGTCCGGGTATTCACCACCTCATCTCGCGCTCCTTTAAGGACGTGATTCCGCGCTACAAAACTATGTGTGGATTTCACGTGCGCCGAAAAGCTGGATGGGACACGCATGGTTTGCCAGTTGAGCTCGAAGTGGAGAAACAGCTCGGGTTCACGCACAAAAAACAAATCGAAGAATACGGCATCGCGGCGTTCAACGACAAGTGCAAAGAGAGCGTCTGGAAATATGTCGATGAGTGGCGTCGCTTCACGAGCCGTATCGGCTACTGGGTTGATCTTGATGATGCATACATCACGTACTATCCCGAGTTCATCGAGTCGGTCTGGAATGTCG
>CAZMAP010000019.1:0-11217 GCA_964564385.1 uncultured Candidatus Saccharibacteria bacterium | reverse complement strand
CCTTCACTGAAGTTTCGGAGGCTCCGAGCATCTTGGCAAGCTCTTTGGCCGTGAGCGGCTCGCTTTTGAAGAAAAGCACTGATTCGAGTTGTGATGCGGGGGTCATAGATTGTCAGTTCCAAATAAGCTTTTTCTTACTGCCTTATCACGGATCACTTCGTATACCTTGAGAAGTATATCTGAAAATAGATGACGTGGTTTCTGGCGAGCGTCGAGAGACTCGACGGTGGCATGTTCGGGCTCAACACACCCCTTCCACCCTATGTCGAACACCGTTCTATGAAGCACCGGGTCAAAACGGTCAATCGATTTGACCATCTTTGCCTCAATGGTTTCTTTTGCTTCACATTCTTCCCACAAGGCGAGCATTTCGCTTCGTAGATCATCCGGAAGAGGCTTTATCAGACTTGTGATGGCGAGACGCTCGCGTTCTTCTTTTCCGACGCGGGCTGCTGTGTCCCAGGTCTTGGTGTCTCCTGTATGGATCTCTCCGAGATCATGGATTAGGGCCATTTTGATCAGTTTGGCAACGTCGAGCTTCACTCCCTGTTCCTTCTCGACTCTGCTTGCGAGCAGGGCACAGGCGATTGCAACAGACCATGAATGCTCAGCGTCATTCTCCTGTCGCCCGTTTGGTTGAGGAGTGAAGCGTTCAACGTGGTGGAGTTTCCGTATCTCACCAAGAAAGTCGAGTATTCCCTCAATGTCGGGTGTGGTGGTCATGGTTTTTGAAGTATCTCTATCTTATCAAGATATGGGAAATCGTGCGGGTGCACTTTTAATCGTGCCAGAGGTCTCACAGGAATCAGGCTCGCGTGCTCGCTGATGGGTTCTCCGGCGTCATTTGTTCCTTGCTCGAATGATTCAGGAGAAAGAATATAAATTATACCGTTAGACCATGGTTGTTTGGTGAGGGTCTCTTGTCCCATGGCAAATCGATATTTTTTTGATAAGAATTTTCCATCGGAATCTCGATCACCACTAAAACCACTCTGGACAGTTCCTCGGATCATCGTTCGGTCTTGTATTGCATAGAACATTGGGAGTATTTCGTCGTCGGTTGCATAGACGGCCCTCTGATTTCCAAATTTTTTCTCAGAACAATTCCCTTGGCGTGGCTCAAGTGTTTCAATCTCATTGTTTGAGCCGTGGAGTAACAAGCCCTTCTTGTTCACAAGAAAACTCAGAAAGTCTTCCTTCGATAACCCCTCGGGGAGCTCAATGAATTCACCATTTTTTGGAGTAGATTCCCAAATTTCATCGCAGATTTTTTCTCGTTGTTCTTTTGTTGGTACTGCTTCGATGGACATATGTTTTTTCTAATACTTCGGAATCGCGACAGAATCAGTCTCCATTTCGATATCGGCAAACGTTGCATGCTGACGTGCCATGAGTGCACCTTGTTTGACCAACTCGAGCATCGCTAAGAAGCTCACGATGGTGTTGACCTTCACTTCGCGGTCGGTTGTGACGCCTTTTGTTGCATGCTTTGCAAACTCGGAGAAGCGGGTCTTGAGTGCGCTCTTCATGCGATCGGCCATTGTGTCCATCATCTCTTCGAGCGACATGATCTTTTCCACGATCGCTTTCTTGAGAACCTCAGGTTTAGGAAACCGAGCAATGATGTTTTGAAGCGCACCAACGAGCGCGGTGGGTGTGATGGACTTGTGTGGAGCAAAAACAGGATCTTTGGGTGGTACCTCGGATGCTTCGTAGAGGCGCACGCTCCCCCACTGTTTGGCGATGCCACGCGCGAGCTCCTGCATGTGCTTGTAGATGATAAGTCGACGCTCAAGGTCCTTTACGTCGTACTCTTCCTCTGCGGTAAGGATAAATTCGGGAAGAAGCGAACGTGATTTGATGAGGACGAGCGTTGATGCGAGCACCAAGAACTGTGCAACGTCATGCGTCGGAAAGTGTTCGAAGTTTGAGATGTGCTCGAGATAATCGTCAGCGACCTTGGCGAGCGAGATGTCGTTTACCAAAAGCTTTCGCTTTTCGATAAGCGAGAGCAAGAGGTCGAGCGGGCCTTCGAAGTGTTCGGTTTTGACTGCGAACGTCATGAGAGCAGTATAGCTCACCTATTTCTTCTCTTCTTTCTTTTCGACAGCGCCGAGGCGTTCGTCGATACGTTCCATGTCGCGTGGGAACATACATGCTTCGCGGACGTTCTTGAGACCGAGGATTTGCATCGTCATGCGCTCTGCGCCGAATGCGAATCCGCCTTCGGGAGGAACACCGTAGCGGAAGGCATCAAGAAACATCTTGATCTTCTCGGGGTCCATGCCCCATTCAGCCACATGCTTTTCAAGCTGAGCAAAGTCGTTTACACGTCGACCGCCCGAGAGCCATTCGACACCACGGCAAAGCAAGTCCATGCCCTCGTTGAATTCTGGGTTTTCTGGGTTTGGGTAGACATAGAAGGGCTTCTTTCGAGTTGGGTATCCGTAGACAAAGACGAAATCAGAACCAGTCTCTTTGAGCACAATGTCACAGATCGCTCGCTCGCTTTCTGCGTTGAGGTCTTTGTCACCGCGATAATCTACACCTGTTGCAGCAAAAATTTTGTCCTGCGCCTCGGTGAGTGACATTGTTGGTGTTTTGTCGAGCATCACAGGAAGCGTCGCCTCAAGTGTTTCGAGTTCGCGCGAACACTTTTCTGCCAACCGTTTGAGAACGAATCGAACCGTCGCTTCTGCCATATCACGAACATCGGTCCACGAATCGATGAATCCCATTTCGGCGTCGAGCGAGACGATCTCGGTGAGGTGGCGTGTTGTGGCGCTCGGCTCTGCCCGGAAGACTTTATTGACGGAGAAGACACGCTCAAATGCACTCATCACAATTTGCTTGTAAAGCTGAGGGCTCTGGGAAAGGAATGCTTTGTGCTCAAAATAGTTGACCTGAAACACTTCAGCGCCGCCTTCGGCCACTGCGGGTGCGATTGATGGTGCTTGGAACTCAAAGAACCCTTGCGACTTCATAAATTCACGGAACGAGTCGATGATGACTTCCTGCACCTTGAAGATGGCCTGCACCTTGGGATGGCGGAGTGTGATTGCACGGTGGTCGAGCTGTGTTGGGAGCTCAACATCCAAGACCTCTTTGGTGATGTCGAATGGGAGTGGTGCTGAACGTGTGATGACTTTGAGTCCTGTCGCTTCGAGCTCAACGGTTCCACTCTCGAGCTTGGGGTTGATGAGATTTTCAGGACGTGCCTTCACCTTTCCAGTGAGTTCGATGACGTCTTCGGTCTTGAGCTCAGAAGCTATTGCGTGGGTCTCCTCTGATACTTTTGGGTTAAAAACAACCTGAAGTAGGCCGGTGCGGTCGCGGAGGTCGATGAAGATAAGTTTTCCGTGATCGCGACGTACGCGCACCCATCCTTTGAGCATAATTTCTTCGCCAATGTGGTGTACTGAGTCTCGTACAAGTGTTCGTTCCATGTGTTTGTGATAAATCCTACTTCGCTACTTCGTCCACCAAAGCTTTAGCGTCGGTGGAAAGCTTCGCAGGACAAGTAAAAACCGCCCTTACAAAAATCGCTAAAATGCTTAGCAACTTTTGTAAGGGCCTTTCGATTTCTCTCAAGACGGTGCCACCTTACTGCATCCTCCAAAGCTTCACGCGAAGGAGGATCTCATTACTGCTATTACGGGCATTCCCGGGAGGTTCTACTAGGCTTATGGCCTTTCTTCCTCCAACTCGGCCGTGTCATCGGCGTCGGTGTTGTTGGCTACCAAAAAGATAGCACCTTAAAAAATTGGCGCAACAGCTCGTTCTGACTAAGAAAATAGCTTTATTAGGTCGGCGGTGTGTAGTCCGGTGTCGTGGGCAAGTTTTAAAATAAGAGCAACCAACTCTGTCACCCCTGATACAGCGTAAAGTCCTGACTTCAATTGTTCCAAAAAAGACCTCTCCTTTGACCCTTCTGGTGCTTCCTTTATTTTCTCATCAACTTTGCTTTGGATTTCTAGAAGCATCTTAATCTGGACGGTCTGCTGCTGATACTGGTTTTGATGTATTACGGTGCTTGGCATACCGGAGAAAGGGGCCGGCTCTTCATGAAAGAATTCTCCATGTAACCGGGCGATTAGACCTCCTAACTTACTTCTATACTCAGAAACGTTCATAAAGGCAGCGCCCCCTGAGTAGTAATCTATATTTGTGATCTTAAATTTTGAGTACTCACCTCCAGAAACCTCAGTCAATTCATCAATTGTATTATTTAACTGTTTCCACAGAGTGTTGTCATCGGTGCTTGAATTATTTGCAGCAGGAGCCTGGGACATGTACCCCTGTAGTTCGGCATAAATCGGTCGAATTTTATTTTTCATGTGCGTGGAGGGATTAAAACCTCAACCCCGTCCTCTCTCTCACCTCCTCCATAACCTTCTCAGCCTTCTCGCGCATTTTTGCACCGTTTTCGGCGAGCATGGTGCGGATGTTGGCTTCATCCTTGGCAAATTCTGCACGGCGTTCGCGGAGTGGAGCGATGAAGGCGTCGATGTCTTCGACCAGCGCTTCTTTGAGGGTCTTGTAGCTTCCCTTGTTTGCTTCGTACAAATCCTTGAGCTCGGCTTCTGAACGGAAGAGCTTGTGGAGGTTGTAGACGTTGACCGGAATATCACCTGATGAGTCGGTGACAATTGACATGACCGCCTTGGTGATTTCTTCGCGCGCGGCAAAGAGCGGAATGGTGTTGTTGTAGCTCTTGCTCATTTTTTGTCCGTCGATACCTGGCACGATAGCCGCGCCTTCGATGATGGATTCTTTTGGCAATGTGAATGTCTCACCAAATGCATTGTTGAATTTCTGTGCGATATCACGAGCGTATTCGATGTGCTGTTTCTGATCCTGTCCCACTGGCACAACGGTCGCACCAGGGAGCAAGATGTCGGCAGCCATGAGGACCGGATAGTCAAAGAGACCGAGCGTGGCTTCGTTGCCTTTTGCTACGGCGTCTTTGAATGCGTGTGCACGCTCCATGTATGGCACGGTGACGAGCGTATTGAAGATCCACGTGAGCTCGGTGACCTGTGGCATGTCTGACTGCACGTAGAGCGTCACTTTCTTTGGATCAAGACCGATGGCGAGATAGTCGAGCACGACATCGATGGTGTTGCGAGCGATCTCATCTTTGTTCTGAAGACTGATGAGACCGTGATAGTTGGCAACGAAGACATACGATTCATCGGCGGTGTCTTGGAAATCGACGAACTGCTTCATCGCACCAAAATAGTTTCCGATGTGCGGTCGGCCTGTTGGTTTTACTCCTGAGACCAGTATCTTTTTGTCTGACATACGTTTATGAGGTTATTGTGGCGAGGAGATCGCTGATGGCGATGCGTTCCTGTTGCATGGTGTCGCGGTTGCGGACGGTAACGGTATCATTTTCGAGCGTATCGAAATCGATTGTGATGCACCAGGGCGTTCCGATTTCGTCTTGTCGGCGGTATCGCTTGCCGATGTTGCCGTTGTCATCAAACTCAACCATCATTCGCTCTTTGAGCATGTCGAATACCTCGCGGGCTTTTGTCACCAGCTCAGGTTTGTTTTTGAGGAGTGGAAAGACAGCGGCTTTGATTGGAGCGAGGTCATATGAAAGCTTGAGAACAGTGCGTTCTTCCTCCCCCACCTTTTCTTGCGTGTATGCATCTGACATAAACGCCAAGAACATGCGACCAAGTCCAACGGATGTCTCCAAAATCCACGGGATGTATTTCTCACTCGTTTGCGGGTCGGTGTAGTTGAGGTCAGTTCCTGAATGCTTCATGTGCTGAGTCAGGTCATAGTCGGTGCGGTCGTGAACACCTTCCATCTCGTCGAACCCGTACGATGGGAAGTTGTATTCGATATCCCACGCATCAGACGCATAGAAGACGAGGTTGTCATGTTGTTTCCATCGAAGATTCTCCTCGCGGATACCCATCTTGAGGTACCAATCCCAACGCTGTTGCTTGATGCGATTGTAGGCGTTGATGTTCTCGTGTGGCTTTACAAAATATTGAGTATCGGCTTGTTCCATTTCCCGTGTACGGAAGAGGAAGTTGCGTGGTGAAATCTCGTTGCGGAACGCCTTACCGATTTGTGCGATTCCAAAAGGAATCTTCATACGTGTCGTATCGACGACATTCTTGAAGTTGAGGTAGATTCCCTGACAGGCTTCTCCCGGAAGGTAGACAGGCTGGTCGTTCTTTCCAGTAAAATCTCCCATGTTCGTTTTTACAAGGAGATTGAATGCGCGTACTGGAGAGAAATCCCGTGCGCCACATTTAGGACATTTGATCTTGCCTTTGTGCTCATCAAAGAGCGCATTGAGCGCTGCTTCTGTCATTTTCTCGTCAGCAGTGACTCCGATCTTCTCGAGTTCTTTGTCGACACGAATGCGTGTGTTGCATTTCTTACATTCAGAAAGTGGATCGGAGAAGCCGCTCGTGTGTCCTGATGCCTCCCAGACACGAGGGTCTTTGAACATCGCTGAATCAAGACCAACGTAATCGTCTCGAAGTTGGACGTGCTCTTTCCACCAAGCCTTCTTGATGTTGTTGAGGAGTTCGACGCCGTATGGTCCGAAGTCATACATACCAGCCATTCCACCATAGATTTCGGAACCCGGATAGACGAAACCGCGTCGCTTGGCGAGGCTGATGATGTCGTCCATAGAAGGGCCTTTCGTGTTGTCTGTCATGAAAAGACTATAGCATAAGAGTTTATGGGTTTGTTAGTTCTTTGGTTCATTGGTTTTAAACCAAGAAACGAGCTTGGCGAGCAAAAACTAACGAACCAATAAACTTATAACTTGATGTCTGCTCCCACCGCATCGGCGATGTTTTCGAACCCGTCCTTTTGGAGAAGTGTATCGAGGTCGAGGGCGATTTCACGTGGAAGGAATGGTCCGTTGAATATGAGACCGGTGATGAGTTGGATGAGCGATGCGCCCGAACGAATCTTGCGATATGCATCGTTGGCCGAAAAGATGCCACCACAGCCGATGATGGCGATTGAGCCTCGAGTGTGTTCATATGCGAGCCGAATGAGTTGGTCGGAACGATCGCGACACGGTGATCCACTGAGGCCACCTTTTGGATAGTTGTCGGATTCTTCGGGGCTGACTGTGGGGTGCGAGCGATCTTTGTGGAGATTGCCGATGATAATACCGGCGATGGGATGCTTCATGATAACGTTGAGCATCGCGCAGATGGCCGCATCATCTTTGTCGATGGGCATCTTGATGAACACAGGGCGCCATAGGCCAATGTCGATGACGGCCTTGAGGAGCTCATCGAGCCGGGCGGGTTCGTAGAATTCTATCGGTACTGTGAGATTGGGACAGCTGATGTTGAGCTCATAGTATGAAATGTGTACGCCGGAACTCTCGGCTTGTTTGAATGAATAGACGATATCGTTGATGGCCTCGGCATGGGTCGTGTATTCCTTGGTGTTCGTTCGACCAATGGAGAGACCAAGCGGAACGATTGGACGGATATGTTTGAGGTGCTCAAGTGTTGCTTCGATGCCAAGATTCTTGAATCCTTTGTTGACCGCAAGCGATTGTGACCGAACGAGACGACCGAGACGAGGCCGCTTGTTTCCCTCGTATGCTCCTTTGGTGATGGTGCCGACGGTGTCGAAGCCAAAGCCGAGCATCGGGAGCGCCTCGGGGAGCTGTGCCTCGTAATCAAACCCGGCGGCAAGTCCGATAGGATTGGAAAAGGTGATGCTTGCGACGGTGGTGACAAGACGGGGAATGTTGTGTGATGCGAGTAGGTTGGTAAGACGACGCATGCCGGCGACTTTGGCCAGACGGGCTCCGGAACGCACAAAAAAGACATGGATGGTCTCAGAATCAAACAGGAAAAGAATTGGACGAATAATCCAATAGCACCAGCGGAGCCCTTTGAGTATCAAACGTTCCATACGATGAGTATACGCCGGCGCCTATTTTTGGTAAACGATTATTTGACAGACCCACAACAAGAAGCCCGCCTGACGGAGCGCGGGTGCTCTCGTCGGCGGGTATGGTGATGCCGTGAGTGTGGAGTCAGTAGCTTTGGGATTCGTGGACGATTTTGATGAATCCTCGGATCTCTCTGTGGCCACTGGCCACGACCTTCCCTTGGGGGTCTCGAAGCTCTGGCCTTTTGAGCCTGTCGACCGTCCGAATTCGACGAACTCCCGAGAAGGGCGCCCGAACGAAGCGTAGGGCGATAGGGACGTCTCGTTTCCCGTTCCGTACCGAAAGTTCGTAGTCTACTTCGCTCATGTGCATCTCCTCTGGATGTGTGGGTTCTTTGTACAACAAAATCTCAGACCATTTTAGTGATGGTCCGTCAATTGTCAACGATATATTAAATCCCCTCTTCGCGCATCTGCTTTGCGAGTTCTTCGGCTTTGTGTGAGAGTTTTTTTGGTACGTCGAGAACAAGGATGATACGAAGCGTGCCGCGACGGCCACCCGATGCTGGAACACCGTATCCTTTGACCTTGATCTCATCACCATCGCGCGATCCCGCGGGAACGGTCACTTCGAGCGGGCCCTCGAGTGTTTCAATCTTAAGATTTGCACCAAGGAGCGCATCGGTGATGCGAATTGGAAGTTCGGTGATGAGATCGTAGCCTTCTTTTTCGAATGCCTTGTGTTGGCGAACGTGAACTTTGACGTACATGTCGCCGGTTGCACCGTTCTTGATGGCTTCACCTGCGCCAGGAACACGAATCATCTCGCCATCTTCGATGCCTGGAGGAACAACGATGCGAATATCCTTGTCGCCTTTCACTGTTCCCTCACCCTTACATTCTGTACATGGATCGCTCGGCACTTCGCCTTTGCCCGAACAGGTGCTGCATGTGGTAACAGTCGAGAACGCACCGAAGATTGACGTCTTGGTCTCTTGGATTTTGCCTTTGCCGTCACAGTTTGCACATTTCTTCATGCTCGTGCCCGGCTTGCCGCCTGAGCCCTTACACGTGCCACACGTTGTTGCTTTGCGGACCATGAGTGTGCGCTCGCCACCAAAGATTGATTCTTTGAAATCGAGTTCGATATCTACCGAGATGTCGCGACCGCGTCGGACCTTTTGTCGTCCTCCACCAAACACATCACCAAAGATGTCGCCTAGGTCGAACGAGAAGCCCTGACCGTTGCCGCCGGTGAATTGTGAGAAGTCAAAATCTGCCGCGTTGAATCCGCCGCCGTTAAAACCTCCGAATCCTCCGAATCCAGCCCCGCCCTGTCCAAAGCCAGGACCAGCACTGCCAAACGCGTCATACTGTTGGCGCTTTGCATCATCAGAAAGCACGCCGTATGCCTCGTTGATCTCTTTGAACTTGGCTTCGTCACCGCCCTTTTTGTCGGGGTGATACTTGTGGGCAAGCGTTCGAAACGCCTTTTTGATGTCCTCTTTTGATGCGCCTTTTTGAACGCCGAGAACAGAGTAGTAGTCTTTCGCCATAGATACGCATTATAGCGATTTTCTGGGATTTTTCAACCTGTATTTTATCTGACCTTAACTACAAACTCTTTAAAATATAGTGCGGTGGTGTAAAAACTTATATTTGACATCTAGTACTATGTATGATAACGTATTGACATTGTTTTGTTCGTGGTTGCACCGGTGTTATACGAATATGTATACTATGGGTGTGCTCATGAACCGCAAGGTTTGTTCGGCTAAATGAATCTCATAAGCCGAAAATGAGCACAACAAATCAGCCCTCTTAGGAGGGCTTTTTTGTTACCTTATCTTTCTTTTTCCACACACTATAAAAAGTAATGTTACCAGTTCCGATTCTTCGAAGAATAATGGTAACAAGAGTATCTTGCTTACCTACGGTTTGTCTAAGGAGCCAATACTCGACGTTTTTATTATGAGTTTTTGAGTACGTGGGAGGGGTGTATTCATGTACTCCAACACAAGATTTTAATACAGGAATTATCAAGGGTAATAGACCCAATCTATACATTCTTTCTTTACGTGATCTTGCGTGACCTAATCCATCAAAAAGCAAATGGTGAAATCCTTTTGAGTTAAAAATGATGTCTTCGCTCAAGATTGGGCAGAAGACTTTTCTAACTGCTTTGTACCAAACCCTGCCTTCAGCTAGGAGTCGGTCGTAGTTTTTATGTCCCACAAGCAAGTATATTACCACATATTAACGAATCTGACGAATTATTAGAGCCTATACATATGCTTGTTTCAATACAAACAAACCTCCAATTCAGGAGGTTTGTTTAATTTAGACTTCGTTTTTTTGGGTTAGTAGTTACCGAACCGTCGTCACGAAAAGCAAAATCACAAAGATAAGCGCGAACACGGCAAACGTACCGACAGTTTTCCAGAAGAACGTGAGCGCCTCTTTTTTCTGACCATCGATGTACATGCGGAGCGGTTCTCCGACGAAGAGATAACCCATGAGCGCTGCTGAGAGCACGAGCAGAGAGATCATGACTACAGGTGCCATGAAGCTGTCATCTGTACCTTCAAACATCTTTCCAAAGAATGTGAGGAGTGAGACGATGCCAGCAATATAGAGCGCCGCGAAGAGTGAGTTGCGGAGTGGTGTGGGTGTGTTCATTTTGGGTCTTTAGTTGGGGGTGCTATGAATTGCTAGTCCGGGCTTTCTCTATAAACCTTTTTTGTTCTTCGTCTTTTTGTAGTTGTTTTGCTTTGACCTCCTCATCTGTAAAGAGTCTTTCCTCATTCAGGGAGGTTGAAAGTGTGTTCGCGACTCGCTGTATAGATTCAACAGCAGTTTTCATATCATCCACGGAGGAAAAATTTTTGATGATAATCATGAAAAGTCCGTTTTCAATTCCGTTTGCATGATGTTGCCAAACTTTAACTTGAGATTTGTGAATCTCTTTTTCTTTCAGAATCAGACTCTTTTCCTTTATATAAGCCACCAGTTGGCCCACGTTTATGATCAAAAATATAACTCCGAGAACAGTCGATACTATTGACCACCAAAAAAGAAATCCTTCCATAAAGTTAAATGTTATTTTAAAACCCGACCTAAATGGTCGGGTTTTAAGTTATCCCTGCGTGCTTTCCTCACCTCCTTCTTTCTTCTGTTCTTCTGCGTTTGTCTGCGTCGTATCCGCGCTCGTCTGCGACGCCTTCTGCATCGCCTCCCCTATCTTTTGCATCTCTGCTGAGAGCGCGTCAGATGTCTTCTTGAGTGATTCGATGTCGCTACCTGCCTGTGCGGTCTTTA
>CAZMAP010000018.1:0-11859 GCA_964564385.1 uncultured Candidatus Saccharibacteria bacterium | reverse complement strand
GGTTACCTCAACGGACTCTTTCAGCTCGGCATTGGCATCGCGGTCACGCTCGCAATTGTCATGCTCGTCATCAACGGCATTACCTACATGTTCTCTGATATCCCGGGTGTAAAGGTAGGTGCAAAGAACAACCTCGGCAATATTGTTTGGGGTCTTCTCCTTGCCTTCAGTGCATGGCTCATTCTCTATACCATCAACCCAAACCTCGTAAAATTCGATCTCATTAGGAGCCTCGACCAAGCGGCCGGCCTGGCGGGACAAGACGTCCGACCACCACAAACACCTGGTGATATGGGGCCTTGGCCGAGCGACGCACGTGAGCGGGCGGCCCTAAAAGCCGCCAACATAGGTGTGAATGGGGCGAATTGCACCACCATCGGTCAAGAAGGTTGCACGAGTGTCTATAATCTTTCCCAAAGAGCAATCGAAGGCCTCATCAATCTCAAAAACCGCTGCAATTGCGCTGTCACAGTGACAGCCGGAACGGAATATTGGCTCCACACGGCACACGGCGACAAGAAGACGGTCGACCTCCGAGCAAGCCCCGATCTCAACACATACATTGGTGGGGTGGGGAGCACATGCTTCGAGGACAAAACCAAAGACGGCATCGTCTTCCAATGGGAAGCTGCGTCCTGTCCCAATAGTACCGGCGACCATTGGCACGTATCTTTCTAAATACCTATGAAACGCTGGACCATCCTCACATCAATCATCATTGTCGGCATCGCCGTCGCGGTAGGTGTGTGGCTATTTGTTCGGGCAACAACAGACACACCGAACACTGACACCACAAACACCGGGGAGCAGCGTGGTTTCTTTTCTTTCTTTGGTGACACATTTGGTATCAACGACAACAGCGCCTCATCGACAGCCACAACGACGCCACAAGAGAACCCGGTGGGCCCGTCTTTCCGCGAGCGTCTTCGAAGAGCGCAGATGCTTCCCATCGGAAACTCCATGCTTGCAGGAACAACCTTCACGTCGGTGGTGACCACATCTTCAACAACCGACGCAACATCTACCGAGGAGTTCGTGCGATTCATCGAACGAGAGACCGGCCACATCAACGACCTCTCACTTGAAACAGGGAAGGAGCGCCGCGCAACAAACACCACGATTCCGGGCATTCAAGAGGCCCTGTGGGGAAACAACGGTTCAACCGTCGCACTTCGATACCTCTCTGATGACAACGAGACAATCGAGACATATCTTGCGCCCCTCGAGACAAGCACCAGCACCGAACCCTACGAACTCGCCGGGGTGTTCTTCCCTCAAAACATAACCTCAATCTCCTTGAGCCCCTCAAAGCCCGAGGTTTTCTTCATAACAACCGCCTCAGACAGGGCGTCGGGAAAAGTGTCTGATAGCACCCTCAAGACACAAAAAGCGATTCTTTCTTCCACGCTTCACGACTGGACCTCGTCGTGGCAAACAACTGATGAAATATTCATTACATCAAAGCCATCTGTCTCTGCTGTTGGTGTCTCGTATGCGCTCAAAAAAGATGGCTCAATGACACGAATCATGACCGGAAACGGCCTCATGGTGCTTCCAAACCCTTCTGGAACGCGCGTCTTATATACAATCGCATCATCAAATCTCTTGCGATCGTTCGTCCTCACACGCTCATCACAAGAAACGCTCGCCCTTTCTGTGAGAACACTCCCCGAAAAATGCATCTGGAAAAACGACGACGTTCTTGTTTGTGCGGTACCAAACATCGTCCCCAACAACGCTCTCGACGCTTGGTATCAAGGTCGCCTTTCATTCAATGACAGCCTGTGGACGATTGACGTTGCAAACAAGCGCTATGACTTTCTCTATGCGCCCGAAGACACCGAGGCGCGCCAAACCATGGACATCACAAATCTCGCACTCTCAAGCGATGGCACACTACTGTCCCTCATAAACAAAAAAGACCTTCGCGGTTGGATTGCAGACCTGAACGCAACAACAGACGAGGAGTAGTCGGACGATGTTGGTTTCTTCTACGCAGTGACAATTGCGTCGCCTTGTTTCTTGAGGTGTTTTCGTGCGTAGAGTTCTTGTCCAATAGAGAAAACATTGCTTGTTGCCCAGTAGAGCGCAATGGAAGCGGGAAGGGCCGCGGCAACAAAAACAATAATGAGTGGAAAGACGTACTTCATCTGAAAATGAAGACTCTTGGTGAACTCCTTACCAAATGACGGCGCGTCGTCCTGTTTTGGTTTTGGCATCTTCATGAGCTGGGCCTGAATGAACTGAAACACTCCGGCAAGAATAGCAATTGGAAGGCTCTTTGTGGTCATATCAACGAGGCCAAGAAACATCGTGTTGATGCTGGCCGGCGCATGTACAAAAGAATAGAGAAAATCGGCATTAATCGTTGGAAAGCCGGCGTGCAAAAACATGAAATAGAGCCCAAAAATAATGGGGATTTGAATGAACATGAAAAGGATGCTCGCAAACGGATTGAGTCCGTTTTCTTTGTAGACAGCCATCGTGCGAGACGCCTGCTGTTGGGGGTCGTTTTTGAACTGCTCACGAATGGCGTCAAGCTTGGGCTGTATTTCTTGCATCACGATCTGCGTCTTGACCGACTTTTGGGCAAGCGGAAAGAGAATGAGACGGATGATGCAGGTAAAGAGGATGATGACTACACCAAGGTCTGCCCACGGCAAAGCCCCCATAAGAAGTACCACGCCGTTGTAAAGCGGTGTGGTAACGATAGTGCTGAAGAATCCGTCTGACATGGGGAATAGTATACAGGTGCGAGGTTCTAGGTGCTAGGTTTTAGAGAAGGCGACAATTGAAAGGCAACAATAAACAAAGCGATTTGCCTCTAAGAACAGGCGAAGCGGGCTGTCCTTTCTGTGGAGCGAGGACTGTTTGAGGAGAGCTCTGCTCGACCTGTCTGTCGCAGGTAGGCGAGTTCCGTGGTGAAACAAGCGGGGGTGACCGCGGAGATTGGTCCTACTTTTTCAGCCCCTGACGGATGAGATTCTCGGATTCTAGGGTCAAATCCTTATAAGAGAGCCTTGTTGAGCCGTTTTTTGCAAAAAAGACGTAGGAAGCTGGGGGAAGGGGGGTCTTTTTATCAAAAATAGCAACGATTTCATAGATTCGACGCTTCCAGGTGTGGCGTTCGGGCGACCCCGAGGCGACCTTTTTTGAAATAACGGCCGAAAAACGTGATTTTGGGGCGTTTTTGGGAGTAATCCGAAGGGACAGGTGGTCGGTATGCACCACAAAACCCTCCCTGGAGTCTCGGGGGAAAGTCTGCCGCGTCAATCTGCGGCTTTTGGGAAGCATATGGCTATGAAATTAGACGGTTGAGAGCTTTGCGCGCCCTTTGGTGCGACGACGCTTAATCATCTTGCGACCGCCGACAGTCTTCATTTTGACGAGGAAGCCGTGTGTCTTTGCGCGCTTCCGCTTCTTGGGTTGGTAGGTTCGTTTCATGATGGGATATCAGTTACCCACACATTATTAACATGTTTATGCCCCTATCACAAGTTCTGATGTCGCTTCATCGTGCGTATAATGATGCGCGACTCATTCTTTATGACCCTTCCTCCTCCAACCGATACCAAAACACTTTGGAAGCACGTGCTTGCCACCGTCGAATCGTCTGTATCGAGCGCAAGCTTTCGCACATGGTTCAAAGGAACGCACATCGTTCGTGTAGAAGACGGCACCGTTGTTGTTGGTGTGCCAAACCTTTTTGCCAAAGACTGGATTCACACCAAGCACCACAAAACAATTCTCAAGACGCTCCGCGAGCTCTCTGATGTGGTGCGTTCGGTTGAATACACCATATCAACAAAAGCTCCTGAGGATATGGCTATGCCGACAGCAACACTCGAATCCTCGATGGCACCAATGACCGCTGGCGAGTTGCCACTCCGAGATCTTTACATCAACAAGAGTGACAACCTCAATCCGCGCTATACATTTTCTTCATTCATTGTTGGAGCCTTCAATGAAATCGCGCACGCCGCAGCACAAGCGATCATCGAGCGCCCTGGTCGACGCTACAATCCTTTCTTTGTTTACGGACAAACAGGAAATGGAAAAACCCACCTTATCCAGGCAATAGGGAACGAGATAAAACAAAAATTCCCCGAAAAAAAAGTCTACTACGTCACGTCTGAGCGCTTTTCCCAAGACTACATAAACTCGATCCAAACAAACAACGCAAACGCGTTCAAAGAAAAATACCGCAAATATGACGTCATCATCATGGACGACGTGCAGTTTCTCTCAAACACACAAAAGACACAAGAGGAGCTCTTTCACATGTTCAACGACATCTACGAACGGAGTGGCCAAATCATCTTCTCGTCTGACCGCCACCCAAACTACATTGCTTCCATAGCAGACCGTCTTAAATCGCGTTTCAACGCCGGCATGACAGTCGACATTCAGTCGCCCGACCACGAATCGCGCACTGCCATCGTAAAAGCAAAAAGCGCCGAAAACGGCGTGGTGCTTCCTGACGATGTTATCTCGTTTCTTTCAAGCGCACTCGAAGGAAACATCCGCGAGCTTGAAGGTGCCCTCAACTCAATCCTCGGCCAAATCCAATTCAAAAAACGAGACCTGACCCTCCAGGAAGTCAAAGAAATCGTCAAAAACAACATCAAACCAAAGAAAACGGCCGCAGTAAAAGACATTGTAAAAATGGTTGCCGGTTTTTATAACCTCGACGAAGAAAGCATCTACAAAAAGAGCCGCAAAAAAGAGGTGGTGAAGCCTCGTCAGGTGATTATGTATCTTCTCCGTGAGGATTTTGCACTACCATACCCAACCATCGGGCAAAAACTTGGCGGACGCGATCACACGACGGTTATTCACTCGTATGAAAAAATAAAAGAAGACCTCAAGACCGACCACCAGCTCGAGCAGGAGATTACGCAGTTGCGTGGGATGGTATAAGTCTGTGGAAAACGTATGTAAAGATGAATGAAAAGCGGTCGAACAAAAAGGAGATAACTGGGGGAGAGGATAGAATCCACGCTAGACGAGAAAAACTAGTCCACGATTCAGACACAGCCGATACAAAATAATTCACACGAGACTTCCGAAAAAAAGCTTGTATGAAAACAAACGAACGACATCTCCACATATCCACCGCCCTAATAGTAGTAGTATCTTTTCTTTAGTAATAAATACTCCACACCTATGAGATTCTCAGTGAACAAAGATGCGTTTCAGAAAGGTGTCGCCCAAGCAGAGCGTATCGCAGGTAAACATCTCTCACTTCCAGTGCTTCACTGTGTTCTCATTTTGGCTCAAGGAAAAGAAGTGGTGCTTCGTGCAACCAACCTCGATCTTGGTCTCGAGGTGAGGATTCCGGCACAGGTTGAAGAAGACGGTGTTGCTGCTGTTCCCGCAGCGACACTTGGATCGTTTCTTGGCGCCACACCAAACGCAGACATGCTCGCTATGCGGAGCGAGGATACACACATCGTTATCACCACACCAAAAACAGAGATCAAGGTTCCTGTAAACAATCACGAGGATTTTCCGCTTCTTCCGCCACCACCCGCCAAGGAGCTTTTTTCCGTCAAGGCGTCAGAGTTTGCTGCTGCACTGCGCTCGGTGTGGTGGGCGGCGTCAACCACATCAATCAAACCAGAACTTTCGAGCGTGTATATCTTTGCCAACGGGTCTGAGCTCACCTGCGTTGCCACCGATTCGTTCAGGCTTGCCGAAAAACGCTTCGCTGGAAAACCCTCAGAATCGTTCGAAGGAGTGCTCATACCACTCAAGAACGTTGCCGAGGTCATTCGACACATCGAAGGTGCCGACAGCGCGATCGTGGTGCGTGGAGACGGGCATCAGATTGGTATCGATGTCGATGGTTCATACATAGCCTCTCGTGTTATTGATGGTGTGTTTCCTGACTATCAACAAATCATTCCAAAAGAGTTTGGTTCACAAGCAACACTTCTCAAACAAGACATGCTTGATGCGCTCAAACAATCGCGTATTTTTTCAGACCAATTCAACAAGGTCTCCGCAAGATTTGATGCTGATGAAAACACCATTACACTCAAAACAACCAATCCATCAACAGGAGAGAGCGTTGTTACACTCGAAGGTGACGTCACCGGCGAGTCGCTTGAGCTCAACTTCAACTACGCGTACTGGTCTGATCCGCTTCAATCAATCAAAACAGACCGTATTGCCATCGAATTTGCTGGAGCGGGTAAGCCGGCCCGCATTCGCTCGGTGGGGGACCAGTCATTCACCTACATTGTGATGCCGATGAATAGGTAAAATAAATTTCAAATACCAAAATCCAAACTCCAACTAAATTTCAAGCTCCAGAATTCAAACGGATTCGTTTTTAATTTGGAATTTTCACTCGTTTAGTTGGAGTTTGGATTTTGGAACGTGGAGTTTCTATCATATGCAAAATATAAGAGATTTACTTGATCGATATTTTAAGCTCGCTGCACCCGATACGGCCGTCCGGCGCGCACTCATGGAAAGCATCAAAGATGTCGCAAACATGGACATACCCCAGAGAGACATTAAAATCGTCGGAGACGTTGCTTATGTCGATATCGACGCCACACTCAAATCAGCACTCTTCATGCGTCAGAGCGCGATTTTGAAGCGTGTAGAGGAACGTTTGGGACGAAGGGGGGTTAGTGCGATTCGATAGAAAGCTAAAAGCTAATTTCTTTCAGTGCCCACATCTTCAGAATTGCTTTTTGACGATATCTTCGTTACAGGAACAATAACTCCCGATTGGTTATAGCCATTGCGAGCGGCCCAGTTGAGCACGCCGTATTCCCAGTATTTGAATTGGGGATCTCTCTGTGGATTTGTTGGGGCTGGTCCGTCTGGATTGTCTTTGTCGACCCAGTAGAGGATCGAATGAACGTCTTGGCGAACATAAGCGCCGCTCGGGGTGGGGGTGCCTCTCTTGTCGACGTAGTCGCCGCCTTGCCAGATACCGCGAAGGACCGGCTTGGTGTCCTCGTTGTAGTTGTAGTGGGGAGAAGGGAAGTTGTCGTTGTCGACTTCTTGTAGCGCGACTTCCATGACTTGGTGCCAGAGGGGCGCGATGATGAGGCCGGCAACTTTCTTTTCCATGGGAGTGTTGTCGTTGTTTCCTGCCCAGGCACCGACAACAACGTTCGGGTTGTAGCCAAGAATCCACGCATCGCGGTAGTCGTTGGTTGTACCGGTTTTGGCGGCCACGTCATATCCAGAGAAATAGAGTGATGAGCGCTCACCATACGAAGGTGTTCGCGCCGCGTTGTCCGAGAGGATGTCTGATATTTGCAGGGCAATGTTGCGGTCGAGTACACGATAGGGTTTTGGTGAGAACTCTTCGAGCACGGTGCCCTCGCTGTCTTCGATGCGAAGAATTGCCGTTGTGGGATTGCGCGCGCCCTCGTTTGCAAATGTGCCGTAAGCCCCGGCCATTTCAAGAAGTGTCACCTCGCCACCTCCCAAGACAAGCGTGAGTCCGTAGCGGTCGGCTCCCTCGAGCGTGCTGATACCGAGATCGCGCGCGGTCTTGAGCGACTCATTGATCCCCGCGAGGTAGAGTCCTTGGATTGCCGGAACGTTGATTGATTGCGCGAGCGCGTCGCGGATTGTCATGGGTCCGCGGAAAATGCCGTCATAGTTTTTGGGGCTGTAGCATTCGCCGTTGCTTGTTGTGTTGCTCACACTGCACGCTGTGGAAAATTGCATAGGAACGTCAAAGAGAATTGTGTCAGGAGTGTAGCCCTTTTTGAAGGCGGTTGCGTAGACAAAGGGTTTGAATGATGAGCCTGGTTGGCGCTTGGCGAGCGTCACATTGACTGCACCATCGATGTTCTCGTCGAAATAGTCGCGTGATCCGACCATGGCGAGTAATTGTCCCGTTTTGGGGTCGATGGCAATGACGCCAGCATTCGATGCGTTGAAGTTTTTTTCATTTTCCAAAGCACCCTTGAGGATAATCTCCTCAGCCTTCTTTTGGAGGTTAAAATCGAGTGTGGTGATTACTTTGAGTCCACGCTCTTCAACGGCCGCCTGTCCGTATTTTCTCTCAAGATAGTCACGGACATAGAAGACGAAGTGCGGAGCTTGGACGCTCTGTTCGGGGCGGGGATTGAAGGTAACCGTTTCGGCGTCGGCCGCCACACGCTCGTCTTCCGTTATAAAACCAATCTCCTCCATTCGTTTAAGCACAAGGCTCTTTCTTTTTTCGAGGTCGGCAAGGTTGCCTCCATAGGGTGAGTAGTAGGTGGGCGCTTGGGGGAGGGCGGCAAGATAGGCCGCCTCGGCAAGCGTCACATCAGAAGCGTTTTTGTTGAAAAACTGTCGAGCAGCCTCTTGAACTCCATAAATGTTGCCACCATAGGGGGCTTCGTTGAGATAGAGAGCGAGAATCTCTTCTTTGGTCATGATGCGCTCAAGCTTGATGGCGATGACCCACTCTTTGAGTTTGCGGGTGACGCTCTTTTCGGTGGTGAGAAGCGAATTTTTTACGACTTGCTGTGTGATTGTTGAACCGCCTTGTCCGCTGAGCAAGTCGCCACTAATGAGGTTGGTGAGGACTGCACGAATAATGGCCGTTGGTTTGACGCCGATGTGTTCGTAGAATTCCGCGTCCTCGATAGCAACCGTCGCATTCTTGATGTTTCGAGAGACTTGATCGAAGGGGACGATGGTGCGGCGGATGTCTTGGTGAACATCGTTGAGGAGTATCTTGCCGGTGCGATCGTAGATTTTGGTTGACTGTTCGATTTTTCGATCGTTGATGACGTTAAACTCGGGGAGGCGCAACGAAGCCGCCCAGAGAAAGGTGCTTCCGGCGGCAATTGCAAGAAGTGATCCAGTAAACAAAAGGAGTGTGTGGCGTGTGTGTTTGGTCATGGAACCTGTGGCCTGTAACCCGCAACAAAAAGAGAGAAGCGTGCGAGGTTGCGGGTTACGGGATACAGGATTTATAGCACGAATATGCTATAGTGTCGCCATATGAAGGCCAAAAACAAGGTCATTACAGACCCTCGGCGGATTGACGAGGTCCTTTCGCGGGGTGTCTCAAAGATTGTCACCACCGACCACCTGCGGGCGAGAATGCTCTCGGGCGAGAAGCTTCGCATCAAACTGGGTATTGATCCAACAGGAACCAACCTCCACATCGGACACGCCGTTCCAATCCTTAAGTTGCGAGACTTCCAAGAGCTTGGACACACGGTTGTGCTCATCATTGGTGATGCAACCGCAACGGTGGGCGACACGTCCGACAAGGAAAGCGAGCGTCCAATGCTCACCGTCAAAGATGTGAAGAAAAACGAGAAAACATACCTTAAGCAAATCGGTATGATTCTTGATCTCGACACAATCGAGGTTCACCACAACTCGCGTTGGCTCAACAAACTCACCTTTGCCGAACTTGCTGATGAGGCCAACCAATTTTCTGTCGCTGACTTTATTTCGCGCGATAACATCAAGCGACGACTTGCTTCGGGTTCTCGCGTATCACTTCGTGAGATGCTCTACCCGCTCATGCAAGGCTACGACAGTGTCGCGGTCAAGGCGGACGTCGAGCTCGGTGGAGACGATCAGTGGTTCAATCTTCTTTCGGGTCGCCCACTTCAACAGCACCACAACCAAGAGCCTCAGGACATCATGACGTTCAAACTCCTAACGGCGGGAGATGGCAAAAAGATGAGCAAAAGCCTCGGTAATACTATCAACCTTCTCGATTCTGCCGACGACATTTTTGGAAAGACGATGCGTCTCGGTGACGACGCGATTATTGATTGTTTTGAGTTGTGCACGCGTGTTCCTCTTGAAACTGTTCGTGCATACAGTGCGCGTTTGAATGCGGGCGAGAATCCAAAAGTCATCAAGGAAGATCTTGCAGAAGCGCTTGTCACTATGTACCGAGGTGCCAAGGCGGCACAACAGGCACGGGAGCGATTCAACACGCTTTTCTCAAAGAAAGAAGTTGCCGCCGAAGAGTTGGTTGATGTTGCCGCCGATGAAGATGCGTCGCTCGAAGATATTGTGGAAACACACAAGCTCTCTCCGTCGAAGTCGGAGTTTCGAAGGCTCGTTATGGGTGGAGGGGTGCGTGATTTGACGACTGGCGAGAAGATAACTGACCCAAAACACCGTATTGTTGTCCCTATAAAGCTTAAGCTCGGTAAGCGACAGTTCATCAGAATTGTCATTAGACAAAAGAAGAAGACGGATAAATAGTAAAACCCCCGCATGCGCGGGGGTTTTGATACCTTTGAGACTAGAGGTCCTCGTCGTATGGGAAGTCACCCTCGTCGTCGTTCGTTGGGCCGGGAACGACGACATCGTCGGGCTCAAGCAGATCGTCTCCGGGGAGAATCGGGACCGTTCCAACTTCTTCGTCTCCGGGGAAAATCGGGACCGTTCCAACTTCTTCGTCTTCCTCCAGGAGGATTGGATCAAAGGTGCCGTTGTCTGACATATCGAAGTGATGAGATTACGTCTTGTAACCGAAGTGCGCCCAATGAGCGCGCACACTTTGTACCAAAAGCGTGTGCGCCACGCAATAGCAAAAACGTGGTCTAGTGGATAAATCGAAGAAAGATTTTATCTCATCACACGAGCGTGCGAGAGGTGGGTGATGGCAATTGCAATTGCATCGTACTCATCATCAATCATCTCACGAGTGGGGAGCGTCACGAGGCGCTTTACCATGTCTTCGACGCCGCGTTTGTCGCTCGCACCGTGTCCGGTGACTGCCAGTTTTACTTGCGAGGGGGTGTATTCGAAGATTGGGAGAGAGCGTTTGCGCGCCTCATACAAAAGCACGCCACGAAGCTCGGCCACATGCATTGCCGTCTTCTGGTTTTTTGTAACAAAGAGTGTTTCGAGGGCCACTGCGTCGGGTGTGTGTGTGTCGAGGGTGGCTGCGATGTGTTTGCCACACAGCAGGAGCCGTTCCAAGAAATCTTTTGTGTCTGGTGTGAAGCACTCTGAATATTCATGCGTCGGTCGCGATGCATCGCCCGAAATCACGGCGATACCAAGACGATCGTAGCCAGGGTCGATGCCTAAAACGTTCATATATAAATCCTAAATCCGAAGCACGAAATTCGAAACAAATCCGAAATCCTAAATCCAAATGTTCTAAACGGGAATCTCTGTTTTGGATTTAGAATTTGTGACATTTGGATTTGTTTCGGATTTCGAATTTAGGATTTCGTGCTTACTCTGCGTTCGTGTACACATTCTGCACATCGTCATATTCCTCGAGCGCATCGACGAGCTCGGTGAGCTTTACGCCGTCTTCTTCGGAGACAGGGACGGTTGTGGTTGGTGTGTATCCCTCGTTGGTTTTTTCAAATGCCCACAACGCCGAACCCTGTGCCGCGAGCGCGGTGCCGTTTTTTGAAAGAATGTGTTTGATGTCTTGTGATGCGCGATTGACGCTGTCGGTGAGGCCTTCGATGATGATTGCTACACCACCTGGGCCGTATGTTTCAAAAACAACCTTCTCGTCAGCGTTACCTTCGGACGCGCCTTTGATTGCGCGTTCAATGTTGTCTTTGGGCATGTTGGCGACGCGGGCCTTCTCGATTGCCGCTTTGAGCGACGGCGCATTCAAATCACCCTTGGTAACACGCGCTTCGGCCTTGATGAGCTTAACAAGCTTGGTAAAAAGTTTGCTGCGCTTGGCGTCGGTTGCGCCTTTCTTTTCTTTGATCTGACTCCATTTATTGTGTCCGGACATAGTAGCTTCTTAGCTTGTAGCTTCATTAGGAAAGACGGATACAGAATACATCAAAATATATTAGATTGTCTTGCCGTGTTGTTTCGACAATAAACAAAGCCCCAGACGTCCGAAGCCGGGGCTTCGTTCGTCGGGGGCGGGGC
>CAZMAP010000017.1:0-11997 GCA_964564385.1 uncultured Candidatus Saccharibacteria bacterium | reverse complement strand
CAGGACGACCTGTATGCGTCACTGGACAGCGAGATTACGGCAGACGTCCCAGCCGTCTTTCTGTACGCTCCTCACCTCTTGTATGCACTCCCCGAGTGGCTCAAAGGTGTCGTACCGGGTCCTGTCGACGAAGCATCGGAACGATTCATGAACGTCTACGAGTGGCACACGGGAACACGAACAATTCTCACCGCGTCACCGATTCTTACCTATTAGCAATCTTCAATTGCAATCTTCAGTAGCGATTGAACATTCAGAGTAAACGCCTCAAATCAAATTTTCTAAAAACAGTAACCACCATTGATAATTGCAATTTAAGATTGCTAGTCCTCACCTATGGATAACCACACAACGCCACCATCAGACCAACCTCGAAGACGACGAACATTTAGCGCGCTCGCACCCACCACGTCGGGATCCTTTATCGCACGTCCCCACGGACCGCGACCACCATCAGGAGACCCACGCGCGCGACACCACGGACCACGTCCGGGATCCGCTCAACGAAACGGAGTACGTCCGCACGGACCGCGACCTTCCGGTGCCCCCTCAGACCGAGATGGTTCACGTCTACCTGCCACAAGACAGGGTGGAACCCGCGGTGGCGCGGCACGACCATCATCGGGCAGACAAGGACACCGCGATTCACGCGGACCATCACGTCGTCCCGCTCCCCGTTCAAGCCGTCCCGAAAACGCGAGTGGAGACAGCAAACACATTCCACCACCAGCCGCGGGTGTGCTTCGCATCATCCCACTCGGCGGAGTTGAGGAAATCGGCAAAAACATGACAGCCATCGAATACGGTGATGAGATTATTGTGGTTGATGCGGGTCTTCAATTTGGTGAAGTCGAAACGCCCGGCGTCGATTTTATTCTTCCTGATGTCACCTATCTCAAAGACCGCAAAGAAAAGATCAAGGCGCTCTTCATCACACACGGACACCTCGACCACATCGGTGGCATTCCCTTTGTCATCGAAGATATGGGCAACCCGCCCATTTATTCACGCGCCTTTGGAGCGCTCATGATCGCCAAGCGCCAAACCGAATTCCCAAGCAATGAGGCGCTCGACCTTCGCACCATTCGAGGTGATGAACGCATGCAGATTGGTACAAACTTTGTGGTGAACTTCTTTGCCATTTCACACGCCATTCCTGACTCGATGGGTCTCCTCATCGACACTCCTGTTGGCACCATTGCATTCATCGAAGACGTTCGCGTCGACCATGTTGACGGTACGGCAACCCAACTCGAAATCGACCACTACAAGATGTTCAAAGACAAGAAGATTCTCCTCTTCACGCTCGACTCAACATCGGTCGAAAAACCTGGGTTCTCAATCCCCGAATCGTATGCCATCGAAACCATCGACCGTATCATGAGCGAGAGCACCGGACGCCTCATCATCGGCACCTTTGCTTCAAACGTGGAGCGCATCATCCAGATGATTAAGGCGGCCAACAAGTACCAAAAAAAGATTGTCGTCGATGGACGAAGCATGAAGTCAAACCTCGAGATTGTGAAGCAACTCGACCTTGTTGACCTGAGCAACATGATTCCCATCGAAGAGATGGTCGACTACCCACCGAGCAAGATTGTTGTCTTGGCAACCGGCGCACAAGGTGAGGAGTACGCTGTTTTCGATCGCATCGCAAACAAGACACACAAATACATCACGCTCTCCCCGTCTGACACCATTCTCTTCTCGTCATCGGTCATCCCAGGCAACGAGATGGCGATTCAAAAGCTCAAAGACAACCTCTACCGCCAAGACGGCAAGATCATCACCTACCTCGACACGTCGGTTCACGCATCGGGTCACGGCAATCGTGGTGAGCTTTCGTGGATCCACCACCAAATGGACTACCGCTTCTTCATTCCACTCCACGGCCACCACTACATGCTCAAGATTCACAAAGAAGTGGCCATCGAACGTGGTACCCCTGCCGAAAACGTCATCGTCCCCGACAACGGCTCCATCATCGAAATCTACGACAATGGCGAAAAGATTCGCGTCCTCGATCAGAAGGCGCCATCAAACCTCATCATGGTCGACGGAGTCTCGGTCGGTGGCACCCAAGAGGTCGTTCTCCGCGACCGCCAAACGCTCGCCGAAGACGGTATCTTTGTCATTGTTGTCTCGGTGAACCCGAAGACAGGCAAGCTCCGCAAGTCACCCGACATCATCTCGCGAGGGTTCGTCTATCTCAAAGAACAACAAGAGCTCATTTCGGCAACACGCTCACTTGTGGCACGAAGCGTAGAACGCACATCACACGGCATGAACCCCATCAACTTCGACATGGTCAAAAACAACGCAACCGACGAGGTTCGCAAATTCCTCTTCCAAAGGACCGGTAAGTCGCCGATTGTTATCCCGGTGATCATTGGGATTTAATCCAAATCTCACTATCGAAACAAGCGTCTCCTGTGGGGGCGCTTGTTTCGTCTTCAACAAACAAAACTTACTGTCCCATTGACAATAACCTGTGGAACGTGCACTCTTTTTCGTATGAAGACAAACATCTCCCACATCAAATTTGCCGTTCTGGCAGCAGACGCTGTCGTATTCACCATTAAAGATGGCGAACTCCTTGTGCGCCTTATGGACGTCAACCGTCCTCCCTTCTTCAACAACACCCCCGGGCTTCCCGGCGGTCTTCTAACCCCAAAAGAAACTGCCGAGGAAGCAGCACTCCGACATGTGGAAGAAAAAGCCCACATAAAACCAAACAAGCTCTATGTCGAACAGCTCTATACCTTTAGCACCGTCAATCGCGACCCACGCGGTCGAGTAGTTGCTGTCGCGTACATCATGCTCGTCCCATGGGAAAATCTTTCCGCAACAGAACAAGCCGACACAGCTGGCGCGCGATGGGTATCAGCAATCAGTGCTCGCGGGCTCGCATATGATCACGATGAGATACTCACCGTCGCCATTGCGCGTTTGCGCTCACGCACGACATACACGACGCTCGTCAGCAAACTGATGGCGTCTGAATTCACACTCTCCGAGCTCGAGAAAACATATGAAAGCATTCTCAAGACTCGTTTTGATAAACGAAACTTCCGAAAGAAGATCCACAAGCTCAAGATTCTCAAAAAACTACCGTACAAACGCACCGGCTCCGCGTTTCGTCCAGCAGCCCTCTACTCTTTTGCCTCATCAAAAGTGACAGAGATCGAGATACTGTAAACCTCTCAAAAGCCTTTATTTGTAAGGTTTTTTAGTTATCCACCTTAAAAAGACTTCCGACGTTTGACAGGGAATTACTTATTGTATAAGATACACTTAGATAGGGAATTCGGACATATATTTTTTACCATCAGTTAGTGTAATAAATACATTATGTACCGTGTCCCCGACCAGTTCTTTGACAAGGAGAAATAGATGACAAACGTCGGTGTTATCGTTGCTCGATTCCAAGTAGCACGGCTCCACAAGGGCCACCGCTACCTCATCGATTACGTCAACGCGCACAACGACACAACAATCATCGTCCTCGGCACGGCTCGGTCCTTCCCCACCAAGAAGAACCCCCTGTCGTTCGAGATGCGCAAACTGATGGTCGCGAATCGGTATCCGAACGCGATCATCGTCCCGCTGCGCGACACGAAGCTCGATTCCCGATGGAGCTCGCAGCTCGACACGGTCATAGCCGCTGCTATTCCAGCAGAAACCGCTGAAGCTGTGGTCACCCTCTACGGGTCGCGCGACTCGTTCATCAGCTACTACACTGGGTCGCACGCGACCCAGATCGTACCGCCACTCGGCACGAGCAATGGTACGACGTATCGAGAACGCCTCGCCGACATCACAGACTCGGTGAAGTTCCGTGAAGGTGTCATTCACACGCAGATGAGCCGGCCGCCGGCCGTGTATCCCACGGTCGACATCGCCATCATCCGCCGCGAAACCAACGAGGTTCTCCTCGGAGGCAAAGACGTCGACGGTGGCAAGCTCCGCTTCGTTGGAGGGTTCGTCGACACGAAAGATGTGTCGTACGCTGCCGCGGCACGGCGAGAAGCGCACGAGGAGACCTCCGGTATCGAGATTGCCGACCTCAATGAGCTCGGCTCAACCAAGATCAATGACTGGCGATACCGAGGCACCGACGACAGCGTCATGACGACCTTCTTCGTGGCCACGTATGTCTTCGGCGCTTTGCGCGCTGGCGACGACCTCGATCGACTCGCCTGGGTACCAATCCGTAACGTGATGAGTTGTATCGTACCGGAGCATGAGCCTCTCGGCACCATGCTCCTCGCACATCTCAACAAGACGCTCTAACGGCAAGGAGAACGCTATGAACGCGATCACCGAACTCGGCACCACCATAACCCGCACCGACAGCTACAAGGTCTCGCACTACCTGCAGTACCCCAAGGACGCCGAGATCGTCTACTCGTTCTTCGAGAGCCGTGGCGGCGACTTCCCCACGGTCACCTTCTTCGGCCTCCAGTACTACCTCAAGCGGTATCTCGAGGGCGTCGTTGTCACCGAGGAGACCATCGTCAAGGCTCGTCGGCGCTTCGCCGCCCACTTCGGCTCCGACACGCTCTTCAACGAGAAGGGCTGGCGACGCATCATCGACGTGCACGGCGGCAAGCTCCCCGTCCGCATCAAGGCCGTTCCCGAGGGAACCACCGTTCCCACGAGCAACGTCCTGATGACCATCGAGAACACCGACCCGGAGCTGCCCTGGATCACGAACTACGTCGAGACCCTGCTCTCGATGATCTGGTACCCCTCGACGGTCGCCACCCAGAGCCGTGCGATGCGCAAGCTCGTCCTCTCGTTCCTCGAGAAGACCGGCGATCCCTCGCTCGTCGACTTCAAGGTCCACGACTTCGGCTTCCGCGGTTCGACTTCGGTCGAGTCGGCCGGTGTCGGCGGCGCTGCCCACCTCGTCTCCTTCAAGGGAACGGACACGCTGGTTGCGCTCGAAGTCGCCGATGACTACTACGACGAGGAGTGTGCTGGATTTTCCATCCCTGCTTCCGAACACTCCACGATTACGTCGTGGGGCAAGGAGCACGAGAAGGACGCCTACGAGAACCTGCTCGACTCCTTCCCGACCGGCCCCGTCGGTGCCGTCTCCGACAGCTACGACATCTTCCATGCCTGTAGCGAGATCTGGGGCAAGGATCTTCGGGAGAAGGTGCTCTCGCGCGACGGTGTCCTCGTTGTTCGTCCGGACAGCGGGTATCCGCCGGACGTGGTCGTGAAGGTGCTCGACATCCTCGGCAACGCCTTCGGCTACACCATCAACACGAAGAGCTACAAGATCCTCCACTCGAAGGTGCGCGCCATCCAGGGCGACGGCATCGACCTCTCGATGATGCGCCGGGTGCTCGAGGCGATGGAGCAGCATGGATGGTCGGCCGACAACATCACGTTTGGCTCTGGTGGTGGTCTGCTGCAGAAGGTCAATCGCGACACGCTGCGGTTTGCCTTCAAGGCTTCGGCCATCCGTCGTGCCGGCTTCTGGCACGACGTCATGAAGGACCCGGTGACCGACCACTCGAAGCGCTCCAAGGCCGGCCGTCTTGCCCTCGTCAAGGACGACAAGACGTTTCGGACCGTCCGCGAAGAAGAGGCAATTCGTTTCGGCCTCGCCGACGAGCTCGTCACGGTCTTCGAGAACGGTGAGCTCCTCAAAGAGTACACCTTCGCCGAGGTTCGTGAACGCGCCATCCACTAAGCCATCTACTTTTCTTCCTTTGTTCTTTGGGCCGCCATCAAAAGATGGCGGCTTTCTTTTTTAACACCGAGAACCTCGCAGCTTCCAGGCCCATGCTACTATTAACCCCATACCACTAAGCTCTCACCGCGATGAACAAGCGCCACCTGTTGCATATCACGTATTTCCTCAACTTCTTCCTCGCCTGTTATTCCTTCTCTGTTCTCTACATCAATTCAAGCGTCCTTGAACGCTCCTGGGGGCCGAGCGCTGTTGGATTCATCTACGCACTCGCATCACTCCTCTCCATTGCCGTCCTCTCGTTCGTCCCCCGCTTCCTCAAAAACGTCGGGGATGTGCGCTGGTCGACAGCGGTGATGTCCGCAGGCATCGTGTCGTCAGTTGGGCTCGCCATTACCACACACCCCATCGTCATCGTTGCTCTCTTCATCGTCCACACCGCGTGCGTTCGAGCGCTCTTGGTTGATATGGATGTGTTCCTCGAAAGCACATCAGAAAATGACGAGTCGGGCACTGTGCGCGGAACGTTTCTCACCATTGCAAACGCAGCACTCATCCTTTCACCACTCCTCATTGGTCTGTTGCTTGGTGATACCAACAATTACTCGCGCGTGTATTTCTTCTCGGCGGCCATTCTCATCCCGGCGCTCTTCTTGCTCTCGTTCTCGTACAGACACTTCAAGGATCCCGTCTACAAACCCACGCCACTCCTCGCTGCACTCAAAAAGCTCATCCATCGCCCCGCACTCGCACGCATTGCCTACATCGATTTCACACTCCGCTTTTTCTACGCATGGATGGTCATCTACAGCCCGCTGTACCTCCACACCACCATGGGCATGCCCTGGTCAGAGATTGGCGTCATCTTCACGATTATGTTGATTCCGTTTGCACTCTTTACCTTGCCGCTCGGAACACTCGCCGACAAAGTCTACGGTGAAAAAGAGATTCTCGTCGCCGGCCTTTCGATTCTCGCCATCTCAACCATCGCACTCTTCTTCATCAAAACACCCGCCTTCTTTGTCTGGACAATGGCACTCCTCCTCACCCGTATCGGCGCAGCAAGCGTCGAGATTATGAACGAGACATACTTCTTCAAGAACATTGGACCCGAAGAAGCCGATATGGTAAGTGTTTGGCGCGCCATCGAGCCTTTTGCCTACGTGGTCGCCTCCATCATCGCCGGCCTCCTCCTCTTTGTACTCCCACTCCACGTGCTCTTCCCCGCCCTGGGTGTGCTCGTCATCTCGGCACTACCAGTGGCGCTCCGCTTGAAGGATACACTCTAAGTAGCTTCATTAGCTTGTAGCTTGTAGGGGGAACCAATACGAACCCTATTTGTGGTCTTTATTTGCAGAACCACACGTGAAGTATTACAATTTCCGAACTACAAGCTAACGAGACCACAAGCTACCATCATGCAACCAACCGTTACCGTCTACTCAACCACCACCTGCCACTTCTGCCACATGGCAAAGGACTTCTTTGCCGCACACAATATTCCTTTTGCCGACCACGATGTTGGTGCTGATCTCGAGGCGCGCAAAGTAATGGTCGACAAGACCCAACAGATGGGCGTTCCTGTTATCACCGTTGCAAAAGATGGCCACGAAGACGTCATCATCGGGTTCGACGAAGCACGACTCCGCGAATTGCTCGATATCAAAGAATAAAACCACGATTGACTTCTAGACACCGCACGCGCAAAGCGACCCGCATTGATTGATGCGGGTCGTGGTGTACAGCGAGAGGATCCTACGGATTGTTCGGTTCGACAGGGTCATGATGCCCCACCGAATCGGCCTCAATCCTGACACAGTCGGACGCCGAGCAAGAATTTTGCCCCTTGTCGGCTCGACCAATTTCAACGTGAATCTCCTCGGACCGAGGTCCAAGAAGACCCAACAGGAGTCCTCTCCTTTTCAGTTGTTCGATTTCTCCATCGTTGAGCACGAACATCGATTTCTCCTCTCAGTCCACAACCATGATACCACGCACGGCGTGCCGGCCAAAAAGCTACTTTTCGAGCATCTTTTTGAGCTCGCCGATAACCGCCTTCTCCCAAAACCTCATCGAATACCAGCCGATAAGCGGCCCGGCAACGATACGGAGCCACAGTTTGTGGATAGAGACACGATAGGTGTAGTTCACCACCGTTCCTTGGGGACACGCCAAGAGCAGCAGCTCTTCGTGGCCCGATGTGCCGAACGCTGGGCTCTCGTTGTCTGAGATAAATCCTCTTTGTGAGAGAATTTGCGTTCGCATCTTCACGGGAAAGCTTGTGCCAAATGATTTCACCGTCGCATCTATCTCGAGAAAATCGCCGTTGCGGTTTGTGATGCACACTGATTCGGCGACTTTGGGAAAGCGCTCCGGAAACTTTTCAAAATCGGTCATCACTCGAAAGACCTCTTCGAGTGGAGCCTTTACCAGCCACTGTTTTTGAAGGGTGATGTCTTTCATAGTGTCGAAAGCAATTATCACTAGTCTGCGACCGCCTCACCCTCACTGACGCATCTCTCTTCCTGTTTTGGCCCCGCATGCAAGCAAAACCTCCTCTATGTCCTTCCTGTTTTTTTCACGGGCACCATCAAGAGCAGTAAAAGGGAGCCGCCCTTGATACATAAAAACATGATTAACGTCAGCTCCGCGAGCAATCATCATCTCCACACCAGACTTGTCTCCGCGAACACTGAGCATTTGAATAGCAGTTCTCCCTTCCCAATCAACCTGATCAACACTCATTCCGGCATCAAACAATGCCTCGAGATCAGCTCTCGTTCCATATTGGATAGCACGGTCCAACTTTCTTTTTAATTCATTTGAATCAACCGTCAAAGATTCCTGCCCTCCCTCGTGTGACTGTTCGGGTCTTTCATACATATGGTTCCATCATAGTACTACCCGCCTTAACACATGACAAAGCCCACTTACAAACAACATAAAGAAAACGACCAGCCGAAGCTGGTCGTTGCGACACCCGGCACCGATTGGGTTAGGCGCGGGGCAAGATGTTCCCAGCAGTTGGGCTGTAGAAGACCCGTGGCCTCCCACCGCGTTTGGGGAGCTGTTTCCCGTCGGTCCACGAAACCAGGAGGCCATCGCTCTCCAAACGTCGGAGAACCGGGTACACGGAAGCAGCGCTCCCGAGCCAGAAACGTGCCCACGCGAAACGCGGGTCCGTCTCGGCCAAGATCACCGCTCGGTCATGGATGGTGAGCCCGTATGAGAGCTCCCCCTCCACCACAAGCTGCCGCACCGCCTCCAAGAGGCAGGGTCGAACCTTCTTTCGGCCTTCCCACCACACCTTGATTCGCTCGAGCACGCCTCACCTCCTTATATGCAGGTCCGGTGGCATGGTATCGCGGGCTATCCCGGCATGCAAATGGTGTGGCGACTAAGGGGATTGTTGAGGATTGAGAGATAAACGGGAGATAAAGTCGGTGGTTGACGAAAGGTCTAATACGGATATACTAAAAACGTATCACGAACGGAAAAGATCACCCTTCAAGGTTTCGTCCTTGAAGGGCCTTTTCTTTTATATATTCTAGCTTCTCCCGAAGGTCATTCATCGATCTCAAAAACGGGCGGAACATCCTCATCACAAGAAGCGCAGATGCTTTATGTCGATTGGGTACGATGAGCGCCTCGAGTTTGCGGTTTTGCACCAGAAAACGAACAAGGCATGCGAAATCGCCGTCACCAGTGACAATAATCGCTTGATTGTAAGAATCGTAGTCAATCATCGCCTGCAAGACGAGTTCCGCATCACAATTCCCCTTTACCCTTCCATCAGCGCCACAGAGCGTCGGTTTGAACACTACGACAAAACCCTTTTTTCGAAGTGATCGATAGAGCGCTACATTCTTCCTAACATATCCTATAAAGAGATACGCTTTCCTAACATGATATTTCTCTTCAAGATAAATGCGGAAACGCGCGAAATCGAGCTCCCACCCAAGATCTCTGACGGCAAGATTGAGGTTCTGACTATCGATAAATGCATAATTGTTGGGGCGCTCCATCCCCGCATCATACCCACACTCGGTAAACGAGAGATAAAAGTGTGTCCATGAACACAAGTCGCTCTTTTGCTGTCTTTTTGAGAAGAACCGAGCATGTTGCAAAATCGGGACTCATCACACAAACAAACAACCGCCCCGGCGTACGTCGAGGCGGAAGACAAAGAGCAGGAACAGCATTACCCAAGATGGCGAACGGCCCGACTCACGTAGTTTCCAGCGCGCTCCCAATCAATTGGGTCGAGGGAGTTGCCGCTTCCACGCAACTGTCCCTGGGCGTCAATTGAGAGAATCGAAAAGAACGGTTCGAGCGGATTCAGAAGATCAAGCGTGTCGGGTCCAAGCCCTCCCGCAACGCCGATTGTAAGGTCCGAACGCCATTCCGCGAGTGCCTCAACGAAGGGAAGAAGCCAGTGGGCATCAAGTCCCTTTCCCTTCCCCATGCTCTTGTCGAGCAGGACGCCCTCATGAAGCCCGGCGTAGCGCTCCAGACGCTGCAGGAGTTGGTCCGGGTCATTCTTGATCTCCTCGAACGCGCGTTCGTTGATCTGCAAGATGTAACGAACGTAGTGCGGCGCCCGATAATGAAGCGTCTCGAGGAGCGCGGGATTCGGCCAGATCATGTCGAACTGCACGGCGTTCAGGTGCGGCCCGCAGAGCATCACCGCATTCACGATGTCGTCTTCGCTTGTAGTGGCGTCGAAGTCGGCATAGTGTAGGGTGTTGAGCACCTGGTCGAGCGGCAGGAAAATGTCGCGAAGCACGCTGCGGTGCGGCCAGGCATCCGCCCACTTCGTCGGTAGGTCGCGGAGCGTCTTGAAGCTCATCATCACACCAGCCATGAGCTGACGCTTGGGTTCCACGCCCACGGAGTGAGCGGCGCGAAACGCCGCTCGCATCGCACGAACTTCGGTTTCGTTGGTGAAGTCCGTGATACCGATGTACGGCTTCAGTCTCCGATGTAGCATGTTCTCTCCTCGGGGTTGTTGAAGGTATCCTGCTCTCAATGCACAAATCCGTGCTGGACTATACGCTTTTACGCGTTTTTACACAAGAAGACGCGATTCTCTATCCCACGCAAAGCCATTACCAAAGTGGCCGTATTTTGCTGTTTCGCGAAATTGGGGACGACGAAGGTCGAGGGCGTTGATGATTGCGTGAGGGCGCAAATCGTATCCCGTGATTGTTTCTTGTACTCCATCAATCGTCGCAACTGCCATCAAGGGTTCGGCAACGCCGATTGCGTAGGCAATGTGCACAAACACCTCACGCGCCCCGCGCGCTCGCAGGTACTCACACGCAATTTTACGAGCGATGTATGCCCCGCTCCTATCCACCTTTGTCGCATCCTTGCCCGAGAACGCTCCACCTCCCACAGGGATTGTTGGGCCATACGTGTCCACCGCGATCTTTCGCCCCGTGAGCCCCGTGTCTGCGTCAAAACCACCAATCGTCCACGCGCCATTTGGGTTACGCATCCACACATCAGCAACATCGCGCACGCCGTGTGGAAGATACGGCGTAATCTCACGACGCACCGCCTCCTCCAACGCAACATCACTCATATCACCGCTCTCGCACAGCGACGTGAGCACACAAACAACCTTTCCATCCTCAACCGTCACCTGTGCCTTACCATCATGCCGACCCATCGCCTGCACCAACTTGCGTGACAACACCACCGGCAAGGGCAAGAGCTCGGGCGTTTCGCTTGTTGCATACCCAACCATAATCCCCTGATCCCCCGCCCCGTCCTTGTCGACTCCGCTCCCAATCTCGGGGCTCTGCGCCACAATATTGACCACAATCCCGATGGGATCGGTATAGCCACAATCCCGGTACACTTCCTCAGCAATCTTTCGAAAGTTCACATGAGCCGTCGTCGTTACCTCGCCCGTTATGGTAATCAGCCCATGTCCACCCACCGTCTCCACCGCCACACGCGCAGTCGAATCCTGCGCAAGGCACGCATCCAAAATCGCATCTGATATCTGATCACACACCTTGTCGGGATGTGCCATCGAAACCGCTTCTGCTGTTCGCAACATAATTGTTGTGGTTATCCAATAAAAAGAAAAAACCCTCCCACAAAGGAAAAGAGTTGCGTTAACCTCATCTTTCCCAATAGGGCTAGATGGAGCACCTTACGAACTACTTCGCAGGTTGCCGGTGGATCATTGGGCTAGTTCCCTCCCCACACTCTTGATAAGACAGCAGTATGCCGCTGTCATACCCACAGTATGCAGGATGGTGGGAGGGGTGCAAGGG
>CAZMAP010000016.1:10481-12766 GCA_964564385.1 uncultured Candidatus Saccharibacteria bacterium | reverse complement strand
AATCAAGATTCAATCTCGGATGGGTTTACAGAACTTCCCCAAGTTCTTAACACATTTCTAACTATTGTTGGAGACTCGATTGCCGGCGCTCAGAGGGTAGATTGACACTATTGCGTTTTTGTCATATCATCGCTTCAGATTGATTCGCTTCAAGGAGGTGCTCGGTGTGCGATCTTTCGTGCGGAATAATCCCCTTTTATTTCTCGGGGGGCGGTGTGCGTTTCCTCCTCGTTTTTGAGGCGAAGGGGAAAGGACACTGGAATTTCCCGAAGGGACATCCGAAAGACGGGGAGTCGGAAAGGGCGACGGCCATTCGGGAGATGTATGAAGAGGTGGGCATCATACCAAAGTGCCTTCTCCCTGGGGAGCCTTTGCTCCACGAGTATTCCTTCGTCCATCGGGGGGAGGTGGTTCGTCGTCGCATCAAATATTATCCTGGCCTCATTGGTCCAAACGAGGAGTTTGTTCTTCAGTCAGACGAGATCAGTGCGGTGGCGATGATGACACCGGAGGAGATTATCGCCAGAGTACCCAGTGAGGCACGCTCGTTGGTGTCCAGGGCGCTCCATGTGGTGATGTCCTGGAGGGGTGACGCGTAATGGCGCACCCTTTTCTTTTGGTATACTCCCTATATCTCCATTTTGATGGTACTGGAAATAAATATCTATTATGAAAACGATTGTCATCACCGGAGCGAGCCGTGGCATCGGACTGGCGACTGCCGAATTGTTTTTGAATCATGGATGGCGGGTAATCGGGACATATCTTGGGGAGACTATACCCGTCGAGCACGAACACCTGACGGCTTTGCAGTATGACCAAGGAGATTCAGAGAGCGTTGCACACCTCGTGGCGCAGATCGGGGAGTGTTCGCCTCATGTCGATGTGTTGGTGAATAATGCGGGGGTGCTTCTTGATCCCGACGATGAACGCATTGATCCGGTGAAATTGAGGAGAACGCTCGAGATTAATGTGGTTGGCGTCGTTGATCTCACGGAGCGTATGGTGCCTCTCCTCGAAAGGGGTGCCCATATTGTTAATCTCAATTCGGGGTATGGGGTCATTTCCAAGCCCGAATTCGATGATGCGGCGTGCGGGGCATATCGTATCTCCAAGGCGGCTTTGAATATGTATACGCGACATCTTGCTTTCCGTTTGAAACCGTCGGGGATCATCGTCTCTGCACTAGCGCCCGGGTGGACACAGACCGACATGGGCTACTCGATTGCAACCGAGACGGAAAAACCCTCTCGGACACCAGCAGAAGCCGCGCAGGATATCTACAATCTCATTAGCACCACCAATGAGACGGGGTGTTTCTGGGAGTTTGGCAAGAAGATTGAGTGGTAATCTCGGTCCTACGTGGCGGTGCTGTTCGACTGATATACTTATTTCATGAAAAGGCTCCTGTTGATGCTTGTGGTTTGCGCAGCTTTTGTTGGTGTGGCACATGCCCAAGAATTACACCGTGACGAGCAGGCGGTATGGCGTGCACGTGTGGTTGATATTGCCGAGGTTACGGCCGAGACCCAGCCGTGGACTGGGCTCACAACATATCGGCAGACCGTGACGGCGGTGCTCGTTGATGGCGAGCGCGCAGGCGAGACGGTGACGTTTGGTAACGACTTTGTACAGCTTGAGGAAGGGGATCGATTCTTTTTGGTGTATACAAAGACGGTTGATGGGGTAGAACGATTTGCTGTGCAAGAAGTGGATAGAACTATTCCACTCATCATTCTTGGCCTTGTCTTTGTTGGTGGGGTGCTCCTTTTGAGCGGAATGCAGGGTGTTCGATCGCTTGTTGCACTCTTCATTAGCGTGGGTGTCGTGGTGCTTGTTTTGTTGCCGCTCTTACTCCAAGGCTACCCGCCAGTCTTGACGACGGTTGTTATTGCCGGAGGCATTCTTGTTTTTGCCATTGTGTTTACTCATGGATGGAATATGCGTTCGCTTGTGGCGCTTGTTGGTACGTGGAGCGCAGTCGTTGGTACGGGTATGTTGTCGAGTTTCTTTATCGGCTTCACACAGCTCACCGGTTTTGCTTCTGATGAATCAATTTATCTCAATGTTTCAACACACGGTGCGCTTGATTTTACTGGCCTCTTGTTGGCGGCAATTATCATTGGTGTGCTCGGCGTGCTCGATGATATCGCTATCACGCAGGTTGCTGTGGTTGGTGAGCTGACTGAACACGACCCAACCATTCCACCTCGCGAGTTGTATCGTAAGGCGTTGCGTGTGGGTAAAGAGCACGTTGGCGCACTTGTCAATACGCTCGTCTTTGC
>CAZMAP010000016.1:0-10471 GCA_964564385.1 uncultured Candidatus Saccharibacteria bacterium | reverse complement strand
CTTTGCCTACGCGGGTGCATCATTGCCACTTCTCCTTCTCTTTTATCAAGCCAACACATCGACGATTGCACTCATCAATCAAGAGGTTCTCACGACCGAGATTGTCCGTACACTTGTTGGTTCCATTGGCCTTATTCTCACTGTGCCGATTACTACGGCACTCGCGGTGCTCGTGCGCTCTATGTTGAAAGGAGGGGAGTCACAGCATCACCACCATTGATATAAACGTATTTACAATACCTATGACCACACGAACTGTTTTAAGATTGATTGGTGCAATCGGTGTAACCCAACTCGCTGGAGCCATCGGTTCGGTGTTTACCGTATCGGCGATTTCCACGTGGTACGCAACACTTGTAAAACCCGCGCTTAACCCTCCGTCGTGGGTGTTTGGTCCTGTGTGGACGACACTTTATCTGTTGATGGGAATCGCGGCTTTTCTTGTGTGGTACAAAGGCCAGGAGAGAAAGGATGTCACACGAGCGTTGGTGGTGTACGGTGTGCAGTTGGTGCTCAATGCAACGTGGTCGATTGTTTTCTTTGGATTGCAAAATCCTGGTCTCGCTCTTGTGAACATTGTGCTTCTCTTTGTTTCGATTGTTGTCACGATGATTCTTTTTTACAAGATCTCACGACCGGCGATGTATCTTCTTATTCCATATATCGCATGGGTGAGTTTTGCGTCGTATCTCAACTACGCCATCTATGTACTCAATTAATTGGTTTGATGTTGTTGGTCTTTTCCTCTTCATCGCCGGATTCGTCATCGGCCTCGGTGCAGTGACGGTGATCGATATCCATGGCTTTCTCGGAAGAAAATCTCCCTATTGGACCGAGGCAACAACGCGGACGCACAAGGTGACAAAGCCAATGATTTGGGCGGGCATGGTGCTTGCTGTCTGTGGTGGATTTGTCTTGTATCGCAACGAGGCTTTTGTGGGCATACCACTTGTGCACGCCGTTGCGGCGATTGTTCTTGTTGCCAACGGATTATTTCTTTCGTTTCGGGTGAGTCCTTTTTTGCTCGAGCGCGAACGCACTGGGCACTCTCGAGAACTCTTGCCTGCATCGTGGCAAACAAAAATCGCCGTGAGTCTGATTGTGTCAGATATTGTGTGGTGGGGGAGCCTCGGTGCGCTCGTGGTGTACGTGCTCGGGCGTTGATGATTGGATCAAGAAGATGATGAAGAGGACCGTGGCTACTTGGGGGCGTGCATAATCCATATCGTAAGGCGTGTGTGATGTCGTATAATTATAGAAATGGCTGTCTTTCCACATATGACAAAAGGGTATATGTCATGGGGCTCGATTCGCTCGGGTCTATTGGTGGTTGGTGTCGCTATTTTATGCGCGGTGTCTTTGTATCGTGTGTCGCTCGCCGCATCGTGGGAATGGGATTTTGCAGATAGTGCTGATTTTGTTTTTGATGGCGGTCTGGTGACGTTTTCCGGTGGGAAGGCACAACTCAAAGAGGCTTCAAACTGGTTTGATTCGAGTTGGACACGGCGGAAGACGGTTGCTCTTGATAACACAGCAAACGCATCAACGCTTTCTGAGTATCAGGTTCAAGTCACTGTCTCCTATGACTCCGACATGCAGGCTGATTTTGATGATGTGCGATTCACCGACAGTGATGGTGTAACGCCTTTGTCGTACTATCTTGAATCGAAGACTGATTCGGTGAGTGCCACGTTTTGGGTCAATGTGCCGACGATTACATCGTCGGCGACCACAACTATCTATCTCTATTACGGTAATTCTGGGGCGTCATCAATCTCGAGTGGTGTTTCCGTCTTTGATTTTTTTGATGACTTTGGTGATGGATCTTTCGATCACGATAAATGGAAATATGTGACCTTCGAACGAGGGGATGCAAATTTGTGTACAGAAAGTAGTGGTGTCTTGCACTGTAGTATCACGACGGCGACCCAGGCATCTGCATCAGCGATATATAGCATCAAGGATGAGCTTGGAGATGATTTTGATACTCATGTTGATTGGACCTCCTTTAACTCGGCTGCCGGCGACTATTCGTCTGCCGAATTCTGGTGCGACGCAGACGCAAATAATCGTGTGTGGGTGCGTGTCGACAAAAACGCACTCGGGCAGATGTACTATAGCTCGAACACTGTACAGGGCGGTGTCACGGGCTCGTATCAATTTTATGGCCCTGTTGTTCAATCGAGCGGAAAGTTGCGCATTGTGAGAAGTGGCGGTACATCAATCACCACATATCGTTGGGATGGGTCTTCATACCAATCACTTAAGACGGTGAGTGGTTTTACGACCGAGAACATGCGTTGCATTGTGAGATCGCGTTCATGGGGGACGTATCCGGATAATGTGAATGCATACTGGGATAATTTTGTCACCGAAGGTGACGCCGCACACAGTGACGATTTCAACGACAATACGGTCGATACGAGCAAATGGTTTATGCGTCATCCGGGTCAGGGGCAACTACCCTTTGAGACGTCGCAACAAATGTACACAAATGCTGGTACGTCGATAAGTTCAGAAAGCATGTCAACGGCAATCAACCGCATATCGTCGGTTGACGGTGATTTTGAGGCAACCATCGATTTCAGCAATTTTACAGCGCCAGCTCAAAACACTGCGTATGTCCGAATCTATTTCTGGGTAGACGATGATGATAGTGCATTTGTGTCTTTGCGTAAAAATAGCACAAACAGTGCGTTCAACTCGCAGATAATGGTTGGCGGTTCCACAGTGGAGAATCAAACAAGTTCTGCGACGACAACGACAAGTGGCAGATTGAAGATACAACGCACAGGATCGACACTCACGACATATTACTGGACGGGGAGCTCGTGGACACAGCTTGCCACCTATGGATCGTTTACCACAGACAACGCAGAGATTGATATCGGTATCATGTCGTGGGACGGTTTTCCCGACAACGTTTCGGCAGACATCGACAATGTTACTGTCCGGAAATACTCATCGTCGGGCCCTTCTGTGACGGTTGGTTCCGAACAGACACGGTATCCTGCGACTCAGCCATCCGTGACGCTATCGGTGGACAATGTGCTTTTGTTTGCGGGACTTACCGGTTTCTCCGAAACTGCCACAAAGAATGGTGGTGAGATACGGTATCAACTCTCCAATGACGCCGGTGAATCGTGGTATTGGTATTCGTTGGGTTGGGCCACGACGACCGCAACATATAGCGAATCGAATACGGCGACCGAGATACAAAGCGCTCTCGCATCTTTTCCGGTTGGGTCTGGCAACTTTCTTTTTCGCGCGTATCTTTCTTCGGACGGTTCTCAACTCGTTGAGCTCGATACGATTGCTCTCACATATTCAAATGCGGGGGTTACGATTGTTGAGTCAGGGGGAAGCACTTCGGTGACAGAAGGAGGTGCAACTGATTCATACACGATAGTCCTGGATGACCAGCCGTCCGACACCGTCACGGTCACCATCACGCCTTCCGATATGACAACGGGGGTGAGTCTCTCGACCTCAACGGTGACATTCACCACAACATCGTGGGACACCCCGGTTACTGTTACAGTTACGGCCATTGATGACGATGCCTTTGAGGGTCCTGCAACAACAACACTTTCGTATGGTGTTTCGTCGAACGATGTCTCGTATGACGATGTGGTACGTGCCGATACGCATGTTTCTGTCACTGACAATGATTCTTTTGTCATTTCCAATGTCTCTGTTGTAGAGACAGATGATGGTGCACATTTTTCGTGGGACACAAATGCTTTGAGTAGCACGTATGTAGAATATGGTCTCTCGAGCGAGTATGAAGAGAGTACCATCGAAAAAGATACTGCTCCTCGCACGCTCTCTCACGAAGAAACGCTTGTCGATCTCATCTCATGCTCGTCGTTCTTCTATAGGCTCGCTTCGAATGATTCTGTTGGTAATCAGGCGACCAGTACGGGCACATTTAGGACTATGGGGTGTACAGGTGACGCTGATGTTGAAGACGAAGTTGCGAGCGACGGAATTGTCGACAATGCAACTGGTGAACTCATGAGTATTGGGTCGGGCACAGAGGAGCTTTCTTTGGAGGTGCCCAGTTCGTATACCGAGACATGCGAAGCCTATTTCCAAATCAAAAAATTGAACACTGCGGATGTCTTGGGTGAGACAGGGCTTCCGGACTATTACGATGAGGGACTCAGAACATATGATCTTGGTGCACTTTGTGATCCTCAAACCGCACTTCATGGGTTTGGTGCTCCACTTGTGGTCACTATGACCTATGGAGACGATGAGGTGTCCTTGCTCGATGAATCAACGCTTGTCATACGGCGTTGGGATGGGGCATGGAACGAGCTTTCAAACTGTTCGATAGATACCTTGGCGAATTCTGTTTCGTGCGAGACTGACCATTTCTCGGTCTTTGGTATCTTTGGCCAGGCTCCTGAGGAGCCAGAACCAGAGCCAGAACCCGAATCATCTCCGGAATCATCGGGCGGGTCGTCGGGGAGCTGTCGCCGAGAGACACTCAATGATGCACCCACGTTTCATGCTGCACTCCCTCAGAGCAATGGGAAGGTTTTGCTTTCTTTTGCTCGACCGGTTGGAGCTATTAATCGATACATTGTTGAATATGAAGGTGGGGGAGAAAGGGGCGAAGTAACGGTAGCTGACATCTTCTCAAAGACGTATCTCCTGGGAGGATTATCATCGGATACACGCTACTCAATAAAACTTCGCGCTGCGAATAGGTGTGCGGTGGGTCCGTGGTCGCGGACACTGTCGGTATCGACCATGCCACGTATCGCCTCGAACATACTGACGGTCACTTCGTTTGAGATCATTCCAGTTGAACCAGAATCGGCGTCGCGGTCTGTTGCGTCATCAACAGCATCAAGCACTACACCGATACCTTCACCCAAGCACACGGTGCGGGTCAACGTGCTGACCGAAGACCAAAAGCCCGTCGTTGGTGCAACGGTCACACTTCATTCTCGTGTTCGACAAGCAACAACTGATGCGAATGGTTTTGCGCGTTTTGATGATATTGAGCCGGGTGCGCATACACTCACGGTGGCATATGAAAATTTTGTTGGCGAGCAGGCTATCTTCTTGGACAGCGATTCGAAGGAGATTATAGTTCGTATCACCGTGAGACAAGAGCACATTGCAATCGCATCAGCACTCTATGGTTTTGTTTCGGCAGTGGTGATTGTAATCATCGCATATAGTGTTTGGAGAATGTATGTTCGTAGAAGGAGAATCATCGGAATCGCTCCACGACGAGAAACAAGAGTTTAATGCGTGATTTCTACACAGTACTGCCGTTCTATGTTTGACATTCGCATTCTTATTGCCGGTATTGCATCCATTCTCGCGTTTGTCGGCAATCTTTCGTATCTCAAGGATGTTGTGCGTGGGCGTGTGAAACCGCACCCGTATACGTGGCTCATCTGGTCTATTGTTTCGATGACAACCTTTTTTGGCGGTCTCATCAAGGGTGCTGGTATCGGTGCTCTCCCGACCGGCGTGGCAGAGGCGTTCACGATTGTCATTTTTGGATTCTCGGTGCGGGACTTCTTTGCAGGTCGCAGGGATCAGATACGTACGTCGGATCACTATTTTCTCGCCGCTGCGCTTCTCGGTCTTATCCCGTGGATGCTCACCAAAGACCCGACGATGTCGGTGGTTATTGTTGTCGCAATCGATATTATTGCATTCATCCCAACACTCCAAAAGACGTGGGTGCGCCCCGAGGCCGAACGGCCAGCTTTGTATGGCATGAATGTTTTGCGCCACGTGCTTACCTTGTTTTCACTTGGTGCGTACAATATCGCCACATCCATCCATTCAATTGCGATGATTTGCACCAACACGTTGATGGTGTTTTTCATCTCACGAAAAGAAAAAAAGATGTGAAAATCTCTCTGGCGAGCTGGTGTGTGGTGTCGTATGATAGGGCACATATGAATACACGCAATCTCATCCTTGTTGTTGTCGGTATCTTTATTGTAGCTGCAGGTCTTTATCTATCAGTATCACCGATTGCCAAGAGGGTTCTCGATGGTGATACCGTTGTTGATGAAACTGCGTCACCAACCAGCACGGTTACATCATCAACGCCACTCGAAGAAGATGATGGTGTTGATGAACCAATTGTTGAACCAACCCCTGCACCAGTACCTGAACCAACTCCGACTCCCGCGCCAACACCTGCTCCTGCACCGACTCCCGCGCCGGCACCCGAACCGGCACAAGGTGTCTACACATCTGCAGATGTTGCGCTTCACGCATCGGACGCGAGCTGTTGGTCAATCATCAACGGCAATGTCTATGATCTCACTGCCTATATCCCCAAGCACCCCGGTGGTGCGAGCAAGATTCGACGTATCTGTGGTGGGGATGGCTCATCGGCCTTTGAGGGTCAGCACGGCGGAGATTCACGTCCGGAAAGCGTCCTTGCAAAATATTGGATTGGCGTCCTTTCCAACTAAGCCCTACGGTACATGGATATTCTTGCCCTTCATCTCATAGCGCTCATCATTACGGCCCCGGTCATTCTCTATGCCGACCACATGGGATTCTTGTATTTTACGGGGCGCTCTCAAACACTTGATCCCAAAAAGGTGGTGGTGACCCATCGGTTTGTTTTCCTGGGCCTCCTACTTCTCATTGTCACCGGTGTTCTTCTCACGCTTCGCTCGTGGGCGGTGTGGTTCGAAAATCCTTTCTTTTACGCCAAACTCGCATTTGTGACGATACTTCTTGTGAATGGTTTCTTCATTGAGCGGTTGATGCACAAAGCGACAACGACGCCCTACGCGATGCTTTTGGGTTCAGAGCGGAGACTTCTTGTTGTATCGGGGGCGCTCTCGGCAATCGGGTGGATCGTCAGCATCATCATTGGTTTCTTTTTGTTGTAAGAATTTCATGGAAAAAGTTCCGCAGGATCTTTGTACAGCGCTTGCGGCCAATTCAAAAGCAAAGGCTCAGTGGAAAAGCCTTACGCCCAATGAACGTAGGGACTTTGTGGTGTGGATAAATTTGGTCAAAGCTTCTGAGAAACGGAGTGAGAGAGTCGAGAAGGTTTGTCGTATGCTTGCAGTGGGGAAGCGTCGACCGTAAAGTAGACTCTATGAACCGATATAAACTATTTCTGTGTGTTGTCTTTGCACTTGTATGGATCTGGGCGGCAGTCGCGCCACTCTATCGTGACGGGTGGTTGCTCGAGAACATTCTCGTTTTCATCTTTGTCCCGCTCATTTTTGTCGCTGGTAGATACTTCAAGCTCTCAAACGTCTCGTATACGCTCATAACGATTTTTATGGTGCTTCATGTCATTGGGTCGCACTACACGTATGCCGAAGTCCCGTTCGGTTATATGCTTCAAGATTGGTTCGATGCAAGCCGCAACATGTATGACCGGCTCGTACACTTTGGTTTTGGATTTCTTCTTGCATACCCGATGCGCGAGCTTCTCATACGACTCTCGAAGGTGCGAGGTATCTGGTCATACTATTTTCCAATCGACCTTGTTGCTGCCGGTTCCGCTCTCTACGAGATCATTGAATGGCTCACGGCGCTCAAAGTCGATCCTGTTGCAGGTCTCGCGTTTCTCGGTGTCCAGGGAGATATCTGGGATGCACAAAAAGACATGCTCATGGCTATCGTTGGGGCGGCGATTGCAATGCTCGTCGTTTTCATAATCAATTGGATTCTCGACAAGGACCATTGGAAGGAGATTTGTGAGAGCTTTCGTATTTCAAAGGGTGACGCACCACTTGGAGAGGAGAGGCTCAGAGAGCTCATGATGGAAAAATAGGCTTATTTAGAGCACCGAATCTCCTCATCGACAAGCCTAAAGTGTGGTAAAATAGGTGGTATGAAAACCACAATTGTCGCCCTCATAGTCATCGTCCTCATTGGGCTCGGTCTTTATTTTGTCAGCACTAAGACGGGAGAGGCTCCTGTAGATCAGGCAACAACGACGCCTGCGACTACAACCACATCGACTACAGTCGAGGTAACCGAAGAGACATCGATTGGTATGTCCAAAGAGGGACGTGAGATTCCTGTGTACCACTATGGTGAAGGTGATAAAGAAGTTCTTTTTGTTGGTGGTATCCACGGCGGGTACGAGTGGAACACGGTGCTTCTCTCGTACCAGCTCATGGACTACTTGGAAGCAAACCCAGACCAGATTCCAGATGGCGTAAAGGTTACGGTCATCCCAGTCTTGAATCCAGATGGTCTCAACAAAGTTGTTGGAACATCGGGTCGCTTCACAAAAGCCGACGTACCTACAACCGAAAGCGAAACGGTTCCAGGACGCTTCAACGCAAACAACGTCGACCTCAACCGTAACTTTGATTGTGATTGGCAGGCATCGGGCGTTTGGCAGCAAAAGACAGTGAGCGGTGGCACGGCAGCCTTTTCTGAAGCTGAAAGCACAGCACTGCGCGACTACGTCAAAAAGAACAATCCTGAGGCAGTTGTTGTCTACTACAGCGCAGCGGGCGGTGTCTACGCGTCCAACTGTCACGATGGCGTTCTTCCTGAGACACTCAAACTTACAAACGCGTACGCAAGCGCATCAGGATACCCGGCATCCAAAGAATTTGATTTCTATGAAATCACTGGCGACATGGTGAACTGGCTCGCAAAAGAAAAGATTCCGGCAATCAGCGTGCTTCTCACAGACCACACGAATACTGAATGGGACAAAAACTGGAAGGGTATCAAGGCTATCTTGGAATCAATCGCAGACTAATGCGACCATCTTCAAAACAGATTCTTCTTGGCGTTGTTGGAATCCTCATCATCGGCCTCGGTGTCTTCTTCCTTCTGCAAAAAGAAAAGCCCGAAGAAGTTGTTGTTCCTGTAGATACAGCGCCCAAAGCTGCTGAGCCTGTTGTCATTGGAACGTCCGTGCAAGGTCGTTCAATCGAAGCAACCTCATACGGAACGGGGAATACGCATCTCTTCATTGTCGGCGGTATTCACGGAGGGTACGAGTGGAACAGTGTCGTGCTTGCCTACGAGATGATGGATTATCTTACGGCTCATCCGGAGCTTGTTCCAACGAATCTCACGGTAACTATCGTTCCGTCAGCAAATCCCGATGGTGTTTTCAAGATTGTCGGCACGGAAGGTCGATTTACGTCTGATGACGTGCCGGTGACGGGAGATCAAACACTCGGCCGTTTCAACGCAAACAACGTCGACCTCAATCGCAATTTCGATTGCAAATGGAAGTCCGAGAGCATGTGGCGCGGTAATGTTGTTTCTGCTGGCACGGAGGCGTTCTCTGAACCCGAAGCTCGTGCTATTCGTGAGCTTGTTGCTCAGCAGGACCCTGTCGCGGTCATCTTTTTGCACAGCCAATCGAATGCCGTCTATGCGTCTGAATGTACAGACGGTATTTTGCCCGAGACGATGGCGCTCATGAATGTCTATGCCGATGCGGCGGGATATCCTGCAATCGACACATTCGATAGTTATGATGTTACAGGTGATGCCGAGGGGTGGCTCGCATCAATCGGCATTCCCGCTATCACCGTGGAGCTCTCGACACACAACACTATCGAATGGGAGAAGAACCGTGCGGGTCTCGAGGCGGTTTTGGCGCACTATGCAAAGTAGCTTTCTGGTACCATAGCACTATGGAAGATCAACTTGGACATCAAAAAAATACCACAACACTATCGGTCGCGCTCGGCATTGTCGCTGTCGTGGGACTCGGATTCCTTTTTGTGCATCTCAATGCGCTTCAAGGTGACCTTTCCGATTTGACACTCAGGTACAACCAGCTCTCTACACAATGTGCAGCAAAAGACGAAGAGGTCCGCACGCTATCTGAAGCGCTCTATTCTGAACAGGAAAAGAATGTGAATCTTGAGAATCAACTTGATGATGTTGAAGACGATCTCAATGACCTAGAAAAACTCAGCAGGATTGACCAGGAGCTTCTCCAAAAATACTCAAAGGTGTATTTTTTGAACGAGCACTATTCACCGTCGTCTTTCAGTGAGATTGATGAGGATCTCCGCTATCCAGAAGACAAGGCTCTCACTATTCACAAACGCGTGTCGCCGTTTCTTGAAAACCTTTTGAGGAAGGCCAAGGATAGCAAGATAGATCTTCGTGTCGCGTCAGCCTATCGTTCGTTTGGCGAACAGTCGACACTCAAGTCGAGCTACTCGGTGACGTATGGCTCTGGTACAGCAAATCGATTCTCTGCCGACCAAGGATATTCGGAGCACCAGCTCGGGACGACGGTTGACTTTACGACGGTTGCTACACAAGGTGCGCTCGATGGATTTGATTCAACTCCCGCATACGCATGGCTTCTTGCGAACGCCTACAAATACGGGTTTGTTCTCTCGTATCCGGAAAACAACGCCTACTATGTTTTTGAGCCGTGGCACTGGCGTTTTGTGGGCAAAGACCTCGCCGAATATCTTCACAAGAAGAAGATGGGGTTCTATGACATGGATCAGCGTGA
>CAZMAP010000015.1:11835-13201 GCA_964564385.1 uncultured Candidatus Saccharibacteria bacterium | reverse complement strand
ACCCTCACCATCACCACCACAGTCACCAACGACAACGGAGGAACACTCGCCGTCGAGGACTTTCCGTTGTTTGTTGACGGTGTCTCCATCGACAGTGGCGTAGCCACCACCACACTGTCAGCAGGTTCATACACCATCTCCGAAACAGAAGACCCTGCGTATGCCGTCACATATGGCGGAGACTGTGACGAAAACGGTGACATCACCATGGAGGCGGGAAGTACGTATGTATGTACCGTCACCAATGACGACATTGGACCAACCCTCACCGTCACCACCACGGTCACCAACGACGATGGCGGTGATGCGCTTGTGGGGGATTTCCCTCTGACGCTCGACGGAGTATCCATCACGAGTGGTGGTGCCACCACGACAACGGTTGGAGCAAAGACACTCGCAGTGACGTCTCCCGACGACTATGACACCACGTGGGGTGGCGACTGTGCGGCAGACGGCACACTCACCATGGCTCTCAACACCACATACGCCTGTACCCTCACCGCTGATGACGTCGAGGTGGGTGGTACACGCTCATCATCACATCGTTCGGCACCAACAACGACAGCATCCCCTGTATTTACCGAATCTGTACCGAGCACCCTACCAACGCTGACGGACGAGGAGCGTACTCAGAAGATTGAAGAAATCAAACGCCTCCTCATTCCACTCATGAGACAGCTTATTCTGGAGCTCCAGAGTCAGCTCGATGCCCTTGGTGCGTGATTTTGTTGGGTGCAGTGAATCTGATTAGTGGTGTGCTACCATCGCACCATGACAACGCAAAGCATCTCTGAAAAAACAGAGCACCTACGCGCCGTGCGAGATAAGCTTCTTGCATTTACAGCTTCACCTCTCTACGATTACCGCACAAAAAACGGGTACCATCCCGTGATTGGAGAAGGCACTCATGACGCACGTATCATGTTTATCGGCGAGGCACCTGGGAAAAACGAGGCCGAGCAAGGGAGGCCATTCTGTGGTGCGTCGGGGCGCGTGCTCGACAAATTGCTAGCTTCAGTTGGTATTTCACGTGCCGATGTCTATGTAACAAACATCGTCAAAGATCGTCCGCCTGAAAATCGCGACCCAACGCCTCACGAGATTCTCCTCTACGCTCCATTCCTCGACAGACAAATCGACATCATTCAGCCCAAGGTGATTGCAACACTCGGGCGCTTTTCGATGGTCTACATCCTCCAACGTTTCGGAATTGTGGCAGATCCCATTAGCAAGGCTCATGGCAGCGTGTATACTGCCCAAGCGTCATACGGCGAGGTGAAGATTATACCGCTTTACCACCCAGCCACAGCGCTCTACAACGGCTCAATGATGTCCACACTTGAAGAAGATTTCAAACAACTCGCAC
>CAZMAP010000015.1:6034-11825 GCA_964564385.1 uncultured Candidatus Saccharibacteria bacterium | reverse complement strand
CACATAAAACAACACTCAAAAACGGTCTTCGTATCATTGTTGTGCCAATGAAAGAAAATCCGACGGTTACCGTACAAGTACTCGTCGAAGCCGGCTCGCACTACGAAGATAAAAAGATCAACGGTATCTCGCACTTTTTGGAGCACATGGTTTTCAAAGGGACGACACGGCGTCCGAGCGCCCACACAATATCGCATGAGTTCGACTCAATTGGGGCCGACAACAATGCCTTCACCGGAACTGAGTACACCGGTTACTGGGCAAAAGCACGAACAAAGCATTTCGAACGTATCTTCGACATCATTGCTGACGTCTATCTCGATCCACTCCTTCCTGAAGCAGAAATCGAAAAAGAGAAGGGTGTCATCATTGAAGAAATCAATATGTATGATGATCAGCCGACATCGCGTGTGAGTGAACTGCTCAATACGACTCTGTACGGCGATCAGCCTGCAGGGCGAACCATCACAGGGTCTCGAGAAAACGTTCGCGCCATGAAGCGTGAGGATTTCATCACATACCGCACTGCACACTACACCCCAACCAAGACACTTGTCATCATCGCTGGTGGAGTCAAGGTCTCACATGCGCTCAAACTCGCAAAAGTCGCATTTGAAAAACTCCCCGCCAAGCGCGCCGTCAAGAAAACTCCCGTCAAAGAGTCTCAAAAAGATCCCCACGTGGCTCTTGAGTACAAAAAGACGGAGCAGTCCCACCTTGCATTTGCATTCCGTGGCTACAAGGCGGGCGACAAACGTGAGCTCGCAGCTGGACTCCTTGCTGGCGTACTCGGCAAGGGTATGAGTTCGCGCCTCTTCCAAAAGCTTCGTGAAGAAATGGGTGTTTGCTACTACGTTGGTAGTGGTCATGGTGCACAGACCGATGTTGGCGCGTTCAAAATCCGCGCCGGGGTCGACAACAAGCGTCTCGAGGAAGTCGTTGGAGTGATTCTCAATGAAATTCGCAAGCTCCGTGACGAGCTCGTCCCACTCAAAGAACTCAACAAGGCAAAAGAGATTTTTATTGGCGGTGTTGAGATGGGGCTTGAATCATCTGATGCCGTTGCAGACTGGTATGGTGTTGATGAGTTAATTCGACACAAGCTTGAGACACCAGAACAAGCCATCAAACGCCTTCGCACCATCACTCCCGAAGACCTTCAAAAGGTCGCGCGAGATATCTTTGTCGATGCTAAAATGAACCTCGCTGTGGTCGGGCCCACCAAAGACGCCACACGCCTCAAAAAGCTTTTGAAAATCTAATATGCAATCATCCGAGATTCGAAAACGATTCCTCGCATTCTTTGAAAAACGTGGACACGCTGTGCTCCCAAGTGCTTCACTCGTGCCACAGAACGATCCCTCGGTTCTTTTTAACACCGCAGGCATGCAGCCACTTGTCCCATATCTCTTGGGACAAAAGCATCCGGCCGGAGACAAACTCGTGAACATCCAAAAGTGTGTTCGTACTGGTGATCTTGATGATATCGGCGACCGTCGGCACCTTTCATTCTTCCAAATGATGGGCAACTGGTCGCTTGGTTCATACTTCAAGCAAGAAGCAATCTCATGGAGCTACGAATTTCTCACATCACACGAAGAGGGCCTTGGTCTCGACTCCAATAGACTCTACGTAACCTGTTTCGAAGGTGATGAGAATGCTCCGCGCGATGACGAATCCCCTGAAATCTGGAAATCGCTCGGCATTCCCGAAAATCGAATCTATTTTCTCGGCGCTGACGATAACTGGTGGAGTCCCGGCGACAACGGACCCTGTGGACCTGATACAGAGATGTTTTATGATATGACCGAAAAGGGCATTGGTGATCTTTCAAAAGAAGAGTTCCTTGTTGCACAAGAACGTGAGGACATCATCGAGATCTGGAACGACGTTTTCATGGAGTATGAAAAGAAGGACGGCAAAGTCATCGGCAAACTCGCACAAAAGAACGTCGACACTGGCGCCGGTCTTGAACGCATTGCTGCAGTGATGCAAAAGAAGACGACGGCATACGATACTGACCTTTTTGAGCCAAGCATCACCTATATTCGGAAGCGTTCAACAAAACAAGACGAACGCGCCGAGCGTATTGTTGCCGATCATATACGAGCATCAGCGTTCATGATTGGTGACGGTGTGACGCCTGCAAACACGAGTCGTGGCTATGTATTGCGTCGTCTTATCCGTCGAGCAGTGCGCTTTTCTGATGTTCTCGGCATGCCCGAAGGTGCTCTTACTGACCTTTTTGAGCTTGTTCGACAGATGTACTCAGATGCATATCCCGAACTTGCATCAAATAGCCTTCTGACAATCTTCACAGAAGAAGAATCGAAGTTTCGCAAGACACTTGAACAAGGTCTCAAAGAATTTGAGAAGGGAACAGACCCCTTTATTCTCGCTACCACATACGGTTTTCCAATAGAGCTCACCATTGAACTTGCCCAGGAACAAGGAAAAACCATTGACGTCGATGATTTTAAGAAGAAAATGACGGAGCATCAGGAACTTTCACGCACTTCCTCTGCAGGCATGTTCAAGGGTGGTCTTGCAAACCACAACGAAAAGACACTTCGCCTCCACACCGCCACACATCTCCTCAACGCAGCACTCAAGATGGTATTGGGCGAAAATGTAAAGCAGCGGGGCAGCAACATCACCGAAGAGCGTCTCCGTTTTGACTTCACTCACGAAGGAAAGATGACTGATGAGCAGAAGAAGGCTGTCGAAGATTTTGTGAATGCAAAGATTACGGCCGCGTTGCCAGTTGTCCGTCGCGAAATGCCTCGTGAAGAAGCAGAGAAGCTCGGCGCAGAAATGGAATTCGGTACCAAATATCCTGATATCGTTTCAGTCTATTCAATCAACGACACCGACGGCACCCCTATCAGCATGGAATTCTGTGGCGGTCCGCATGTGGAGAACACTAGCGCGCTTGGTACGTTCAAAATCTCAAAAGAAGAGGCGAGTTCGGCAGGAGTGCGGAGGATTAAAGCCATCCTCTCATAAATATGAAAAAAGCGATAATCATTCATGGTTATAATGACAAGTCAGAGTTTTTTGATACAAGTCGTCCCGCCGCATCAAACGATCACTGGTTGCCGTGGCTCCAAAGACAACTGCTTCTTAATAGAATCGAAGCTCAGACACCGGAAATGCCTGGTTTCTATGAGCCAAATTACGACGAGTGGAAAAAGCTGTTAGAAAGCCTCAACCCAGACGAAGACACCACCTTGGTAGGTCACAGTTGTGGTGGAGGATTTCTCGTTAGATGGTTGAGTGAAAATAAAGTAAAAGTTGGGCGAGTTGTTTTGGTTGCCCCTTGGCTTGACCCTAAAAAGGTTATTGACCCGAACTTTTTTGATTTTGAGATTGATCCTGATCTTGTATCAAAAACCAAAGGACTTTTTGTACTGTATTCAACCGACGATGATCCCGAAATACTTTCAAGCATTGCAATGCTTAAATCTACAGCGAAAGATATTCAATTTAAGGAATTTACCAACAAGGGGCATTTTGTTCTCAGTAGTCTTAAAACAGAAGAATTCCCAGAGCTTTTATCCTTACTGCTCGAGTAGCCGCCACTCATATCCCTATGACCTCACATCTCAAACTAGTAGTCTATGTTCCTACAGAGAACGCCGACGACGTACGTCGAGTGATTGGTGAACATGGTGGGGGAAAGATTGGCAACTACTCTTTTTGCAGCTTCAGCTCAAAAGGTGTTGGACGGTTCAAACCTGAGGTAGGAGCGAATCCTCACATTGGAAATGTTGGCGAATTTGAAGCAGTTGAGGAGGAACGAATTGAGGTGATCATCCCCACAGAAAAGGCAAAGGAGATTATTGCTGCCATGAAATCTGTTCACCCATACGAAGAAGTGGCGTACGACCTCTATCCGCTCGAGGTCATCGGCTAGTCACACTTTTTGTTTTGACAGAAAAGTATTCTGCTACAATACGTAGTGATGTTTTTCTCCCGCACAAAGAACAAAGAGGCGAGTTCGCTCATCGTATTCATCGAAAGCGGTGCGGTTCGCGCGGGTATCGTATTACACTCGACTGGCAAGCTTCCAACACTTGTCTATGAAACCACACGAGCTTTCAAACCGGGTGGTTCGTCGGATCAATTGATCTCTCGAATGCTCACCGCACTCGACGAAACATGTTCTGATGTCACCAAAGAAGCCTTGCCACACATCATTTCGCGTCGCGTGGCCAAAGGATCCTTTGATTCGGTCAAATTTGTCTATGGGGCTCCATGGTATCTGTCCCGAGGTCGTCGTATCACCATCGAAAACACAGAGCCAAAAGCCTATTCACCAAAGGAGCTCGATGCACTCATCAAAGAACACAGCGCCGACATCATTCCCGAACTCCACAAAGATGCGGTATGTATTGAGCAGTTTGCTACCGGATGGAGCATCAATGGCTACAGCGTGATTGACCCAACAAACAAAAAGGGGACGCGCCTTTCTCTCAACCTCTTTGCAAGTGCTGTCCCCATGGGCGTACAGCATGCAGTCGAAGAAACAGTCGCCCGTTCGTTCCATGCACACAACACGTCTCATCACTCGATTGCTCTCATTGCCTCAACAGTGCTCGCCCGTTCAGACGAAAAGAACGGACCACTCCTGTTCATCCATATTTCCGACACCATCAGTGAGCTTGCACTCGTCTCCGATGATGCAATCCTCGATTCGATAACCTTTCCAGAGGGCACAACACACCTCCATCAAGCGTGGAGCAAGAAAACAGGACGACTTGTACATGAGGCACCTTTGCGTGCACAACAGGCTCCGCACGAGGTTGGTATTACCGAATCGTGGCAAACAGGAATTGCCGAATGCATCGGGGCACTCGTCACCGAACGGGGTATGCCCGAACGCATTGTGGTGCTTGGTGATCCAAGCATTCAACAGGAAGCGCTTGAGGCTATCCAGGACATCTCGATGAAAGTCTTCAACCAGATTGTCACAGCACTCTCGCTCACGGAAGGTTCATTTGGATCTTCCATTCGGGTTGCGGCCGGAGCGGCGCCCGGTTCGGCAGCGATGCGTTTGCTCACCTTGGTGGAAAGCGAGTAGACATATGCCTCATATCCTGTAACCTGTATCCTGTAACCTGTAGCCTGTATCCGTAACTAGGATCGTTGAACAAAATCAAATTTTAATTAAACGTTATTTCGACCTATGCAAGATCTCATCCAACAATCGGAACGTCGTTCGGTACGCAATATTTCAATCGATAAACCGAAGGCGCTCATCGAAGAACAGACAGATACTCATATGCCGGAACAACCAACTACACCCCCTATGCCCCCACGACAACAGTTCGGAAAGATTGGAGGATATTCATCTGACGCATCAAAAAAATGGTGGTGGATTGGTGGTGGCGTCGTCGCGCTCATCATCATTCTCGTCGTTATTGGATCAATCTTTGCCGGCGCAAACATTACGATTACCCCTCGACAAGTTGCCGTTAATCTCGATACGGTATTTACAGCAGCAATTGATCCAGTTCCCAACACCATCGGACTCGAGGTAATGACCGTCAGCGCCGAAGCAAACCGAACGGTCAAGGCAACAGGCTCCGAGACAATCTCCCGACCAGCTTCGGGAACGATTGTCATCTACAACGACACTGACACTGCCCAGAAATTCATCAAAAACACCCGTTTTCAAAACCCATCAGGACTTATCTACCGCATCCCCGAATCCATCTCGATACCCGCAAGAAAGGGTGATACCCCAGGAAGCATCGAAACAAAGGTCTTTGCAGATACCGCCGGAGAG
>CAZMAP010000015.1:0-6024 GCA_964564385.1 uncultured Candidatus Saccharibacteria bacterium | reverse complement strand
GAGAGAAATACAACATCGACCTCTCTGATTTTGTCGTCGCAACCTTCAAGGAAAAGAACGACCCACTCGTGACCAAAATCTATGCCCGATCAAAAACCCCAATGACTGGTGGTTTTGAAGGTGTTGTCAAAGTCGCATCGGAGGCCGACACAGAGGCTGCTGTAGCATCGCTTGAATCCGAATTGGCCGAATCACTCGCCACACAAGCAACCGGGACTCTTCCAGAAGGGTATGTGCTCGTCCCAGAAATCGGTGCGTTCTCATATGAGACCCTCCCCAACAACGAAGGCGCAGACGGTTCCGTCATCATCACCGTCCGCGGTGAAGGAAAACTCCTCGCAGTGTCGACCGTCGACATTGCCAAGGCCACTGCAACAGATCGCGTCTCGGGATATGCTGGCGAACCGGTAGCATTCACCGACGCATCAACCCTGAGCCTCTCGGCCGCGAACCCGACACTCGACATCCTCTCGGCAACATCCACAGAAATCCGCGTCTCAGGACCCGCAACACTTGTCTGGACATTCGATGCCGATGAAATCAAAACAAAACTCGCGGGCGAAAGCCGTTCGATGACCACCACGATCTTTGGTGAATACCCAGGAATCGAACGTGCCGATGTTGTTGTCCGCCCATTCTGGAATCGATCCCTACCGGATGATGTCAAAGATATCAGCGTTACTATTGAAAATGCGGCACAATAGTGCCATTATCCTGCATGCCTGAAGAACGCGAACGTAAGGGAGATATCGTCAAAGGAGATGTTATTGAGGCTCTTGCCAATGCGCATTTCCGCGTCGAGATACCAAACACCGACAAAAAAGACGGTGAGGGTGACACCAGGGTCGTCATGGCCTATTTGGCAGGAAAAATGCGCCTTCATCGCATTCGTGTCATTGTGGGCGATTCAGTCGAACTCCTTATGGATGCCTACGGTGGCAAACCACGGATTGTTAGAAGGCTCTGAGCGACAACCAACCGACACCAGACGGCACACAGGGGATACTCCCAAGAATCCCCGTCCGTCGTTGGTTGTTTGTCGTAGGTGGCCTTGCGTCCCTAACGCGTCCATGTTACGATAAGTGCTCTTGAAAAAACGTTACCTATGAAGGTCAAATCATCAGTCGAAAAACGGTGCAAACAGTGCAAAATGGTGCGTCGAAACGGACGTCTCCGCATTATTTGCACGACACCTCGCCATAAACAACGCCAAGGCTAACTACCACGTTCGTGTGGCACACCTCGCTTTGATTGATAAAGTAAAGCGAAGAAAACTAACGAACAAATAAACTTCAAACCAAAGAACTTATGAGAATCGCAGGAATCACACTCCCGGACGGCAAGAGAATCAAGTTTGCTCTTACCGCAGTATATGGGATCGGTCGCGAGCGCGCGCTCAAGGTTCTCACCGAAGCCAAAGTCGACCCCGAGACAAAGACGGGCACACTCACAGAATCCCAAGAACAAGCAATTCGTAAGGCACTTGAGGGGTATGTTCTCGAAGGAGATCTCAAGCGCGAAGTCTCGAGCAATATCAAACGTCTCAAGGACATCATGGCATACCGTGGCATGCGCCACAGCCGCCGTCTCCCTGTTCGTGGGCAGCGCACCAAGACAAACTCACGCACTGTGCGTGGCAATGTCCGCAAGACCATGGGGTCCGGTAAGCGTAAGGTTGAACTCAAGTAATTTCACACTATGGGAAAGATTCGTGTAGCATCAAAAGCAGGTAGGGAGGGCGAGGGCACATCACAAGGAAGCTCGCGCCTTTCGCGCAAAAAGCTCGACCGTGGCCTCGTTTACATCGAAGCAACATACAACAACACCAAGGTTTCACTCACCGACATGAGTGGCAATCTCGTCAGCTGGTCTTCATCGGGCACACTCGGGTTCAAAGGTGCCAAAAAAGGCACACCATTTGCAGCAGCAAAAGTGGGTGAACACCTTGGTGAAATCGGCAAAACCCTCGGAGTCCGCGAGGTCGGCATCGTTGTGAAGGGCGTTGGTTCGGGTCGCGAATCGGCCATCCGTTCATTTGTTGCCAAGAGCGGCGCAGGAATTGCCTTTATCGAAGACCGTACACCAGTACCGTTCAACGGCCCCAAGCCGAAGAAGGCACGTCGCGTCTAAAACAGAGTTCGTAGTACACAAACTTACGAACAAACCAACTTCAAAACTTATAACTCAACCATGCTACGCCCAAAACGATTCAAAATCGCACGTCGCCTCGGCCCTGCTGTCTTCGAACAGACTCAGACAGAGCGTTTTGCTTCAGCCGAAGCACGCAAAAAAGATGGCGCCAAAGATAAGCGCAGAAAAAACATCTCTGCTTACAATGTCGCTCTCCGCGAAAAGCAGCGCGTCCGTCTCTACTACGGCCTTCCCGAGCGCCAATTCAAGCGTTACGTCAAGGAATCTGAAGCAAAGACAGGCAACGCGGTCATGAATCTCTACACAACGCTCGAATCGCGCCTCGACAACATCGTGTATCGCATCGGTCTTGCAAGCACCCACCGCGGAGCACGACAGATGGTCTCACACGGACACATCACAATAAACGGCAAGCGCATCAATGTCCCGTCGCACATCGTTTCAAAGAATGATGTCATCGGTATTCGTGAGGGCAGTGCGACATCAAAGCTCTTCACTGAAGAGAAGAAGGACTCGTCGCGCAAGGCCGCATGGATTGTCGAGCAAGACAAAGGGAAGGGATGGAAGGTCTCAGGAACGCCCGCAAGCGAAGAGATCCCTTCGGCATTCAATTTTGCAGCAGTCGTCGAATTTTATTCACGTTAAAAGTAGCGTAAAACAACGATTGAGTTATGGAACACGCAATTCATCTACCGTCTCAGCCCAAGATCGTGAGCGAAAAGGGCAACGCAGGCATGTATCAGATCGATAATCTCTACCCGGGATACGGTCACACATTGGGCAACTCGCTCCGGCGCATCGTTCTTTCGTCGATCCCCGGCGCATCTATCACCTCAGTCAAAATCGGTGGTGTTCAGCACGAATTTTCAACCATTGAGAACGTCAAAGAAGATGTCGTTCTTATTCTTTTGAATCTCAAACAGATTCGCTTCGAGCTCGTTGGTGATGAACCACAGACGGTAACGCTCTCGGCAAAAGGACCAAAAATCGTTACCGCCGCAGATCTCACGGTGCCAGGACAAGTGCGCATCCTCACTCCAGACGCCTACATTGCAGAACTCACCGGCAAAACCACACTCGATCTCGAAATTACCGTCGAAAAAGGCCTTGGCTATGTTCCAAAGGAAGTGCACCACAAAGAGAAAGTTGATGTTGGCACCATTGCTGTCGATGCAGTATTCACTCCAATCCGTCGCGTGACCTACGAGGTCGAAAACATGCGCGTCGGCGACCGCACGGATTTCAATCGTCTCAAGCTCTTCATCGAAACTGACGGCACACTCACACCTCGAGCGGCACTCGAAGAAGCGATTCGCATCATGATCATGCAACTCAAGGCTATTGTTGGATTTGAAGAGCCCGAAACGGTTGCGGAGGCACCCACACCAAACGAAGCGCCAGCGCATGATGACATGTCAGCTGAAACAGATGAGTCATCAAAAGAATTTTTGAAAACACGCATCGAAACGCTCGGTCTCTCAACACGAACAGAAAACGCCCTCACAGAAGCAAACATCAGAACTGTCGGCGGTCTCGTCCGAAAGAAAGAAGAGGACCTCTTCGAGGTTGAAGGCTTGGGCGAGAAGGGTGTTCAAGAAATTCGTCGTGCACTCGCTAACTACGGCATTACCTTGAAAAGTTAGGAGCTACACCGCCTTAGTTCATTGGTTTGTTGATTTAAAACTAATGAACTAACAAACCAACAAACTTACAAACTACCATGCGACACAGCAACGCCAACAGAAAATTCGGCCGACCAGCAAATCAGCGCAAAGCGTTCATCAACTCGCTTGCCCAGGCGCTCATTCTTCGTGGCAAAATCAAAACAACCGTTCCGCGCGCAAAGGAACTTCGTCCATATGTGGAAAAGCTCGTTACACGAGCCAAGAACCCCACGCTCGCAAATCGACGTCTCATTGTCTCGCGACTAGGAACAGAAGATGAGCGTGTTGCGGCAAAGCTCATTGACACGCTTGCTCCAAAATACCAAGATAGGGCCGGCGGGTATCTCCGTATCACCAAAACGAACATTCGCTCGAGCGATGCGGCTCCGCAGGCAGTCATCGAATTTGTCTAAACATATGATCACCCTCGACGCACACAACAAAAAACTCGGACGTCTTGCAAGCGAAATCGCTGTTTTGCTCATGGGCAAAGACACTACCGATTATCAACGCAACAAGATTCCAGATCGCGAAATCAAGGTCGTGAATGCCAGCAAGATGGATATCGACGAACGAAAACTCGCAACAAAAGAGTACATCCACTACACTGGCTATCCGGGCGGTCTCAAAACCGAGCGCATGGACACACTCGTCAAGCGCAAGGGATACAAAGATGCGCTCCGAACAGCAGTGCGTGGCATGCTTCCGGGCAATAAACTCCGCCCACAGATGCTCAAGAAGCTCACTATCGAAGACTAGTATTCAAAGTTTATCAGTTTGTTAGTTCTTTGGTTCAAAAACAAAACTAACTAACCAATGAACTAATAAACCAACAAACTCAACCATGGCAACAGCAACCAAAAAATACATCGAGGCAGTCGGACGTCGTAAGACAGCAGTTGCACGCGTACGTCTGACACTCGGCGGCAGCAAAGCCTCATTCACCGTCAACGATAAGCCCCTCGACGAATATTTTCCTCTAGCCGAACACCAAAAAGTCGCTCGCGAATCGCTTGTAGCGACAAAGACCGACGGGGCAACCGTCACCGTCCAAACAAAAGGCGGTGGTATTCACGCACAAGCAGAAGCGATTCGTCTTGGTATCGCACGCGCACTCATCATCTCCGACAAGGACTTCCGTTCGACGCTCAAGCCGGCAGGGTACCTCATGCGTGACCCACGTAAGGTTGAGCGAAAGAAACCAGGTCTCAAGAAGGCCCGCAAGTCTCCTCAGTGGGCAAAGCGTTAGTAGACGCCGACAGCTTACAGCCCACAGCGATTTGATTCGGTATTTGCAGTAAGCTGTAGGCTGTTAGCTGTAAGTTCATAATCTATGCCTCACAAACACCAACCCGACAACAGTGACGACGTCGAGATTGTGTCTGAAGAGACAGAAACACGTCCTATCGGCAAAAGCGATACCAAGCTTCGTGCTGAGCTTCATGATGCCAACGTTGAGAAGCAAAAATACCTCGAAGGGTGGCAACGCGCTCAGGCCGACTTGGTAAACTACAAACGCAGCGTCGAAGAAGATAAGAAGGGAAGCACGAACCGCATCATCTCGACGTTTATCGAGGAGCTTTTGCCTGTCTTGGACAGCTTTGACCTCGCTTTTGGTAATAAAGAAGCATGGGAATCGGCTCCAAAGAACTGGCGTGACGGCGTCACCTATATCCACCAGCAACTCTTGGGTGTTCTTCGTGAGCGCGGCCTCGAAGTGTTCTCACCCGAAGGCCAAGCATTCAATCCTCACGAACATGAATCAATCGTGGCAGTTCCAGTCACAGACAAGGCCGACGATGGTAAGGTCGTCGCCGTCATCCAAAAAGGATATAAGATTGGCGGAACGATCGTGCGACCGGCAAGGGTTCACGTCGGACATTTTGAGGAGTAGAATATCGGCACGAAATTATTTTTAATAACCTTCATCAACAACCATATGACAAAAATTCTTGGAATCGACTTGGGAACAACCAACTCCGCGATGGCAGTGATGGAAGGCGGAGAAGCTAAAATCATCGAAAACAACGAGGGAGCACGCACAACACCTTCGGTCGTTGCCATCGGCAAAACTGGCGATCGTTTGGTCGGCCTCATTGCACGTCGACAGGCTGTGACCAACCCAAAGAACACCATCTACGGCATCAAGCGCCTCATGGGCCACCGTTTTGATGAGGAATCAGTCCAAAAAGAGTCAAAGGCCGTCCCG
>CAZMAP010000014.1:8932-14113 GCA_964564385.1 uncultured Candidatus Saccharibacteria bacterium | reverse complement strand
GAGCGCGACTGGCGCGAGTCGAGCGGCGAGCTAGCAAGCGAGACCGCGTGCTCCTTGGAGGGGGGAGCGAAAGGGTTTTAGCGCTTGACGATTCGTGGTCCTGAAGCCGTGTCTTCGATATCAAACCCAAGATCCTGCAACTCTTTTCGGAGCGCATCAGATGTTGCCCAGTCTTGTGCGAGGCGAGCGGTTTCGCGCTTTTTGGCTAGCTCCAAAACGTCGGGAGGAATCTCAAGGGTCGGGATTTCGTTGAGCTTAAGGCCAAGCACATCATCAAATGAGAGAATAGTCGCTTTCTTATCTGCATCAGAGAGAGACGCATCTTTGAGGGCTTCCCACACAAGGGCAAGTGCTTGGGGTGTTCCGAGGTCGTCATTGATAGCTTCATCAAAGCGAGTTCGATAGTCTTTATCAACTGTGCCTCCTTCGGGGAGCTCGGCAAGGCGTGCACGCAAACGATTGAGTGCGGCTTGCGCGCCTTCGACGGCTTCCCAGGTGAAGTTGAGTGTACTTCGGTAGTGCGCGGTGAGCACGAAATATCGATAGGAGAGGGGAGTGATGCCACGTTCCTCAAGATCTTTTCGAGTGAAGCCGGTACCTTCCGATTTGGCCATTTTGCGATTCTCCACATGCACGTGGTCGTTGTGCATCCAAAAGCGAGAAAAAGGCTTTCCGGTGGCAGCTTCAGCTTGGGCGATTTCGTCATTGTGGTGGACGGCGATGTGTTCGATACCACCGGTGTGGATGTCGAAGCTTTCACCGAGGTATTTCATGCTCATCGCAGAGCACTCGATGTGCCAGCCCGGGAATCCTTTGCCCCACGGGCTTTCCCATCCAAGGTCGTCGTTGAACTTCCACAATGCAAAATCGCGCGCATCGCGTTTCTCGTTGTTTTCGGTGATACGCGTATGTTCGTTTGATGTTTCAGTTTCGGAAATACCACCAAGCTTTCCATACGCGGGGTAGTCCTTTGTAGAGAAATAGAGACCGTCACTTGTGGTATATGTGAGTCCTTTTGCTTCAAGGCGCTTGATGAGATCTATCTGTTCGGCGATGTGTTCGCTCGCACGTGGCATTGTTGTCGGAACATACGAATTGACTGCTGACACATCCTTCATGAATGCATCGATATAGCGGTCGGCGAGTTCGTGCATGCCTTCAAGCGAGACGGGGAGACCTTCGCGCTTGAGACCTTTCATCATCTTGTCTTCACCAGCGTCAGCGTCCGACGTGAGATGCCCGACATCAGTGATGTTCATCACTTGATTCACTTCGTAGCCGTTTCGTTCGAGTGTTCGACGGAGGATATCTGCAAATATGAGTGCACGAAGGTTGCCGATATGAACATAGTCGTAGACCGTTGGCCCGCAGTTGTACATCCCGACTTTTCCGGCAATACGTGGTGTGAACGCCTCTTTCTTTTTCCCAAGTGTGTTGTAGAACAAAAGCATTGTGTCTCTATTCTACTTCATGCGATACTGGGACGCCATGAAGCCACGTATCATCATCGGTGCTCTTATATTGCTCGGTCTCGGATTTTTTGCCGGCCGCCAATCGGTTTTGCCGAGTGAGCTTGTGAGTGGCGTCTACAACACCGAAAACGCAAGCACAACAGAAAACGTCGATTTCCAACCTTTTTGGGACGCGTGGAATACCATCAATGAAAAATATGCGGGTACGGACGTTGTTGACCCTCAAACCAAGGTATGGGGTGCCATTCAGGGCCTCGCGGACTCTCTTGGCGATCCATATACCGTTTTTCTTCCTCCCGAAGACAATGAGGCCTTCGGTGAGTTGATTGGTGGAAGTTTTGGAGGTGTTGGTATGGAGATAGGGAGGCGGGGGGAGGCTCTCGTGGTTATTGCCCCTCTCAAGGGTACTCCTGCTGAGCGCGCGGGTGTTCGTGCGGGAGATATGATTGTTCAAATTGGTACGACGACGACAAATGGTCTCACTGTGGATGAGGCGGTAGATCTCATTCGTGGGGAGCCGGGTACATCGGTAACTATCACCTTTTTCCGTGAGGGTGATACCGAACCCTGGGATAAAACAATTGTCCGAGAAGATATTGTTGTACCAACGCTCAACACACAACTTCGTTCCGACGGTATTTTTGTCATCTCACTCTATAACTTTGATGCTCATGCCGCCGGTGAATTTAGAAAAGCAATCAAAGAATTCTCGGCCACAAAAACTGACAAACTCATCATCGATGTTCGCGGTAATCCCGGAGGGTTTCTTGACGCCGCTGTTTCGATTGCAAGTTATTTCCTTCCCAAAGGCGAGGTGGTTGTTCGTGAGGCTGTCGATGGGGCCGAAGAAACCGTCTATCGAAGCAGAGGATACGCGCACGCCAACAAACCTCTCAAAATGGTGGTGCTTGTCGACCACGGTTCCGCATCAGCCTCAGAGATTCTTGCGGGCGCTCTCCAAGAAAACCACATTGCGACGCTTGTTGGCTCACAGACGTTTGGCAAGGGCTCAGTGCAGGAACTTATCCCAATCACGGGAGATACGTCTCTCAAATTGACGGTTGCTCAGTGGCTTACTCCCGGAGGGATATCCATCTCAAAAGAAGGCCTAACGCCGGATATCGTCGTTGACCGCACTCCCGAAGACGTTGCTGCTGGACTAGATCCTCAACTTGATGCGGCGGTCAAAGATATCCTCGCCCGCTAGCTCCGATTGTTTTTGCTTGGGTGCCGTAGTATTCTTTCTCCCATGGAGATAATCCTCTTACAAGACGTTCCAAAGGTCGGCAAACGCTTTCAGGCGGTGACTGTTTCCGAAGGATATGCAGTCAATTTCCTTATTCCTCGAGGTTTGGCTAAGGCTGCCACAGTGAGCGCCAAAAAGGAGCTCGAGATCAAACAGGCAAAAATGGAACATGGCATGAAAGCCGAGGAATCCAAGATTGTTGCAAGTATCACGTCCGCCGACGGAAAGACCATCACTATTCGTCGCAAGGCTAGCGACGAAGGACATCTTTTTGCCGGTCTTCATGCTGATGCAATTAGCGCTGCCGTCTACGACCAGCTTGGCGCGTCTCTTCCCGAAGACTTGTTCCACATCGATCACATCAAGGCTCTCGGAACATACGAAATTGATCTTGTTTGGAAAACAAAGAAGGGAAAGCTCACAGTGCTTGTGGAACGCGAAGATTAAAATAAAAACACTCTCCAGATTGGAGAGTGTTTTTATTATGTATAAGATTTATTTTACGTGGACGATCTTTTTGACGAGCTTCGTACCGTCGTAGCGAATTTTGCGCTTTGTGCCGAACGATACTGTTCCGGGGACAAGTGCAAAGAGGGTGTGGTCCTTGCCCATACCGACGTTGGTGCCTGGGAGAACTCGAGTACCACGCTGGCGAATGATGATTGCGCCTGCTGATGCTTTTTGACCGTCAGAGAGCTTCACACCGAGGAATTTCGGCTGTGAGTCTCTCAAGTTTCGTGCTGTACCTCCGGCTTTTCTATGTGCCATAAAATTTTATCTTGTATTGATAGCAGGCTTCTATCCTTGGGGGATGCTCGCCCGAATCGCTGCTGACGTGGGTTCTAGAATAGCACAAACGGCCAAACAGGGCAAGATGGCCTGCCGAGACGTTTTACTACAGATAAAGGCCGCTGCTAAGGATGAGGACATTCCACAGCAGGTATTCTGGTCACTTATAGTCCTTGGTCTTGCCTTGGGCTCGTGGTCTCTTGGAAGACTCTCTGTGAGCCCCGGGCAGAGTCTGGTTGGTGCATCTTCTGTGGAGATTAGAGATGTTTTTAAAGATGCTCAAGATCGGTTCGCCTGCCGTCCTCAAGAGGCTCAGGACAGGGAAGAGGGGACAGAGGCATCTCCTCGACCTGAGGGTTCTGTTGTCGCATCCAAGAATGGATCCAAGTATCACCTTCCCCGATGTCCTGGAGCTAGGTCCATCAAAGATGAGAATAAGATATGGTTCGAGTCTGAGTCATCTGCACAGGCGGCAGGATATACACGGGCGGGGAATTGCAAATAATCAATTCTGTGGTGTTGGGGTATTGGGCTCTTGAAATAGATACCTGTCGCACAATATATCTTTTGCGACATGGTTGTATGTAGAATAAAGGGTTTTTGTATTCAACACATTGGCCCTTTAATCCTCTTGGATTGACCAATTGGCTTCAGGTTCTGTGGGACAAGGTACATACCATCCTTGTATCGCCATCAGTCTCCCTCTTTTGAACCACGGATTCTTTGTGATGTCCTTAAGGGTTTTGTGACTCACCCTCTCCCCCACAAAAATCAAAAATCATGGGGGAGTCGGACGTCTTAAAAAAGAAAACTTATTTTTCTTTTATTCAAAAACAAAAACCCCAGTGAAGGGGTTTTTGTCACAAACATTTGATTTGGGTAAGCCTACTGCTGCATCAATGATGCGGGTCCTTCACCGTTCTTGAGTCCGTTAAGACCATTTAGGAAAAGTTCCCACAGGAACTTCAATATGTGTTCCCAAATCCACTGTGCGGGTCCTGCGAGCCACGTGTTCCAGATGTGCTTAGCGAGTTCCCAAGCATATGCGAGGTTTTATTTGACAACCGGTGAGGCCAAGATTTCTTTGATGTTCAGACCAAAGTATCCGAGGATAATCAAACCGATCACGATGAGAATGATCAATTTGATGAAGCCTTGGGATTGAGTTTTTTGGTTCATTGGTTTGTTGGTTGTTTAGTCGATTCATTATATAACCAATAAACCAATCAACTAACGAACTTATAAACTTATTCCGGCAGGTACGATAGCGGATTCAGATACGCTTCATAAGGCGCATATGGGACCTTTGCATTCTTACAGCCGTTGCTCCACGAGAACGGAGATACTTTGACTGCGTCGCGGTCGAAGACCGAAAAGTGTAGGTGCGGTCCTGTTGCATAGCCGCTTTGACCTGAGTAACCGATGATCTCACCTTGTGCAACGGAATCTCCGGCGCTCACATTGAAGACCGACAAATGCGCATAGAGTGTTGAGAGTCCGTTGTCGTGATCTATAAGCACCCATTTACCATACGAATAACAACCTGGAGTTTTATCCATGTCAACAGCATCGCGAACGGTTCCAGCGGCTGATGCAAGCAACGGAGTTCCTACTGAGGCTTGAAAATCGATACCTCGGTGAGGGTTTGGGTTGCCTTGCGCGTCATACCCGTAG